>PAZP01000010.1 GCA_002715565.1 Flavobacteriales bacterium
TATACCTAAATCACTCATTGAGATTGCTTTTTCAATAGATTGCAAGCATGATAAGTCAAATGGTTGTATTGATATTGTTTGCGAATCTTGAGTTGAAATTGTTGCTAAGGACTTTAGAGGAGTATCAGTCCCATAATATTCAACAGAAACCCTATCAAGAAGTGATGCATTAGCTCTTCCAGTTCGAATGGTATTAAAGTTTCTTTGGATCGCTTCAATACTTTTGTTCATACTAGTTTGGATGTCTTGTTCATTCATAATGTGTGATTTGTGAAAATTAACTTATAAGTGATCCTATAGAATCTCCTGCAGCAGCTTTTGAAATGTTTCCTTTTTTAAAAATATCAAAGACGAGTATAGGAATATTGTTGTCTTTACAAAGAGCAATAGCTGTACTATCCATAACGGCTATTTCATCACTTAATACTTGTTGATAAGTCAATTGAGTGAATTTTGTAGCATCATTAAATTTATTTGGATCCTTATCATATACCCCATCGACCTTTGTTGCCTTCATTACTGCCTCGGCATTGATTTCTGCTGCTCTGAGGGCAGCAGTTGTATCAGTGGTAAAAAATGGATTCCCGCAACCACCTCCAAAGACCACGACTCTTCCTTTTTCTAAATGTCTTATAGCTCTTCTCCTGATAAAAGGTTCGCATACTTGATCAATATTAAACCCTGACATTAGTCTTGTATCGCATTCTAATTTTTCTAGATGACTTTGTAAAGCCATGCTATTAATCAATGTTGCTAGCATACCCATATAATCTCCTTGGACTCTATTAATTCCTGATTCTTCAGCTTCTATTCCTCTATAAATATTACCTCCTCCAATGACAATAGCAATTTCTATCCCTGATCCATGAAGTTTTTTGATTTGGCTAGAATATTTTTCTAACAAATTAGAATCTATACCATAATTTTTATCACCCATTAGTGCTTCACCACTGAGTTTTAATAGTATCCTTTTGTATTTCATTATTGTATTTATAAATCTAAATATTAAAATGTGATTTTACTGTCTCGTATTTAGATATTTTTTTCAAAATTTAATTATCATTCAAAAATTTGTAATAATTAAAAAACAATATAATTTTGCTGACCTTTGAGCTTAATGGGCAAAATATTGTATGTTTTGAGAAGGGGGGATACCAAAGCGGTCAAATGGGGCAGACTGTAAATCTGTTGACTTATGTCTTCGCAGGTTCGAATCCTGCTCCCCCCACTTAATAATATAATAATAAGCGGGCGTAGCTCAGTTGGTAGAGCGACAGCCTTCCAAGCTGTAGGTCGAGGGTTCGAATCTCTTCGCCCGCTCTAATGCCGATGTAGCTCAGAGGTAGAGCACTTCCTTGGTAAGGAAGAGGTCACGGGTTCAATTCCCGTCATCGGCTCGAAAAAAAAATAAATAATTGAAATATTATTTAATTAAGTTAAATTTGAGTTAAATTTTTAAAATTATGGCAAAAGAAACCTTTGATAGATCGAAACCCCATGTAAATATTGGGACTGTAGGTCACGTTGATCATGGTAAAACTACTCTAACTGCTGCAATCACTAAGGTGTTAGCTGATAAAGGATTAGCAGAGCAAAGAGAATTTGATCAAATCGATAATGCTCCTGAGGAAAAAGAAAGGGGTATAACTATTAACACTGCGCACGTTGAATATCAAACTGATAACAGACATTATGCTCACGTAGATTGTCCTGGTCACGCAGATTATGTTAAAAATATGGTAACTGGTGCTGCACAAATGGATGGCGCAATACTAGTTGTAGCTGGAACTGATGGGCCTATGCCTCAAACAAGAGAGCATATCCTTCTAGCAAGACAGGTTGGTGTACCTGCATTAGTAGTATTTATTAATAAAGTAGATTTAGTAGATGATGCTGAATTACTAGAATTAGTTGAAATGGAAATTAGAGAGCTGTTAAGTTTCTATGAATTTCCTGGAGATGATATTCCTGTGACTCAAGGTTCTGCTTTAGGTGCTTTAGAAGGTAAAGCTGAGTGGGTAGAAAAAATCATGGAATTAATGGGACATGTTGATTCATACATACCTGAGCCAGAAAGACAAACTGACAAAGACTTCTTAATGCCTGTTGAGGATGTTTTCTCTATCACTGGTAGAGGAACTGTTGCTACAGGTAGAATTGAAAGAGGTATTATTAACTCAGGTGATGCTGTAGATATTATTGGTATGGGTGCTGAAGATTTAAAATCTACAATTACTGGAGTTGAGATGTTTAGAAAAATATTAGATAAAGGCCAAGCAGGAGATAATGCAGGTCTTCTTTTAAGAGGTATTGAAAAGACTGATATTAAAAGAGGAATGGTAATATGTAAGCCTGGTTCTGTTAAGCCTCATCAAAAGTTTGAAGCTGAAGTTTATATATTAAAGAAAGAAGAAGGAGGTAGACATACCCCTTTCCATAATAAGTATAGACCGCAATTCTACATTAGAACAACTGATGTTACGGGTGAAATTATTTTACCTTCTGGTACTGAAATGGTTATGCCTGGAGATAATTTAACAATTACTGTGGAGTTAATAGCAGGTGTTGCTATGAACGAAGGATTAAGGTTTGCTATTAGAGAAGGAGGTAGAACAGTAGGAGCTGGACAGATCACAAAACTGCTTTAGAGTAAAAGTTTGACAGTATTAATAAGGAAGGTTGAGTCAACCTTCCTTTACTAGTTAAACGGGTGTAGCTCAATTGGTAGAGTAGTGGTCTCCAAAACCATTGGCTGGGAGTTCGAGTCTCTCCACCCGTGCATAAAAAAAAAGATATGCCAAAAAAAGAATCATATATTAAGAGCTCATATGATGAGTTAATTAATAAAGTAAGTTGGCCAACCTGGTCTGAGTTACAAAATAGTTCAATTGTTGTTGCAATAGCATCAATTATTATTGCTTTAATTATTTATATAATGGATTCCGTATTTAGTAATATCTTAGATGTTTTTTATAGTTTTTTTTCATAATTAAAAATGACTTATCAAGTGCAAGAAAATATGAAATGGTATGTTCTTAGAGTAATGGGCGGGAAGGAGAAAAAAACAGTTGCTTTTATAGAAAAGGAGATAGAAAGAGTAGGAATGAAAGATTTTATTTCACAAATATTGGTTCCTACAGAAAAGGTTTATCAAATTCGAAATGGAAAAAAAGTCAGTAAAGAAAGAAATTTTTTTCCTGGCTATGTTTTAGTTGAAGCAAATCTATCTGGAGAAGTACCACATATTTTAAGAAATGTCACTGGTGTTTTAGGTTTTTTAGGATCAACAAAAGGAGGAGTTCCAGTTCCTATGAGACAAAATGAAATCAATAGAATACTTGGTAAAGTTGATGAAATGACATTAGCAGATGAAAATATTAATATTCCATTTGTTGTTGGAGAGACAGTAAAAGTTATAGATGGCCCTTTTAATAGTTTTCATGCTGAAATTGAAGCTATTGATGAACAAAAAAAGAAATTAAAATTAATGGTTAAAATATTTGGAAGAAAAACTCCATTGGAGTTAAATTTTATGCAAGTAGAAAAAATATAAGAATATGGCAAAGCAAGTTACCGGTATTATCAAATTACAAATTAGAGGCGGATCTGCAAATCCTGCACCACCTGTTGGTCCTGCACTTGGAGCAAAAGGGGTTAATATAATGGAGTTCTGCAAACAATTTAATGCAAGGACTCAAGAAAAAGCAGGTACAATAGTTCCTGTTATAATTACTGTATTTGCAGATAAATCTTTTGAGTTTGTTATTAAAACTGCTCCAGCAGCTGTTCAGATACTTGCAGCAGCTAAGAAAAAAAGTGGTTCTGGTGAACCAAATAGAGTTAAGATTGGTAATATTACTTGGGATCAAGTTAGAGCAATAGCTGAGGATAAGATGGCAGATTTAAATGCTTTTAAAGTAGAATCAGCAATGCGAATGGTAGCTGGTACAGCTAGAAGTATGGGTATTAATGTAAAAGGAAATTTTCCTTCATAAAAAGTTATAGTTATGTCACTTAGTAAAAATAGAAAGCAGATTTTGGATAGTGTTGATTTAAACAAGAAATATACACTTGATGAAGCGTGTAAACTTGTTAAGGAAAATTCAAAAGTTAAATTTGATGCTTCAATTGATGTTGCTGTTAGATTAGGTGTTGATCCTAAACAAGCAAATCAAATGGTAAGAGGAGTTGCTTCATTGCCTCATGGGACAGGAAAGGATTTAAAAGTTTTAGCGTTAGTAACACCAGACAAAGAAGAAGAAGCAAAATCTGCTGGTGCTGATTTTGTTGGTCTTGATGATTTTATAGATAAAATAAAGAATGGATGGACAGAAATTGATGTAATTGTTACTATGCCATCAATTATGGGTAAAATAGGTGCTTTAGGTAGAGTTTTAGGTCCAAGAGGCTTAATGCCCAATCCAAAATCAGGTACTGTAACACAAGATATTGGTAAGGCAGTTATGGATGTAAAAAAAGGTAAGATAGATTTTAAGGTTGAAAAGAATGGTATTATTCATGCTTCTGTTGGAAAGGTTTCTTTTGAAGCTGATAAAGTTTCTGAAAACGCGAAGGAATTAGTTCAAACAATTATAAAATTAAAACCATCAGCAGCAAAAGGTACTTATTTGAAGAGTTTGTACATTTCTAGTACAATGGGATTAGGGATTGAAATAGATACAAACACATTAGTTTAAATTTAGAGAATAATGAATAGAGAAGAAAAAAATGAATTAATTGAGGTTCTTGATGGGATGCTCAACGATAATAAAAATTTTTATTTAGCAGATATTTCAGGTTTAACTGCTGAAGAGAATAGTAGTTTAAGAAGATTATGTTTTAAAAGAGAGATTTCTTTAAAGGTAGTTAAAAATACACTTTTAAAGAAAGCTTTTGAGAAGAATCAAACAGATTTTAGTCAACTTTATGAAGTGTTAGAAGGTAATACCTCAATAATGACATCAGAATCAGGTAATGCACCAGCTAAATTAATAAAAGAATTTAGAAAAAAGCACGAAAAACCAACTCTTAAAGGTGCACATATTGAGGATACGTTTTATATTGGAGATGATAATTTGTCTATCCTTGCTGACTTAAAATCTAAAAATGAATTAATAGGTGATGTTATTACTCTATTGCAATCACCTGCTAAGAATGTAGTTTCTGCTTTAAAAGCTAGTAGTAATAAGCTTTCAGGAATACTAAAAACTTTAGAAGAAAAAAATAAATAGAGAATAAAGAATGCTTCCAAAAAAAGAATGTTTAATCAAATAAAATAATAAAAATGGCAGATTTAAAAGATTTCGCAGAAAAATTAGTTAACTTATCAGTAAAAGACGTAAATGAGTTAGCAACTATACTTAAAGAAGAGTATGGTATTGAACCGGCTGCAGCAGCAGCGGTTGCTGTTGCTGGTCCAGCTGGCGGTGGTGGAGAACAAGCTGGTGGTGAAGAAAAGACAGAGTTTGATGTTGTTTTAACATCAGCTGGAGCCGCAAAGTTAAAAGTTGTAAAAGCAGTTAAAGAACTTACAGGGTTAGGTCTTAAAGAGGCAAAAGATATTGTAGATAGTGCACCAAAAACTGTTAAAGAAGCAGTAAGTAAAGATGAAGCTGAAGGAATGCAGAAAGCATTGCAAGAAGCTGGAGCAGAGGTAGAAATTAAGTAATTTCTTTTCTGTTTACATTATTAATCTAGATTAATTTTTTTATTTACTTTTTTTTAACTTAAAT
The DNA here is from genome assembly GCA_002715565.1 of Flavobacteriales bacterium. GTDB lineage: Bacteria > Bacteroidota > Bacteroidia > Flavobacteriales > BACL11. The sequence goes on from PAZP01000010.1 coordinate 5,733, forward strand.
TTACTGCATTGGCAACATCAAATAATACTCAAAGAATTAATTACGGATCTACGAACAATACAGTTGATTTTCCTGACTTCTTGGATATTCAACTAAGTAGCTTTCGTTCGTTCTTTCAAATAGGAACTACTTTAGAAGAAAGGAGAAATGAAGGTCTTTATAAAGCATTTGAAGAGCTTTTTCCAATTACTGATTCACGAAATAATTTTGTTTTAGAATTTATAGATTATTCTATTGATCCACCACGATATTCAATAGAAGAATGTTTACAAAGAGGACTTACTTTTAAAGTTCCTTTAAGAGTAAAATTAAAATTATATTGTACTGATCCAGATCATGAAGATTTTGAAACAATAGTCCAAGATGTATATTTTGGAAATATACCTTTTATGACACCAAAAGGGAGTTTTGTTATAAATGGTGCAGAAAGAATTGTTGTTTCTCAATTGCATAGATCACCTGGAGTGTTTTTTGGTCAAAGTTTTCATTCTAATGGAACAAAATTGTATTCAGCTAGGGTGATACCTTTTAAAGGTTCTTGGATAGAGTTCACTACTGATATTAATAATGTAATGTATGCGTATATTGACAGAAAAAAGAAATTACCTGTTACAACATTATTGAGAGCAATTGGCTATGAATCAGATAGAGATATATTAGAAATATTTAATTTGGCAGATGAAATAAAGGTTTCAAAAAGTGGTTTAAAAAAGGTTGTTGGTCGAAAATTAGCAGCTAGAGTATTAAAATCATGGGTAGATGATTTTGTTGATGAAGATACAGGTGAATTAGTTCCAATTGAAAGAAATGAAATTATTTTAGAAAGGGATACTATTATTGAAAAATCACATATTCTTGAAATTGTAAATTCAGGTGTTGAAACTATATTATTACATAAAGAAGATGATTCCTCTGCTGATCATACATTAGTCTACAATACCCTACAAAAGGATCCAACTAATTCTGAAGTTGAGGCAGTAAGACATATTTATCGCCAGCTTAGAAGCGCTGAAGCACCTGATGACGAAACCGCAAGAGGAATTATTGAAAAATTATTTTTCTCAGATCAGAGATATAGTCTAGGGCATGTAGGAAGATTTAGAATTAATTCAAGATTAAAATTAAATATAGATCCAGAAAAGATGGTCTTAACAAATGAAGATATTGTTTCTATAATTAGTAATTTAATTTCATTGGTGAATTCTAAAGTTGATGTAGATGATATTGATCATCTAAGCAATAGAAGGATTAGAACAGTTGGTGAACAATTGTCAAGTCAATTCAATGTAGGTTTGAGTAGAATGGCTAGAACTATTCGTGAAAGAATGAATGTTAGAGATAATGAGGTGTTTACACCTATAGACTTAATAAATGCTAAAACATTATCTGCTGTTATTAATTCATTTTTTGGCACATCACAACTTTCACAATTTATGGATCAAACAAACCCTCTTGCTGAGGTGACACATAAAAGAAGAATATCTGCACTAGGACCAGGTGGATTAACAAGAGAAAGAGCAGGTTTTGAAGTTCGAGATGTGCATTATACACATTATGGAAGATTATGTCCAATAGAAACTCCCGAAGGACCGAATATTGGTCTTATATCCTCTTTAAGTGTTTATGGAAAGATTAATCAATTAGGTTTTATTGAAACTCCATATAGAAAAGTAGAAAATGGACAGGTAGATATTGTTAATAATCCTATTTATTTGAGTGCTGAGCAAGAGGAAGAAGAAATTATCGCTCAAGCAAATGAAGAATTATCAGAAAATGGAAAATTTCTTAATGATAGAGTTCAATCTAGAAGTGAATCAGATTATGTAATAGCTCAACCAAAGGACGTTACCTTAATGGATGTTGCTCCTAATCAAATAGCCTCAATTGCTGCTTCATTGATACCATTTCTTGAACACGATGATGCTAATAGAGCATTAATGGGTTCTAATATGATGCGTCAAGCAGTACCATTATTAAGAACAGATTCTCCAATAGTAGGAACAGGTATTGAACCTGATGTTGCTAGAGATTCAAGGACAATGATCAACTCTGAGGGAGATGGTATTGTGACGTATGTTGATTCAAATGTTATTAAAGTTAAGTATAATAGAACAGAAGCTGAGGAGCTTACTAGCTTTGATGATTGTGAGAAAGAGTACAATTTGACTAAATTTCAAAAAACAAATCAAAGAACATGTATTAATATTCAGCCAATAGTGAGAGTTGGGGATAAAATAAAAAAAGGTCAAGTATTATGTCATGGTTATGCCACTAATAACGGAGAATTAGCAATTGGAAGAAATTTAAAAGTTGCTTTCATGCCTTGGAAAGGATATAATTTTGAGGATGCTATTGTTTTGTCTGAAAGAGTTGCTAGAGAAGATTTATTTACATCATTACATATTTCAGAACATTTAGTTAATGTAAGAGAAACTAAAAGAGGAGCAGAGGAGTTAACAGCAGATATACCTAATATTTCTGAAAATGCTACTAAGGATTTAGATGAGTATGGTATGATACGTGTTGGAGCATATGCCACAACAGGTGATATTTTAATTGGTAAAATAACACCTAAAGGAGAATCGGATCCTACTCCTGAAGAAAAACTATTAAGGGCGATTTTTGGCGAAAAGGCTGGTGATGTTAAAGACGCTTCTTTAAAAACAAAGCCTGCTGATGAAGGGGTGGTTATTGGAAAATCACTTTTTTCAAAAACAATAAAAGACAGAAGATCAAAATCTTCGGATAAAGAATTACTAGATAAATTAGATAAAGATTTTGAAAAGGAATCTGCTAACTTAAAAAATCTCCTTGCTTCTAAACTATATAATTTGATTGGTGGAAAAGCATCAAAAGGTGTAAAAAATATTTTGGGTGAGTTTGTAATTAAGAAAAGTGAAAAATTTACAAAAAAAATATTATTAGATATCGATTTCACCATGATAGATCCATATAATTGGACTGGAGATGTTAAATCAAATTCTTTGGTTAATGAGACGATTCAAAATTATCTTAGAAAATATAATGATATTTATGGAGAGCATAGAAGACAACGTTTTGCTATTACTATAGGTGATGAATTACCTTCTGGTGTTTTACAATTAGCCAAAGTTCAAATTGCGCAAAAGCGTAAAATTAAAGTTGGAGATAAACTAGCTGGTCGTCATGGAAATAAAGGTATAGTTTCAAGAATTGTAAAAGATGAAGATATGCCATTTTTAGAAGACGGAACTCCAGTTGATATTATATTAAATCCATTAGGTGTTCCTTCTAGAATGAATTTAGGTCAGATATATGAAACTATTTTAGGTTGGGCAGGTCATAAATTAGGAAAAAAATATTACACTCCTGTTTTTGATGGGGCAAATATAGATCAAATAAATCATGAGACAGATGAAGCTGGTTTACCTAGATTGGGACAAACATATCTCTATGATGGTGGTACAGGTGAACGTTTTGAACAAACAGCAACGGTTGGAATTATTTATATGCTAAAACTTGGTCACTTAATAGATGATAAAATGCATGCTCGTTCAATTGGCCCATATTCTTTAATTACACAGCAACCACTTGGAGGTAAAGCTCAATTTGGTGGTCAACGTCTTGGTGAAATGGAGGTGTGGGCACTTGAAGGTTATGGTGCATCTAACATACTTCAAGAGATGTTAACTTTAAAATCAGATGATGTAATAGGTAGAGCAAAAGCATTTGAAAGTATAGTTAAAGGAAAAGAGTTGCCTGAGGCCGGCATTCCAGAATCATTTAATGTTTTATTACATGAGTTGAATGGCTTAGGTTTAAAAGTATCATTTGAATAAAATTTTATTATGAGAGATAATCAAAGAAATAAGAAAGCACAAAGTATAAATACTATTAAAATTAGTTTATCATCTCCAGAAGATATTTTAGCAAAATCATCTGGAGAGGTTACAAAGCCAGAAACAATAAATTATCGAACTTATAAGCCTGAAAGTGGAGGTTTATTTTGTGAGAGAGTTTTTGGTCCAACAAAAGATTTTGAATGCCATTGTGGTAAATATAAAAGAATCAGATACAGAGGTATAGTATGTGACAGATGTGGAGTTGAAGTGACAGAGAAAAAAGTACGTAGAGAAAGAATCGGACATATTAATTTAGTTGTTCCAGTAGCACATATTTGGTATTTTAAAACACTACCTAATAAGATAGGATATTTGTTAGGATTGCCTTCAAAGAAGTTGGAAATGATAATTTATTATGAAAGATTTGTTGTTATTAATGCAGGTGAGAATACTGTAAATGCGGATGGAGAACCAATTAAATATTTAGATTTTTTAACTGAGGAAGAGTATCTAAATATTCTTGATGCTCAACCATCTGAAAACCAATATCTTAGCGATGAAGACCCAAAGAAATTTGTTGCGAAAATGGGTGCTGAGGCAATACACAATTTATTGGCAAGATTGGATCTTGATGAGCTTTCATATCAATTAAGAACTCAAGTTGAAAATGAAACTTCTCAACAGAGAAAAACTGAAGCATTAAAGCGATTACAAATTGTTGAATCCATGAAAGAAGGTCAGGATCATACAGAAAATAGACCTGAATGGATGACTGTAAAGATTATACCTGTTATACCGCCCGAGTTAAGGCCTTTAGTTCCGCTAGATGGTGGTAGATTTGCAACTTCCGATTTAAATGATTTATATAGAAGAGTAATTATTAGAAATAATAGATTAAAAAGATTAATGGAGATTAATGCTCCAGAAATTATTTTAAGGAATGAAAAAAGAATGCTACAAGAATCAGTAGATGCTCTTTTTGACAATTCAAGAAAATCAGCAGCCGTTAAAGCAGATGGCAAAAGAGCTTTAAAATCACTTTCTGATTCATTGAAAGGAAAACAAGGTAGATTTCGTCAAAATTTATTAGGAAAGAGGGTAGATTATTCTGCACGTTCAGTTATTGTTGTAGGTCCAGAATTAAAATTACATGAATGTGGTTTGCCTAAAGATATGTCTGCAGAATTATATAAACCTTTTATTATTAGAAAATTAATAGAAAGGGGTATAGTTAAGACTGTTAAATCAGCAAAGAAAATTATTGACGCTAGAGAACCAGTTGTTTGGGATATATTAGAAAATGTAATGAAAGGACATCCCGTACTTTTAAATAGAGCTCCAACATTACATAGATTAGGTATTCAAGCATTTCAGCCAAAAATGATAGAAGGTAAAGCAATACAATTACATCCATTAGCTTGTGCAGCATTTAATGCGGATTTTGATGGGGATCAAATGGCTGTTCATTTACCACTAGGTGCTGCTGCAATTTTAGAAGCACAAGTTTTAATGCTATCTTCACATAATATTTTAAATCCTGCTAATGGAGCACCAATTACTGTTCCATCTCAAGATATGGTATTAGGACTTTATTATATGACTAAGAAAAAGATATCTGATAAAAATTTCAAAGTATTAGGAGAAAATATGATATTTTATTCTTCTGAAGAAGTTAAAATTGCATATAATGAGAAAAAAGTAGACTTACATGCTGTTATAAAATTAAGAATCAAGCAAGATAATAATTTTTCAATTATTGAGACTACAGTAGGTAGAGTACTTTTTAATGAATACGTTCCAAATGAAGTAAATTTTGTAAATGAATTACTGACTAAAAAATCCTTAAGAAATATTATTGGTGAAGTTCTTGAAAAATGTGGCGTTGCTAATACTGTTCATTTTTTGGATGCAATAAAGACTATAGGATTCGATATGGCTTTTAAAGGTGGACTTTCATTTAATCTAGGTGATGTAATAGTTCCGGAAGAAAAAGAAAACCTAATTAATGACGCAAATAAAAAGGTTGATGAAATTAGATCTAATTATGCAATGGGTTTTATTACAAATAATGAAAGATATAATCAAGTAATTGATGTTTGGACAACTACTAATGCAAGATTAACTGATACTGTTATGAAGAATATTAGTAAAGATAACCAAGGATTTAATTCTGTATACATGATGCTCGATTCTGGGGCAAGAGGTTCAAAAGAACAAATTAGACAGTTATCAGGTATGAGAGGTTTAATGGCAAAACCTAAAAAATCAGGTGATCATGGTGAATCTATTATAGAAAATCCAATTACAACTAATTTTAGAGAAGGACTGTCTATACTTGAATATTTTATTTCAACTCATGGTGCTCGTAAGGGTCTTGCTGATACTGCATTAAAAACTGCAGATGCGGGATATTTAACTAGAAGATTAGTTGATGTCGCTCAAGATGTTATTGTAACAGAAGATGATTGTGAAACGTTAAGAGGTTTGGAAGTATATGCTCTTAAAGATAATGAAGATATAATAGAACCCCTCTCTGATAGAATACAAGGAAGAGTCAGTTTACATAATGTTTATGACATTAAAACAAATAAATTATTGGTTGAGTCTAATAATATGATTACTGAAAAAGTTGCTAGAGAAATAGAAGATTGTGGGATAGAAATGGTAGAAGTGCGTTCTGCTTTGACTTGTCAATCTAGAAGAGGTATATGTAGAATGTGTTATGGAAAATCATTATCTACTAATAGAATGGCTCAAGTAGGAGAATCCGTTGGTGTAATAGCAGCACAATCAGTTGGTGAGCCTGGTACTCAGCTTACTTTGAGAACTTTCCATGTTGGAGGTACTGCTTCTAGATCGGAAGTAGACTCTTCATTTATAATTAAAAAAGATGGTCGTTTAGAAATTGAGGATTTAAGGACTGTTACTTATAAAGAATCAAAGGATATTAAGAAGGAAATAGTAGTTAGTAGATCTGCAGAAGCTAAAGTTATAGATGATGCTAATGGTATTATAATGTCTACTACTATTATTCCTTATGGGGCCACAATTTATTTAAAAGAAGGCAATGTTAAAAAAGGGGATTTAGTTTGTGAATGGGATCCGTATAATGCTGTAATTATCTCTGAACAAGATGGAAAGATAGAATTTAATGATATTGTTGAAGGGCTTTCATTCAGAGTAGAATCTGATGAGCAGACTGGATATAAAGAAAAAGTAATTATTGATAGTAGAAATAAAAAAATAACTCCTGTAGTAATTATTGGTGCTAGAGAATACAGTTTGCCAGTAGGGGCACATTTATCTATAGATGAAGGAGACAAGATTAGTAAGGGTGCAGTTATAGCAAAGATTCCTAGATCTGCTGGATCTAGTGGTGATATTACAGGAGGTTTACCAAGAGTAACTGAAATGTTTGAAGCAAGAAACCCATCTAATCCTGCAGTAGTTTCTGAAGTTGATGGATCAGTTTCATTTGGTAAAATTAAAAGAGGTAATAGAGAGATTATTATTACATCTAAAAATGGTGAAGAGAAAAAATATTTAATAAAATTATCAAAACATATATTAGTTCAGGAAAATGATTATGTTAAAGCTGGATCTCCTCTTTGTGACGGGGTAATAACTCCTGCAGATATTTTAGCTATTAAAGGAGTTGTTACAGTACAGCAATACATTGTAAATGAAATACAAGATGTATATAGATTACAAGGAGTAAAAATTAATGATAAACATTTTGAAGTTCTAGTTAGACAGATGATGAGAAAAGTTCAAATAGCTGATTCTGGAGACACTTATTTCTTAGAAAATTCTTTAGTAAGTAAAGATATTTTTCAAGCACAAAATGATAAGATATATGGAATGAAGTTTATTATTGATGCTGGAGATTCAGATCAATTAAAAGTTGGTCAAATGGTTTCAGCTAGAATTTTGAGAGAAGAAAATTCAAGATTAAAAAGAAAAGATGCAAAACAGATAGAGGCACGAGATGCTGTCCCTGCTGTTTCTGTTCCTGTTCTTCAAGGTATTACAAGAGCTTCATTGCAAGTTGATAGTTGGATTTCAGCTGCATCATTCCAGCAAACTACTAAGGTTTTAAATGAAGCAGCAATTAATGCTAAATGTGACTCATTGATTGGATTAAAAGAAAATGTTATTATTGGTAAAAGAATTCCTGCTGGTACAGGTTTAATACAAGATGAAACTCTTGTTGGTTCTAAGGCTGAAATTGATAGTAATAATATTACTAGTAATGCTGAAGAAGATTTATTAATAGAGCAAAATCATAAAAATCAATAATGAAAGATAGTTTTTTTATAATTCTAACTTATAGAATTTAGAGTATTGAACATTTATAAACAAATAACCTTTACTTAAAAAGTGAAGAAAATAGTAAATGATTTAGCTCGGCTTGGTTTTTAAATTAGAAAATACAATATATAATATAATCTAAAATAAGTTTATGTCTCAAGATAATAAGAAAGAAGGACTTAATATTGAATTAAATGAAGATATTGCAGAAGGTGTTTATAGTAACTTAGCTATAATTAATCATTCTCCATCTGATTTTGTTGTTGATTTTATACAAATGATGCCAGGTGTAAAAAAAGCGAAAGTTAAATCTAGAGTTATTTTAACTCCGCAACACGCAAAGAGATTGATGAAAGCACTTAAAGATAATATTTCAAAATTTGAGAATCAACATGGTGAAATTAAGGATTTAGATCCATCTTCAGGTATCCCAATTAATTTTGGTGGACCAACACCACTAGCTTAATTTATTTTTTTATTTCAATAAAAGGATATTTGTAATCTCTTGCGGGTGTAAAAGTTTCTTTAATAGTTCTAGGTGAAACCCATCGAAGTAGATTTAATATTGATCCTGCTTTATCATTAGTACCTGAACCTCTTGCACCTCCAAATGGTTGTTGTCCTACCACTGCGCCAGTTGGTTTGTCATTGATGTAAAAATTCCCAGCTGAGTTTTCTAAAACTTTAGTTGCAAGTTCAATAGCATATCTATCTTGAGAAAATATAGCACCAGTTAGAGCGTATTCTGAAGTATTATCAACTAAATCAAGTGTTTCTTCCCATTTTTCAGAATCGTATACATAAATTGTTATAACAGGACCAAATATTTCTTCAGTCATTGTTTTAAATTTAGGATTATTAGTCGTGATAATTGTTGGAGTAATAAAGTAACCAGTCGATTTATCATATTTGCCACCCGCAATTATTTTTGCTTGATCTGAATTTTTTGCATATTCAATATATGAAACTATACTATCAAATGCTTTTTCAGAAATTACTGCATTAATGAAGTTTGAAGTTTTATTAGGGGGACCTATTTTAAATTCATTAACATCTTTAATAATATGATTTTTAACTTCTTCCCATATATTGGAAGGAATATATGCCCTAGAAGCAGCTGAACATTTTTGACCTTGGTATTCAAAGGCGCCTCTTGATATTGATGTTGCTACTTCACTTGGTATTGATGATTTATGAGCAATAATGAAATCTTTTCCACCAGTTTCACCTACTATTCTTGGGTACGAAACATATTTTTCGATATTATTTCCAATAGTTTTCCATAGAGTTCTAAATACTTTTGTACTTCCAGTAAAATGCAATCCTGAAAAATGCTTGCTTTTAAAAATAATTTCCGATATTTCTTGACCACTAACAGTAACCATATTAATAACACCTTTTGGTAATCCTGCTTCATTTAAAAGGTCCATGATTATTTTTGCAGAGTATATTTGTGTTTCAGCAGGCTTCCAAATAATTACATTACCTAGCATAGCGGGTGCCGCACATAAATTTGCGCAGATAGATGTGAAATTAAATGGAGTTATTGCAAAAACAAATCCTTCTAATGGTCGATGTTCAAGTCTATTCCACATTCCTTCTTGTGATTCAGGTTGTTCTTTATATAATTGACTCATATATTGAACATTAAATTTAAAAAAGTCAATTAATTCGCAAGCAGCATCAATTTCAGCTTGATATACGTTTTTGCTTTGTGCTATCATAGTAGCTGCATTCATCTTTGCTCTGTATGGACCAGCTAATAAATCTGCTGCTTTTAAAAAGATAGATGCTCTATTTTCCCAGCTCATACTACTCCATTGGATTTTTGCATTCATTGCAGCTTTTATAGCATTTTCTACATCTGATTTTTTTCCATAATTTGATGTGCCAATTATATGTTTATGATCATGGGGAGGAGAGATGTTTTTTTTATTTTTTGTGAAAACTTCATTACTACCGATATACATAGGTATATCAACTTTGTTGTTGTACATTTTTTCATATTCAATAAGAACTTCATTTAGTTCATGGCTATTTGGTTTGTATGATTTAACAGGTTCATTGATAGCTTTAGGTACTTTGTAAAATCCGTTTGACATAATTATTATTTCAGTTTAAAATTTAAATATTTGTCAAAATTAAAAAAGTTCTTTGGATGAAGTTTTTTTATAGCCAATTAATTTTTCATATCTGCTATCAAAAGCTTTTTGATAAACGTATATGTAGTAATCATTTTTTGTTTGATAATGTGAACCTTCAATAATTTTTGTATTTAAATTATTTAAATTATTTTCTACTACGGCATATTGATAATTATAATATCCTTGTTTTAAATAAATGGCATTTTCATATATATTTTTTTTATGATTATAATTTAATTTATTTTCTTCTCGAATTTTCCAATCACAAAATTCCCCAATTATATATAGTTTTTTATTTTTCATCTGTTTTGTATTTAGTGAAAAGTGAACCCAAGTATATTCAGCTTCTATTTCTGAATTCCAAGCTTCTTGACAATTAATAAAAAAACNACCATTTATATCAGGTTCGATTGAGTATNGATCAAAAGATTTTACGTTATCTTCAAATAAATATACGTTATAATTTGTATCAAAATCAATTTTTTCTATTTTAGAAGAAAGGTATCTTAAGCTTCTNGTGTCAAAATGNCTAAATTCATTATTAGCATAAAATGTATTTTCTTCCTCATAATCATANGTTAATTTATTTTCATTATAATAAATTGGTTTTAAATTACTAATACAATTATCAGTTCTATTATTTTGNGTTATCGTTACTTTAATTTCATTAANAGGATCACTAANAATTAAATTATTATAATATGNTATATCAAAATCAANTTCATGTTTTGTNTCTCTGTCTNTAAAAAGTGTTGCTCTTTTNACCTTTGCTTTNATNATAGTTTTATTGTCTAAAACCATAATTTTTTTTTGTGCTACTTTTTCATCTTTTTCATTGTAAATTATTAAAATATAATTTCCNGATAATTTTGGTTTTATATCAGTNTTTGGAAAAGTGAATTGGTAGTGCGTATATTTTTGGATTGTATTGAAGGAAAAATCATAATTAATAATTTCTTTTTTATGGAAACCAGTAATGTATTCTGATTTCATTAATTGACTTTTTGTCCAATTAGAATTGCAGTGTATGATTGTGTAATAAAAACTTTTAATATCACCATCTAAATCATCAAAAGAGATATTGATTTTTTCTTTGGAATTCAAATTTATCAATGGTGTTTGTACAGTTTTTTGATTTTTTTGAGTAATTATGGCTTTTATGTTTTTTGTAAAGCTTTCATTCTCAAAAAACTCTTTTTTTTCTAATTTATTTTTATTAGCAGGCATTAAAATAAGAGTTGTTAATATAAATGTTAGTATTTTGAAAAATTGCATTTAAAAAAATATTATAAATTATAAATATATGGATGCAAAATTATAAATTTGCACACTTAATTCTAATTAGCGTATGTCGAAAGTTATAAAGATAGATAAAGGATTAAATATTAATATCAATGGTGAAGCTGATAAAGTTTATGCTTCTTCTAAATCTCCGAATAAATATGTAGTAAAGCCTACAGATTTTCATGGAGTAACACCAAAATTATCAGTGAAAATTGGTGATAAAGTAAAATCTGGAACACCTTTATTTTTTGATAAATATAATCAAAACATTAAGTTTTGTTCACCAGCAAGTGGAGAGGTCGTTGACATTATCAGGGGAAAAAAAAGAAGAATATTAGAAATAATTATTTCAGCTAATTCGGAAGATATTAGTTACGAAAATTTTAACATTAATGATTCTTCTAGATTTTCTAGAGATGAAATTATTAAAAACATGTTAAATGGAGGTTTATGGCCTTTTGTTAGACAGAGACCATATGATATTGTTGCCAATCCAAAGGATATGCCAAAATCTATTTTTATATCTACTTTTAATACTGCTCCACTAACTATTGATAATGATTTTGCATTATATGGCATGGATGAACTATTTCAAGTAGGAATAAATTATGTGTCAAAATTAACAAATGGTAAAACTCATTTAAATGTAGATGGTAATATTAATGCCTCTAAGGTTTTTTCTAATATCAAAGGTGTACAAATAAACAAATTTTCTGGCCCACATCCTTCTGGAAATGTCGGTGTTCAGATTCATCATATTGATCCAATAAATAAGGGCGATGTTGTTTGGTATCTACAACCTCAAGATATAATTGCTATAGCTAGATTCTTTACAGAAGGAAAGTATGATGTCTCTAGAATTGTTTCCCTATCTGGACCACAAGTTATAAAACCTAGATACTATAGATTAGTTGCAGGCGCTACAATTGATAATTTATTGATTGATAATATAAAAGATGGAAATAACAGGGTTATTTCTGGAGATGTATTAACTGGTAATAAGATAAATGTAAATGGTGCTTTGGGATTTTATGATACTTCAATTACAGTAATTGAAGAAGGTAATCGTCAGGAATTTTTGGGGTGGATATTGCCAGGTTTTAATAAGTTTTCAGCTTCTAGAAGTTTTTTTTCTTGGCTACAGCCAAAGAAAAAATATGATTTAAATGCTAACATGCATGGAGAGGAAAGAGCATATGTTGTATCTGGTCAATATGAAAAAGTTCTTCCGATGGACATTTTTCCAACACAACTAATTAAGTCTATCATGATTGAAGATATAGAGTTGATGGAAAATTTAGGTATTTATGAAGTTGCTCCTGAAGATTTTGCATTGTGTGAATTTGTTTGTACATCTAAAATAGAAGTTCAGACATTGTTAAGATATGGATTAGATTTAGTTAGAAAAGAGAATAATTAATGAAAATACTTAAAAATATATTAGAATCTGTTAAGCCTCATTTTCAAAAAGGGGGTAAACTTGAAAAGATGTACCCTGCATATGATGCTTTTGAAACTTTCCTTTTTGTTCCAGATCATACTACACATATTGGCTCTCACATTAGAGATGCAATTGATTTAAAGAGGACAATGGCATTTGTTGTTTTGTCGCTTCTTCCTTGTATTATATTTGGTTTATGGAACATTGGTGATCAATATCATCTTGCAGTAGGAAAAGAAGCTAATTTCTTTCAAAATTTTATTTTTGGTTTTTGGAAATTTTTACCACTTCTTATAGTCTCTTATGGTGTTGGATTAACTATTGAATTTGCTTTTGCTGTATATAGAGGGCATCAAGTTAATGAAGGTTATCTTGTTTCAGGAATGCTTATTCCATTAATCATGCCAGTTGATGTTCCATTATGGATGCTCGCAATTTCAGTTATTTTTGCAGTGATAATAGGTAAAGAAGTATTTGGAGGCACAGGAATGAATATCTTAAATCCTGCCTTAACAGCACGTGCTTTTTTGTTTTTTGCATACCCTTCATATATGTCAGGTGATAAAGTATGGGTTCATGGTGCATTAACTGATGGTTATTCTGGAGAAACTATTCTTGGGGTTCTAGCTGCAAATAATACGTCTTGGGATAGCTTACTTTGGAATTCATATGATGCAATAATGGGTTTTGTTCCAGGTTCAATTGGAGAAACCTCTTTTATTGCTATATTATTGGGGGCATTATTTCTTATATATACTGGCGTTGGAAGTTGGAGAATTATTTTATCCACTTTTTTAGGAGGATATATAACAGCATTATTGTTTAATTTATGGGGTATGAATGTTTTAATGAATACACCTGCACATGTTCATCTTTTAATTGGTGGATTTGCTTTTGGAGCTGTTTTTATGGCAACTGATCCTGTTACAGCATCACAAACTAACAAAGGAAAAATTATTTATGGATTACTTGTAGGTTTTTTTGCGATAGTTATCCGTGTATTTAATCCTGCTTATCCAGAAGGAATGATGTTAGCTATTCTATTAATGAATGTCTTTGCTCCTCTTATTGATCATTATGTAGTTGGTACAAATATTAAAAAAAGACTAAAAAGAATTAAAAGTTAATCATGGATGTTAATAAGAATACATATACTTTTTCATTTGCAATTATTATGGTAATCTTAGTNGCAGCTATTNTATCTATTACTTTTATACAATTAAAACCGTTNCAAGATAAAAATATTGAATTAGAGAAAAAACAAAACATTTTAAGTTCAATAGGTGTTAATATACTAAGAGATTCTTCAGAAATAGTGTATCCTATTTACATCAAAGAAGAAATATTAATNAATTCAAATGGAGAGGTTGTAAATGGTTCAGCTTTTGATGTAGATTTATCAGTAGANCTTAAAAAAGAAAAGGAAAAACAAGTTTTGCCATTATTNATTAGTGAAATCAGTAATGAAATAAAATANATAATACCATTAAGAGGTAAAGGTTTATGGGGACCAATTTGGGGTTTTATAGCTTTAGAAGAAGATTTAAATACTGTTTATGGAGCAGTTTTTGACCACAAAGCTGAAACACCTGGACTAGGGGCTGAAATAAATCAGCCCTTCTTTCAAGATCAATTTGCAGGAAAAAATATTTTTGAAGCTGATAAGCTTATTTCAATTGCAGTTANAAAAGGAGGTGTAGANCCTGAAAATTTATATGCTGTAAATGGTATATCTGGGGGTACTATAACGTCAGATGGTGTTACTGATATGTTGTTAGAAAGATTAGAAATGTATTTACCTTATTTAGAAAAGAAAAAGAAAGATAGAGAAGTTAATTTATTAATGTTAGAGATGGATAGTGTTCCGTCTTTAAATGATACAATAACATATTAATTTTATGATTTCCAAAAAGAATAGAAAATTATTAACAGATCCATTGGATGATAATAATCCAATTACTGTTCAAGTTTTAGGTATTTGTTCTGCATTAGCCATTACAGTTCAATTAAAACCAGCTGTAGTTATGGCTATGTCTGTGTTGTTTGTTCTTTCTGTTGCTAATGTTGTTGTTTCAATAATGAGAAACCTTATACCATCTAGAATAAGAATAATTGTTCAATTGATTGTAATAGCTACACTTGTAATACTTGTTGATGAATTTTTGAGAGCATTTATGTTTGATGTTAGTAAGGAACTTTCTGTTTTTGTTGGTTTAATAATTACTAATTGTATTATTATGGGAAGACTTGAAGCATTTGCATTAGCTAATAAACCTGGAAAAGCTTTTTTAGATGGTTTGGGTAATTCATTTGGATATGGTATAATATTAATAATAGTAGCATTTTTTCGGGAATTGCTTGGTTCTGGAACTTTATTTGGATATCCAGTTCTAGAAAAGTTAGGGATTTATAGTTTAGGATATGAAAATAATGGTATGATGATCTTACCGCCAATGGCTCTTATAACAGTAGGTATACTTATATGGATTCAAAGATCACGTAACAATAAACTAATTGAATCAAATTAACATGGAAGAATTATTTAATATATTTATTAAGGCAGTATTTATTGAAAATATGGTTTTTGCCTATTTTTTAGGTATGTGTTCATATTTAGCTATTTCTAAAACAGTTGAAACATCAGCAGGAATGGGTGGAGCTGTAGTATTTGTTTTGTCGATTACCGTTCCAATTAATTACTTATTAGAAAATTATGTGCTTCAAGAAGGAGCTTTAGTTTGGATTAATGATTCCTTTAAAAATGTTGATTTATCATTTTTATCTTTTATTATGTTTATAGCTGTTATTGCTTCTATGGTTCAACTTGTGGAGATGATTATAGAAAAGTTTTCTCCAGCATTGTATGGTTCTTTAGGCTTATTTTTACCACTTATCGCTGTTAATTGTGCAATTTTAGGATCATCTTTGTTTATGCAAGAAAGAGCTTACACTAATATAACAGAAGCAACTGTTTTTGGATTAGGATCTGGATTTGGTTTCTTTTTAGCAATAGTTGGTCTTGCTGCGATTAGAGAAAAAATACGATATTCTCATGTTCCTGGACCATTAAGAGGATTAGGTATTACATATATCATAACTGGTTTGATGGGGATAGCTTTTATGAGTTTTATGGGGATTAAATTATAATTTAAATGAAATGGTATTAATTAGTATAAGCGTAACAACAATTATTAGTAGTATAGCTGTTTTTTTGACAGTTATAATTGCTTTAGTTAGTATTTTACTATTTACAAAAGCTAGGTTAACACCATCTGGTAAGATTAAAATAAATATTAATGGCGAAAAGGAATTAGAAGTTGAGGCCGGAAATACAATACTTACTACTTTAAGTGATGCAGGTATCTTTCTTCCATCTGCATGTGGAGGTGGTGGTACATGTATACAGTGTACATGTCAAGTTCACAAAGGTGGAGGAGGTATTTTGCCAACCGAAAAACCCCACTTTTCAAGAAAGCAGATTGCCGAAAATTATAGACTTGGTTGTCAAGTCAAAGTTAAAGAAGATATGGAAATAACTATACCAGAAGAGGTTTTTGGTGTTAAAGAGTGGGAGGCAACTGTAGTTTCTAATTATAATGTAGCTACATACATTAAAGAGTTTATTGTTGAGATTCCTGAAGATATGGATTATAAGGCTGGAGGTTATATACAAATAAAAATACCTGCATGTGAAGTAAAATATTCAGAAATGGATATTGCAGCTCACCCTACTGATCATCCAGGAGAAGGTGATAAGTTTGAAAAGGATTGGGCCGAAGGTAAAATGGCTATAAGAAATCTCGTAATGAAAAATGAAGAAGAGGTTGTCAGAGCCTACTCTATGGCTTCTTATCCTGCGGAAGGCAGAAAAATAATGCTTAATGTTAGAGTTGCAGCGCCACCTTGGGATAGAGCCAACAACAAGTGGCTTGATGTGAATCCGGGAGTTGCATCCTCTTACATATTTGGTTTAAAAGAAGGAGATAAAGTGACTATTTCAGGGCCATATGGAGAGTTTTTTATTAATGAGAGTGATGCAGAGATGTTGTATATTGGTGGTGGTGCTGGTATGGCACCTATGAGATCTCATTTATATGAACTATTTAAAACCTTAGAAACTGGTAGAAAGGTTACATATTTTTATGGTGGTAGATCTAGAGCTGAGCTATTTTATATTCATTATTTTAGAGATTTAGAAAAAGAGTTTTCTAATTTTAAATTTCATTTAGTTTTGTCTGACGCTTTACCTGAAGATAATTGGATAGAAAAGAAAAATTTAGATGACACTAAAGGGGATGGATTTGTTGGTTTTGTACATCAAGTTGTAATTGATAAGTTTTTAGTAAATCATGAAGCGCCTGAAGATATAGAATTATATTTCTGTGGTCCTCCGCTTATGAATCAAGCTGTATTAAAAATGGCAGATGATTGGGGTATACCTGATGAAAATGTCCGTTTTGATGATTTTGGGGGGTAAATTTTTTCTTGAGATTTATGAGATATATTTATTTATATGTTTTATTATTAGTATTATCATGTTCAAATCCTAATAATGAAATATTAGTTAAGAATTTTGGCTCAACTCAAGGAACATTTTATCATATAAAATATTTTTCACCAAATGGTATAAATTATCAGCAAGCTATTGATAGTATTTTGTTAAAAATAGATAATTCATTATCTATTTATAATGATTCTTCAGTTATTTCTAGAGTTAACGAATATCATGATGTAGTTTTAGATACTTTGTTTTTAGAAGTATTTAAGATTGCTAAACAAGTATACGAAACAACAGAAGGCAACTTTGATTGTTCAATATATCCATTAATTGATGCTTGGGGATTTTATCAAAATAACTTAAGTGATACNAAGAATATAGATTCAGTTTTTTTTAAGTCAATTTTAAGTAGCGTTGGTTTTGATAAGATTAAATTAAACAGTAATAAATTAATTTTAGAAAAACCCATGAAATTAGATTTTAATTCATTAGCCCAGGGATATACAGTTGATTTGATTTCTTCTTTTTTAGCTCAAAAAAGTATAACAAATTATTTAGTAGAGGTTGGTGGTGAAATTAGAGCTGGTGGTAAAAATTATAATAAAAAATGGCGCATAGGTATTGATAAACCTAATGATTCTATTGATTATTCTAAACGTTTTCAGATAATAATTGAATTAGAAAATAAATCATTGGCAACATCAGGTAATTATAGAAAGTTTTTTCTTAAAGATAATACAAAATATTCTCATATAATTAGTCCTATTACTGGATTTCCGGCAAATAATAGATTATTAAGTGTAACTGTAATTCATGATGAATGTATTTTGGCTGATGCATATGCAACTGCCTTTATGGTTATGGGTGTTAAAAAAACTAAGGAGTTTGTTTTAAGCAATAAAAATTTAGAAGTGTATTTGATTTATACCAGTAAAAATGGAGATTGGAAAACTTATATTAGTCCTTCTTTAGAGTCTAAGATTATTAATTAGCTTCTTCGCAATTTTCTGGCATTTTTCCACAAAGTCCACATACTTCACCATTTTTATTAATCAAAGGATTTTGACTTGCGCAAGTTCCTGCAAATTCACCATTTTTTTTAAGCAATATTTTTATCCCCATACCTGTAAAAATAAAAATAAAAGCAATGATTGTTGCTAAAAATGTTTCCATATTACAAAATTAAATAAAATATTAATGGAATGTGTTCCATTAATATTTTATTTNTAATAATTTATTTTGATATAATAATTTTACTTATGCTAAATGCNTTNTCATCTTTTATCTTNACTAGATATATNCCATTNCTTAAAGATTCAGTATTTATATTTCTTTTTGCATTAGAAGTTAAAACTAATTCACCATATAAGTTATATATCTCTAAAGATGAGTAATCTCCTTTAATATTAAGTATATCTTTTACAGGGTTAGGGTATATTTGTATATTAAGATAATTAATTTGTTGCATTATTTCAGTAGGTGGGCTNCAGTTTGCGCTAATACAGCTTTGAAGATTTGCATATGTTCCTGATCCATCACCTGGTTCTTCGCAAAATCCATCATTACAATTCCATGATTCAGATACTCCACATAGGCTTTGGCAACCAACAAGTGTCGCATATGTACCACTTTCATCACCTGGATTTACACATGCTACTCCCGTACCTGATCCAATTGACACAATATTTCCACTAGCATCTACACAATTATATGAATTTGTAATACAAGTTTGTTCACAAACTGATTCATCNGTATGGTTTCCTGTTCCATCACCTGGATCTACACATTTACCTTGATTTGGGTCTCCATCAAAACCACCAATACAATTCCATGTTTCTGCTATTTGACAATTATTTGCACATTCACCTAAAGAAAAGAAGGTTCCATTGCCAGAACCGACATCTATACAAGCTGTTCCTGTACATTCCCATGCTGGAGGGGCGCATACGTTTGCTAATGAATATGGATCACTAGATGTACCTATTTCTGTTGTTAATTTATCAGGACAAATCATGTATACTGTTGGCCAAAANCCAATNTGATAAGCNGAAGTAACAGNAGCAGTATTTACTGTACCATCAGTACAAATAATTGGGTAAGGTGTTCCGCTAACCCAATCACCATGTGTAGTTGTTGGACATGATATATTTCTTAAGCAATCCTCACTATTTCCGTCCCCNTCAATAAAAATNACCATTACATCATNAGTAGTATTTGCACTAACATTAGGATNTCCNGCAGGACCATGATTTATATAGAGATCNTCTAAAGCTCCAGAAGTATGATANCCCCAACAAGGACCNCACCATACTGCAGAAAAATCTATAAAAACTGTATATCCATCATTAAAATAATCATAAAGATTATGTGTAACACCATCTAAATCTGTTANTGTAAAATCTGGTGCNATTGAACCATCTGGTAATTGTGCATATGAGATATTATGCGTAATTAGTGCGAGCACTAAAATAGTTAGTATTTTTTTCATATTTCNNTTATTTGATTTTTGTTATTTTTTTTCTAATGATTTGNTTTTCATGTTTTATNTCAATAAAATATATACCAGNTTTTAGTGTAGANATATCAATAACTTTATTATTAATATTNGACATAATAGCCTTTCCATAAATATCTTTTATACTTAAAGAAGAATATTCTCCGTAAATATTTATGNTATCTTTTACGGGATTAGGAAATATTGAAATATCTGAATTATTTTGCTCNATTGTGGAAGAAACTCCNCANATATATTCACANTCAGCTAAAGTTGAGTAAAATCCAGATCCNTCTCCAGGNTCTANACAANTATTATTACTNCAATCCCAAGAAGGNATATTAANAGNTGTTAATGTTGCATAAGCTGATTGGTAAACTTCTTTAGTTGTTTCATCTTGAACCCATATAACAACCATTAAATTTGTGAAATCTTCTACAGAATGTTCTGTTGCATGGTTGATAGGTTGAGATGCATCTGAAGGNAATCTGTAGTTACCGTTAAATGTGTANGATAAATTATGAGTTTGTTGTACACCACCTACTAATGTAATNTTTGTTCCATTATCTGTTGGTACCATTTTTTTCATTACATGTTCAAATTTTGTTTCACCATTGGTNCCGACATTGTCAAATGTTGTTTCTTCTATAANGGCTACTTGTAATTTTAAATTATTAGAAAAATAGTTAGCAACATCTAATGGGTCTAGAATAATATNAACATCAACTGTTTGACCTGTTATNCTATAATCCGCTGTAATGTCTAAGAAACAAGCAATATCTTTATAAAAATTTAATACTTGTTGATTTATACTATTNCCATTTTCATCCCACTGACCATCTATTTCCATTCTAGGGACAGAGTTAATAGAGTAATAATTTCTTCTATTNCCTGCTTCCGCAGTATAGTATGGATCTCCACTTCCNGGGAAGTCTACTTGATATTTAATTGAGGTTATTTGTCCAGGATTTTGAGCAAACAAATTTTCAGCAGTTACATTTGCAGAAGAGCATGGAGGGCATGTTGAACTTGTAAATGTTTCAACAAGNGGTCTTCTTGTNGTCATNGCGTTAACNCCCGTGATANTNGTAGTTAATGAGTTGTTAGTAGTATCTAAATCTGGAGTATATTCTATCCATACNGATATTGTATTTAATGNTAGATTACTTAGGTTAAATTGATCATTGTGAGTGAAATTGTAAGTNCCATTCATTGGTATATTTAAACCAGTTAAATTGTCAGTNTATACATTTGTTCCATCTGACCACTTAATATCTAGATTATTTATGGTGTTTAAACCTCCATTTTTTATAGTTCCTTTTATNTCAACCATTGAAGGCTGTACAATAAAATTATCTATATCTAAAGACATTAATATTGCATCATCAGCTGGAGGGTCAGCTAATTCATACGAGAATAGAGCTTCTCCTTGACTAATACCTATCATTGAGTTTGTTCCTGGCATAAAATTATCACATATAAATAGTCCTCCAGCAAGACCTGCAGGTTGGAAATCAACTGATGCATCTCTCATAACTCCAGTTGGAACTCCATTAATTGATAGTTGGTGAATATCTATTCCATTACCTCCTTGGTCAAACGCCCAAAGAAATGGTCCTCCAGTGGAAAAACCATCAAATGCCATTCCATAAATTGCCGTTAGTCCATGCGTGGATGAGGAGATAGTACTTAATGTAGCTCCAGACATACTTACTGCTGTAATGTCTGAACCATAAGCTCCCGTCCAGAAACCACCATTATTATTATTAAGTGTTGGGTCATATGTTAAATATCTACAATTTGCAACACTTGTATTAATGGTTGAAATTAATTGTTTTGTATTTGGATCAACTTGATAAATAGCTGATGTATTAGCTCCAATATACATATAGATACCATCAGTTGTTATACTTCTTGTTCCAGTTACACCAGCAATGGTAAAACTACCTGTACTATTTCCATTTATATCTGCTGTATAAATAACACCGCTATTCCATTGAGCTCCCCAAAATTCTGTTCCAGTCCATCCAACACCAGCTATTTGAGTACCTAGAGTAGTTGGGTTTACATTTAGTTGTACACTCCATAATTGTGCATTTGATTGAAAAACTAACAAAAAAAGTGCTATTGAAAGTAAAATTTTTTTCATCTATAGTATTTTTAAATTTATTCAAATATATAATAAAAAATATGTAATTTCTATAAATTTGTCTTAAAAGTAATTTTAATATGAAAGCAAAATTAAAATCATTTGAACGGCTATTAAATATAATGGATGAATTGCGAGAAAAATGCCCTTGGGATAAAAAGCAAACTATTAATAGTTTAAGGTATCTTACAATTGAAGAAACATATGAACTTTCTGATGCTATTTTAAAAAATGATATGCAAGAAATTAAAAAGGAACTAGGAGATTTAATGCTTCATATTGTTTTTTATTCAAGAATTGCATCTGAAAAATATAAATTTGATATATCAGATGTAATTAATGGTGTTTGTGATAAATTAATTCATAGACATCCACATATTTATGGTAATATAAAAGTTAAAGATGATGTTGAGGTGAAAAAGAATTGGGAAAAGTTAAAAATGCAAGAAGGGAAAAAATCAGTCTTAGAAGGCGTCCCTATCTCATTACCTGCTATGATAAAATCCTATCGAATTCAGGAAAAAGTACGAGGCATAGGTTTTGATTGGGATAATAAAAAACAAGTTTGGGCAAAGGTTTTAGAAGAAATAGAAGAATTAAAGATCGAAGTTGAAAAAGGAGATGAAGAAAAAATTGAATCTGAATTTGGTGATGTTTTATTTGCATTGATTAATTATGCTCGGTTTATCAAAGTAAATCCAGAAGATGCTTTAGAAAAGACAAATAAAAGATTTTCTAATCGATTTCAAATTATGGAAGAGCTTATAAAAAAAGAAAAATTAGAACTGCATAATATGAATTTATCTGAGATGGATATTTTTTGGGATTTAGCAAAGAAAAAATACAATGCTAAGTAATATTTTTAAAGATATTTTTTCTTTATCTTTATGCACGTAATATTTTTTTATGAGAAGCGATGCTGCATTAAGTATTTCATTTATTTTCTTCATATTTTTTTTAAATTCAAATATTTGTTTTGCTCAAAATTTTGATGGTTTTGCTTTGTTTAATCCCTCAGGTACTTCAACCACAAAATTAATAGACGAACAAACAAACATAGTTCATACGTGGAATATGAATACCGATTGTAATTATGCGGTTCAATTGAAAAAGAATGGCAATCTTGTTAGAGGTACAAAATATAGTAACAACGTACTAAATGGAGCTGCGGTTGGTGGTTCTGTTCAAGAAATTGATCCTCAAGGTAATATTGTTTGGGAATATGTATATTCTTCATCTGATTATGTAAGTCATCATGATTTAACATTAATAGGTGATAATGTGTTGTTAACTGCATGGGAGGTTAAGACAGCTACTGAAGTTTATAATGCAGGTTACACAGGCAACGTAGGTAATTCAGGTAAATGGCCAACACATTTCATAGAATTAGAACCTGATGGTAATGGTTCTGCATCTATTATTTGGGAATGGCATATATGGGATCATTTATGTCAAGATGTAGATCCAAATAAACCTAATTATGTTAATGATATATCAGATCATCCAGAGCTTATAGATATAAATATGATTCAGGGAGGTGGTGGAAATAATAGTGGAGATTGGTTCCATGTAAATGGAGTAGATTATAATGAGGAATTAGACCAGATAGTTTTTTCTTCGCGTTTTTCTTCAGAAATTTATATTATAGATCATAGTACAACTACTTCTGAAGCGGCATCTCATTCAGGTGGTAATTCTGGGATGGGTGGTGATATATTGTATAGATGGGGAAATCCTTCTAATTATGGAATTAATGGACCTCAAGTTATTCCAGACGCTGTTCATGATGTGCGCTGGATTGAAAATGATGGAAGACAAAATAGCGGATATTTACAAATTTTTAATAACAAAGGAGGAAGTAGTAATCCAGTACAATCAACAATTGATGGAATAGAAACCCCTTTAGACTCTACCAATGGATACACATATCTAAGAAATTTAAACCAACCTTTTGGTCCATCTTCATATACTACAAGATATATTTGTCAGTATTCAGCCCCTGGACAGTCTGCATCAGATAGAATGTCCAACGGTAATATTTATGTTAATGCTTCTGGTGGTCAAGGTGGATCTGGTGTGATGTATGAAGTTGATTCAATTGGTAATATTGTTTGGGGTCCTTATCAAGCTGATTCACAGAAAGGATTTAGATATGAATGTGATTATCCAGGTATTATAGCACTATGGACACATATTGATACTTCGACAACTTCTTGTAATCCGTTATCCATCAATTCATATAAAAATGAAAATGATTTTAAATTATATCCAAATCCAACATCCAGGACTCTTAATATAGATTTCACTAATAAAAAAATCAGACATTTAAATATATACAATACGACTTCTAAGTTGGTAGATTCTTATAAAGTTAATAATTTTTATGGAAAAGTATTTTCAATTAATTTTAATGCATATGATTCAGGCATTTATTTTCTTGAGTTAATTGATGATACAGGATCTTCATATAAACGAAAGTTTTCATATATAAAATAAATGAGTTCGTGTAAATATTTGTTTTTTGCACTTTGTTTTATATTTACTAATAATATTTTTAGTCAAAACAATTTTTACGATATTGATACTGTTAGAGAGTGTCGTATTTATTTTTACGATACTAATTGGGATTATATTTTAGATAGTCTATATGCTTTAGGAGAGAAAGATAGATTGCTTGCTGATATTAGAATTGATGGTGTTGATTATGATAGTGTAGGTGTTCGATATAAAGGTTTTAGTTCTGTTGATGTTAATAGATTGAAGAATCCATTTAATATAAAATTAGATTATATTATAGAAAATCAAGAACATGAAGGAATTGAAAAATTAAAACTATCAAATGTAATTTATGACCCATCATTTATTAGAGAAGTTTTAAGTTATGAAATTGTTAGAAAATATATGTATGCCCCTCAAGCTAATTTTATGAATTTATATATTAATGATACGTTGTGGGGGCTTTATACTAATGTTGAAGCAGTTAATAATGATTTTTTAATTGATAATTTTGATAGTAAATATAATTCATTTTTTAAATGCAATCCTGAAAATATAGATATTCAAATTGGAGGTGAAAACTCCAATCTTAGTAATACTCACGGTACTGATAGTATGAATTATTCTCCATATTATGATATTAGATCTGATAATGGATGGTCTGATTTATATAGCTTAATAGATTTATTGAATAACTCTACTGATAGCATTAATAATATTTTAAATGTAGATAGAGTACTGTGGATGCATGCTTTAAATTATACATTAATTAATTTTGATTCATATATTGGGTATTCTCAGAATTATTATTTATATATGGATCAATCTTCTCAGTGGAATCCCATTATTTGGGATCTAAATATGTCTTTTGGGGCATTTAGACTAACTGATGCATCTTCATTATATTTTAATGGATTTGATATTCCACAAGCCATTAACATGGATCCTCTAACTCATTTGACACACTTTTCTGTTTCTCCAAGGCCACTTCTTAGAAATTTACTTATTAATGAGAGATATCGCAAAATGTATATTGCACATATTAGAACTATTGTTGAGGAAAATTTTATCAATCAAGGATATTATGTTAGAAGTCAGGACATTTATAATTTGATTGATCAATATGTGCAAAATGATACTAATAAGTTTTATTCTTATAATGATTTCGTTATTAATTTAACTAGTCAAGTTTCATTGCCTTCATCTATTTGTCCAGGTATTACTCAATTAATGGATGGTCGTTCAAATTATTTATCTTCATACAGAGGTTATTTAGGTGAACCTCAAATTATACAACATACATTTAACATACATCCTTTATCTTCTACTTTAAACGCAAAGGTTACTGTTGAAGTAAATGATGCATCTTATGTTTCATTAGTATATAGATTTGGAAAAAACGATCAATTTAAATATATAGAAATGTTTGATGATGGTAATCATAATGATGGTAGTTCTGGTGACGGAATTTATGGCTGTGAAATCAATAATTGTAGTAATATGGTTGATTATTATTTTTATGCTGATAATGATTCTGCTGGTGTTTTTGATCCAGTTAGAGCCGCTCATAATTATTATACAACTTCTATCAATACACCATCTAATAGCTTGGTGATTAATGAACTTATGTCTAATAATAAAAATATTGCTAGTGATCCAAGTGGTCAATATGAGGATTGGATTGAACTATATAATAATTCAAATATTCCTATAAATACAAATAAATTATATTTATCAGATACTATTACAAACTTAAATAAATGGAAATTACCCAGCTATGTAATTTATCCTGATGATTACCTTATTATTTGGGCTGATGAAGATGGGAGTCAAGGGGAAAGACATTCAAATTTTAAATTATCTAATTTAGGAGAAACTATTATTTTATCAGATTCAACTAGTAATATTATAGATTCGGTTACTTATTTACCTCAAGCTGATAATATTTCATATGCAAGGATTCCAAATGCGATAGGTGATTTTACTAATACTAATCCAACTTTTAGTGCAAATAATGATGCTAGCTATTTCTTAAATTTTAATAATGAAGAAGTTAGTGTTTTTCCTAACCCATTTAATAATTTTTTAAATATCAATTTTGATGGTAGTTACTATGTGTTTGATGTTGTAGGCAGGAAAGTACTTCTGTCTGATAAAAAAATTCTTAATACTTCTTCTTGGCAGCCAGGCATTTATTTTATACATTTGAATGGTAATTATCAAAAGTCTATAAAGGCAGTAAAGGTTAATTAGTTATGAGGTATATTTTTTTGTTAATTTTCATTTCAATATTCAGATTACATTCTCAAACTATTACTAATTATACAGTTAATGATGGTTTGCTTGATAATTTTGTAGAATGTATTACAGTTGATATTAATGATAATATTTGGATTGGAACATCTATTGGTATTCAGATGTTTGATGGCGTTAACTGGACGATATACAATACAAGCACTCACCCTGAAATAGCTTCAGATAATGTTAGTGTTATTCAAGCAATGAGTAATGGAGATGTTTGGATTGGAACAGATGAAGGTGTTAGCGTATTTGATGGTATTAATTGGGTTACATATAATTCTGCGAATACAAATGGTGTTTTAAATAATCAAGTTAAAAGCATTGATGAAGTTAACGATGGTATATGGGTAGGTACTATTTCAGGAGTTTCTTACTTGATAGATCCCGCAAATCCAAGTTGGAGTAGCATTACTCCACCTGACTTACATTGGAGTGGTGTCAACTCCACATATTTTGATGGTAATACTACCTGGTTTGCTTCTCCTTTAGGAGGTGTTACACACTATGAAAATTCAATTTTTACTGTATATGATACATCCTCCGGTCTTCTTTCCCAAAATGTAACAGATTTATTAATTGACCCATCAGGTAAAAAATGGATTGGTACTGGAGGCGGAATATCTGTTTTAAATAGTGATAATACTAATTTCACTCAACATACCAAGATGTATTTGCTTTCTCCACCAGATACATTGAATCCCGTTGTTGATTTAGAGATCGATTCATATGGTAGAATATGGGCTGGAATTTATGTCGGATATTTAGCGCAAGGTGGAGTAGCATACTGGAATGGAATCCAATGGAATGACTATGATGTAACAGATGGTTTAGTAGGTACTAATATAAGAGATTTAGCAATTGATTCTCAAGATAATATTTGGATTGCAACTAGTACAGGTATTTCTATGATTTCACAGATAGCATATAATTTGTTAGATTATCAAACAATAGAATTAATATATCCAAATCCTTCTGATGGGGATATTAATATTTCTACAAATCAAGAATATACTGATTTGTCTGTTTATAATAATTTAAGCCAGTGTGTATTTTCAGCTACTGATACATACACTCATAAATTTAAATTAGATTTAAAATTTTTACCTAGAGGTATTTATCATATTGTTCTTACTAATAATACTACAAGTACTAATTATAATTTATTAATTAAATGATAATAAGAATTATCCTATTTTTTGTTTTTTGTTTTTCTTCTCTCAATATATTTAGTCAGAATATTTTTGACATCGGTATAAGAAATATTCAAATATTTTTTTCAGAACCAAATTGGGATGACACTTTAGATTTATATTATTCTAATAATTCAGGTCAAAGATTAATTGCTGATTCAATTATTATTGATGGAGAAGTGGATGAAGATGTTGGTGTAAAATATAAAGGTAATAGTTCTTATAATGCAAATAATATTAAGAATCCTTTAAACATCAAACTTGATTATATGAACAATGGACAATCAATAGATGGTTATAATGTATTAAAGTTGTCAAATGGTTTTAAAGACCCTTCATTTGTTAGAGAGATTTTATGTTATGAGATTGCAAGAGAATATATGCCAGCACCTAAAGCAACATATGCAAATGTTTCAATAAATGGAAATTTAATAGGTCTTTATGTTTGTGTTCAATCTATAGATGATGATTTTACTAATGAAAATTTTTATGAAAGAAAAGGGCCTTTTTTTAAAGCCGAAAACACAAATATATCTGTCCCTTCTCAATGCCCCCAAGGCCCTTTAGGAATATGGGAATATTATAATGATACAAATTGTTATCAAAGAGCATATGAAATGCAATCTACTGATGATTGGTACAGATTATCAGAATTTTTAGATACTGTAAATAATCATTTTTCTTATATAGAAAAGGTTTTAGATATTGATAGAACATTGTGGTTCATGGCATTTGAAAATCTATTTGTTTGTTTAGATGGACCTATTAATTCTATTCCACATAATTTTTATTTATTTCAGGATAATAATCAAAGATTTTCACCAATTATATGGGACATGAACCAAGCCTTTGGTACTTTTACAAATAATTTACCCCCTCCAGTTACTAATCAAGATTTACAACGATTAGATATTTTTCATGAAAGTTCGAATTCTAACAATATTATGATATCTAAGATATTTTCATCAGATCAATATAAAAGAATGTATGTAGCACATATGAAAACTATAGTTAACGAATTTATTGTTAATGATAATTATTCAATAAGAGCTATGGAACTACAACAAATAATAAATAGTACAGTTAGTAGTGATCCTAATTCATTTTATTCATATTCTGATTTTGTTTCAAATATTAATACCTCAATTGGAAATAATATTGGCCTAACAGAATTAATGAATGAAAGAGTTTCTTTTTTACAATCTTTAACTGAATATACAGCGACCCCTCCAACTATTAATAATATATCTACTGTTCCTACACAAGTTTTACCTCACACATCGTTTTATGTTACTGCCGAAGTTACTAATTCAGATTATGTGTATTTAGGATATCGATATAATTTTTCTGATAAGTTTAATAAAATAGAGATGTTTGATAATGGAAGTAATGGTGATGGAATAGCTGGTGATGGAATCTTTGGAGTTACATTAAATGCAGATGCTAGGGATATTCAATATTATATATACGCTGAAAATATAAATGCAGGCATTTTTTCTCCTCAAAGAGCAGAACATGAATTCCACCAAATTCCAGTTGTTAGTGGTCTAGTTATTAATGAAGTAATGGCTTCAAATACATCTTCAGTAGCAGATCAGGATGGCGAATTTGATGATTGGGTTGAATTATATAATGGAGGCTTAAATTCGATTAACTTATCTGGTTTTCATTTGTCAGACAATGAAAATATATTAGATAAATGGACTTTTCCAAATATAACTATACAACCTAACGAATATCTTATTGTATGGTGTGATACAGCAGGAAGTTCTCAAAATGGGTTACATACTACATATAGATTATCTTCTGATCAGGAAGAAGTGTATTTAACAGACCCTAGTGGAGTAGTTATTGATGCTATTCATTATGTAAATATGCCTTCTGATATTTCATATGCTCGTGTTCCTAACGGAATAGGTGCATTTAGACATCAAGAGCATACATATAATTCAAATAATGGTAATGCGACAGATATTTTAATAAATAATAAGATAAACACAATAAATGTTTATCCAAATCCTTCCAGTAATATCATATATGTTGAAGGAAGTGAGAATAGTTTGATTAGTGTTTATAATATTTATGGTCAAAATATTTATACTGCACACAATACTGAAAAAATAGATATTAATTCTTGGAAAAATGGTATTTATTTTGTTAAATCTGATAATCAAATTATAAAATTTATAAAACAGTAATTTAATGGACAAGACATTTTTAATTTTTATAATTTATTTATTTTTCACATCATGCGAAAAAAATCCTGGTGAAGGGGGGTCATCCGCTATTGAAGGTAAAGTTATTTATTTTACTACGTCATACAATACACAAACTCAACAAAATGACACTCATTTTTATCCTAAATCAAATAAAGATGTATACATTATTTATTCTGGTGATGAAAATGAAATGTATGATGATAATTTTGAAACTGACTGGCAAGGAAGGTATCGTTTTGACTTTTTAAGGAAAGGTGAATATACTATTTTTACTTATGTTGATAGTATAGTAGTTAATGAGGTTACTTATGATTATCCAATTTTCCAAAAAATTGAGGTTAAAAATAACGATGTTTATATATTACCTGATTTTATAATTCAGAGATAAAGATGCAAAATATTGCTCCAATCATATCAACTTTTTCACCAATAACATTAGATCAAATGGATAATGTTAAATTAATGAAAAGAACAGATACCAAATTTGCTTTTCATGCAAATAAATTGCCTGAACTTTTAAATAAATTAAGTCCATTTTATAGTGTTTTAGATATTAATGGAGAGCTGATTCATGAATATAAATCAATATATTATGACACAGATAATCGGAAATTTTTTTTAGATCATCATAATAAAAGAGTTAATAGGCATAAGATAAGGTTTAGAGAATATGTTGGTAGTAAATTAACTTTTTTAGAAATTAAATGTAAAAACAATAAGAAACAAACAATTAAGAAGAGGATTAAAGTTAAAAATATGAGTCTAGAGTTGTCTTCAGATCATAAAAATTTCATTAAAGATGTTATTCAGCGTGATATTAAAGTTATATCAAAGCAACAAATTAATTTTAGTAGAATAACCTTAGTAAGTAAACATAATAAAGAACGATTAACAATTGATATTAATCTATCTTTTAATGAAAATGATTTATTTGGACACATGAAAGAAGTTATTATTGCAGAAGTAAAGCAAGAAAGGATTAGTAGAAAATCTGATTTCATGAGGATTACTAAGGAAATGAGTATATTGCCAATGAGATTAAGTAAATATTGTATGTCTACATTGTTACTTAATCCATTTTTAAAAGGAAATAGATTTAAAGAAAAATTATTATTTATTAATAAATTAAAACAAGCATAATGGAGTTATTATATATTTTATTAGACGGTATAGAGTTTTTAAATACCCCACTTTTTGACAGTAAGGATTTTTGGAAACTCATTGTAAAAACATTTTTTAATCTTTTAGTTATTACTTTAATTATTAGGTATATATATTATCCAGTAACTAAAAATAAGGATTATTTATTTACTTATTATTTAATCAGTTTAACTGTTTT
The DNA here is from genome assembly GCA_002715565.1 of Flavobacteriales bacterium. Taxonomy (GTDB): domain Bacteria; phylum Bacteroidota; class Bacteroidia; order Flavobacteriales; family BACL11. The sequence continues at coordinate 37,420 of PAZP01000010.1, forward strand.
TTTGCTTTGTGTTTTACTAGACAGTGTAAAGTTAGAACTAGGGTTTGCTTTAGGGCTTTTTGCAATTTTTGGAATTATTCGATATAGGACCGATCCAATTGCAATTAAAGAAATGACATACTTATTCTTAGTTATCGGTATCTCAGTTATTAATGCGCTTTCTAACAAAAAGATTAGTCATGCTGAATTACTTTTTGCTAATTTTTTAATTGTTTTCATTACCTATGGAATGGAAAGATTATGGTTGCTCAGACACCAAAGTAGAAAAAATATTACCTATGAGAAAATTGACTTAATTGTACCTGAGAAAAGAGATGAATTAATAGCAGATTTAAAACAAAGAACTGGTATAGATGTTATACGCGTTGAAGTTAGAAGAATTGATTTTTTAAGAGATACAGCTAATTTGCGTATTTTCTATTATGAGAAAGATACAGACTAGTATATTATTAGTTGTATTATTTGTTACATTATCTGCTGCACAAGAGAATGACTTTCAAATATGGTCATCAGTATCAGCTAAAGATCGTGTTACTTATAAAACAGATTTGTATATTAAGCATAGTTTGCGTTTTCGTGAAAATGCATCACTATTAAGTCATAGTTTTTCTGAAATAAAATTAAAGTATAAGTATAATAAGAGAATTTCCATTGGCTTAGGATTTCGTGATATTGATGAATGGAATAAAAAGTTAGAGATAGTTAATAAAAGTAGATATTTCACTGATGTATATTATAAAAAGAAAAAGAAGCGTTTTTATTTAGTGGTAAGAAATAGGATTCAGTCTCAAAAAAACGAAGTCAATTTCTCAACTAATTTTAGACAAAAATTTAGTTGTAGATATAACATTCGAAAAAATAAAATTGAACCTTCAATTGCATTTGAATATTTTTTAAATGAATATTATCATATCAGAAAATTAAGATATACGATTTCTCTTTCTTATCCGATTTTTAAAAATGCAGATATGGATGTCTCATATCGTATCCAAAATCCCTTATATGTTAAAAACCCTGAAAAGATATACATATTTGAAGTTAAATTGGCTTATAGTTTATAATAGTGTTTAATATTTTCATATATAGCTGAATGATATACATAAGATAATTTTAAATATGCATTTATTATCTACTTCTATAGAATATTTAAAAGGTGTAGGTCCCACTAGATCTGAATTATTAAAAAATGAATTATCTATATTTACGTTTGAGGATTTACTATATCATTTTCCTTTCAGATATATAGATAAAACAAAATTTTATAAAATATCTGAACTCAGTCATGACATGTCTTATGTTCAGATAAAAGCTAAGGTTATAAGTATTGAAGAAAAAGGACATAAAAGATCTAGGAGATTGATAGTGCGTGTTCAAGAAGATAATTCTTTATTAGAGTTAGTATGGTTTAAGGGTATAAAATGGATTCACAATTCATTAAAGATAAATACTGAATATATTTTTTTTGGTAAACCTTCTCTTTATGGAGGTAAACTTAATATTGCACATCCAGAAATAGATATTATTGATCAATCAAATTCAGCATTGTCAAGTTTACAACCTGTATACCCTTCAACTGAAAAATTGAATTCACGTGGATTAACAAGTAGAAATATATCTAAATTAATTAGGACTTTATTGGATGTTATAGAGCTTCAAATTGAAGAAACTTTATCTGAATTAATGATAAAAAGATTAAATTTACCCACTAGAAAAAAATCTTTACTTGATATTCATTTCCCACTAAATTATAGAGATCTTAAAAGAGCAAAAAAAAGATTAAAATTTGAGGAGTTTTTCTTTTTGCAGTTACATTTAATAAAAATTAGGAAGTCTAGAAAAATAAAATTTAAAGGTTATTCACTAAATAAAATAGGACCTTTTTTTAATCATTTTTATAATAATATTCTTCCATTTAATTTAACAAATGCTCAAAAACGTGTAATTAAAGAGATAAGAATAGATGTTAAAAAAAACCAACAAATGAATCGTCTTTTACAAGGGGATGTTGGTAGTGGTAAGACATTAGTTGCATTATTAAGTATGTTAATTGCAATAGATAATAATTATCAAGCTTGTTTAATGGCACCAACCGAAATATTAGCTCAACAACATTTTGATACAATAAGTAAATTTTTAAGGGAACAGAATATTACAGTTGAACTTTTAACTGGTTCAACAAAAAATAAAGATAGAAAGCAATTGCTTCAGAATTTAGAAGATGGAAATATTAATCTTTTAATTGGCACACATGCATTATTAGAAGATAAAGTTTTGTTTAATAATTTAGCATTTGTTGTAATAGATGAACAACATCGTTTTGGTGTGGCTCAAAGAGCGAAGCTTTGGAGAAAAAATATAAATCCACCACATGTATTAGTTATGACAGCAACACCTATTCCAAGAACATTGTCTATGACTATTTATGGGGATTTAGATGTTTCAATAATTGATGAGTTGCCACCGGGAAGAAAACCAGTTAAAACTATTTGGAAAACTGATAGTTCTCGTTTGCAAATTATTCAATTTATAAAAGATCAAATTAAGATAGGAAGACAAATATATATTGTATTTCCATTAATTGATGAAAGTGAAAAGTTAGATTATAAAAATCTTATAGAAGGCTTTAATTCAATTCAGAGAGAATTTCCTCTTCCAGATTTTCAAGTTAGTGTTGTTCATGGAAAAATGAATTCTGAAGACAAGGAATATGAAATGAATCGTTTTGTTAAAGGAACTACTAATATTATGGTAGCTACCACTGCAATTGAAGTAGGTGTTGATGTTCCTAATGCATCAGTTATGATTATTGAAAGTGCTGAACGGTTTGGTTTATCTCAATTGCATCAATTAAGAGGAAGAGTAGGTAGAGGTTCTAATCAGTCCTATTGTCTTTTGGTTAGTGGTAATAAATTGAGTAGTCATGCAAAAACAAGGCTTTCTACTATGGTTGAAACAAATGATGGTTTTAAAATTTCAGAAGTTGACTTGAAGTTAAGAGGGCCAGGAGATATGATGAGTACTAAGCAAAGTGGAATTCTTGATTTTAAAATTGCTGATTTGATAGCTGATAGTAAAATACTTGACTTTGCTAGAAAAGAGGCGGAGAAAATATTATTAGAAGATTTTAATCTTGAAAAGGTTGAGAATATTAATATAGCAAGAGTATATAGGCCTTATGCTCGAAAAAGATTAGGGTGGAGTAGTATATCTTAAAAAAGGGTAAGCTACTTATATCGCACCGCTACAACCTACTACCCTTGCTGTTTTCCAACCCTGGGGGAGTTCATAGGGAGCTGGTCGTATAAGACTTACCCTCTAAATGCAAAAGTATAATAATATAACTTTCTGGCAAATGATTCATAACTTCTATTTTGTTTATATTTGTACATTAAAAAAAGAATAATGGATACTAGAAAATTTGCAATGAATTACGGAGCTGTTCTAGGGATATTACTTGTTTTAGTATCTTATTTCTCTTATATTTTTGGTATAGATGAAAAAGAATCAATGATACCATCAATATTAAATAATGGATTGACAATTGGATTTATAGCATATGCTGTTACAAAATATAGAGATATATTCAATAATGGATATATCTCCTATAGTAGTTCACTCAAATTAGGAACTACTGTTGCATTTTTTTCTTCAGTTATTTTAGCTTTTTATACTTTTTTGTTTATTTCATATATAAATACGGATGCATTAAATGATATAATTTCAATGACCGAACAAGCTATGTTAGAATCTAACCCTGATGTATCTGATGAAGAATTGGATTTAGCCTTAGAAATGACTTCAAAGATGATGCAGCCACATTGGATTATGATGATGGGAATATTAGGAGGTACTTTTATGGGGTTCTTATATTCCCTGGCTATATCTTTTTTTGTTAAGAAAAGTGACAATAATATATAAAATATGAATATTAGCATAGTTATTCCCTTGTTTAATGAAGAACAGTCTTTACCAGAACTATGTCGATGGATTGATAACGTTATGCTTAAACATAGTTATACTTATGAATTGTTATTAATTGATGATGGGAGTAAAGATTCTTCATGGAATATAATAAAACAAATATCTCAAAAAAATAAAAACATTTCAGCTATAAAGTTTAGAAGAAATTATGGAAAATCAGCTGCTCTTAATGTTGGCTTTAGTAAGGCGAAAGGTGATGTTGTAATAACAATGGATGCAGATCTTCAAGATAGTCCTGATGAAATCCCTGAATTATATAATAAAATAATAAACAAAGATTATGATTTAGTTTCAGGTTGGAAAAAGAAGAGATATGATCCTTTAACCAAAACTTTACCAACTAAGTTATTTAATTGGGCTGCAAGAAAAGCTTCAGGTATATTTTTACATGATTTTAACTGTGGTTTAAAGGCATATAAGAATACAGTTATTAAATCTATTGAAGTGCATGGAGAAATGCATCGTTATATTCCTGTTTTAGCAAAATGGTCAGGTTTTACTAATATTACTGAACAAGTAGTTGAACATCAAGCTAGAAAATATGGAGTTACTAAATTTGGTCTAGAAAGGTTTTTTAATGGATTTTTAGACTTATTGACAATTACCTTTGTAAGTAGATTTGGTAAAAAGCCAATGCATTTCTTTGGAGTTTTAGGAACTTTTATGTTTATGCTAGGATTTATTTTATTCTCATACATAGGAGGTCAAAAATTGTATTTTATTTTCAATGATCTTCCGGCCCGTAATATTGTTGAAAATTCTGGATTTTATATTGCCTTAAGCTCAATGATAATAGGAGTTCAACTTTTTTTAGCTGGCTTTATTGCAGAAATGATTTCTAGAAATTCATATGATAGAAATAATTACCAGATAGAGACAGAAATATAATTTTTTATCATATAAATGTCAAAAATAAGTTTTTCTTTTATTATTCCACTTTTCAATCGCCCTCTTGAAATAGTAGAGCTGTTAGAAAGTATGACTTGTCAAGATGACAAAGATTTTGATGTAATTATTGTTGAAGATGGATCTACTGAAACTTCTGAAAAGGTTATAGAACCATTTAAACAAAAACTTAGAGTTCATTACTATTTTAAAGAAAATTCTGGCCCAGGTTTAAGTAGAAATTATGGTTGCCAGAAATCAAAAAGTAATTATTATATTGTTTTAGATTCTGATTGTATATTGCCTCCACATTATTTTAAAACTGTGAAAAGAGAATTGCAGGAAAATTTTACTGATGTATTTGGCGGTCCAGATAAGGCACATAATACTTTTACTAATTTACAAAAGGCAATAAATTATTCTATGACATCTTTTCTTACAACTGGAGGTATAAGAGGAGGTGGAGAAAATATGGATAAATTTCATCCTAGAAGTTTTAATATGGGTTTTTCTAAGGATGTTTTTGAAAAAACTAAAGGGTTTTCAAACATGAGATTTGGAGAAGATATTGATTTAAGTATTCGAATAATTAAAAATAATTTTAAAACAAGATTATTTAAAGATGCTTATGTTTTTCATAAGAGAAGATCAACAATTAAACAATTTTTTAAACAAATATTTAATTCTGGAATTGCGAGAATTCAATTGTATTTAAAATACCCTTTTTCTTTGAAGTTTGTTCATTTGTTGCCTGTTGTTTTTTTATTTTATTTTGTAACAAGTATTTTTTTAACGTATTTTTTTTCAATATATTTATTATTACCTATTTTATTTCACATGTTACTTCTTTTTATGGACTCTACATTTAAAAACAGGAGTTTAATTATAGGTTTTTACTCTGTTCTTACTAGTTATGTTCAATTATTTAGTTATGGTCTAGGTTTTCTAATTGCATTTTGGAAAAGTATTATTTTTAACACAGGATCTTTTTCTGCATTTGAAAAGACATTCTATAAATAAAGTTTTTCTCTTTATTGCAATTACGGCAACTCATTTATTTTATTTTTATCTTTACACTTTAAATATTTATGAAAATCTCTCAATTTATATTAATATTATTTTGTCCTACTTTTATGTTTAGTCAGAATAACAATGTAGTAAGGGATGGTGTTAAGCAAGGAATTTGGAAGAAAAATTATGATAATGGTATTTTAAGATATGAAGGGGAATTTAAAAATGATATGCCAGTAGGAATATTTAAATTTTATTATAAATCAGGTGAATTAAAAGCAACAAAAAAATTTTTTGCTGATGGAACTGCCGCTGCTACTCATATATATTATAAAAATGGTCAATTAAAATCTTCAGGACTTTATGTTAATGAAAATAAAGATAGTACTTGGAATTATTATGCAGCTGATAGCGTTCTTTTGATGAGTGAGCAATATTTAAATGGCAAATTAAATGGTGAGAAGAAAATGTATTATTTTGATGGCTCATTATATGAAATAAAGAATTGGAAAAATGGTGTCTTAAATGGTCTTTGGGTTCAATATTTTATGAATGGAAGAATAAAATTTAGTTCATCATATGAAAATGGTTTAAGAAATGGAAAACAAATTTCATATTTTCCTAATGGTAATATATATTATGAAGGCTTTTTTTTAAATGATGAAAAAATAGATAATTGGAAATACTATAATGATAAAGGTTTGTTAGATACTATTATATCATATTAAGATGAATAAAAAAGGAAGAGTTTTAATGGCTATGAGTGGCGGAATTGATAGTACAATGGCTGCAATTTTATTACATGAACAAGGATATGAGGTTATTGGTATAACTATGAAGACATGGGATTATGAAAATTCTGGTGGAAACAAAAAAGAAACAGGTTGTTGTAGTTTAGACTCAATTAATGATGCTAGAAAAGTAGCGGTTGATTATGGTTTTCCACATAATATTTTAGATATAAGAGAAGAGTTTCATAATTCCATAATTGATAATTTTGTTCAAGAATATATATCTGGAAGAACACCAAATCCATGTATCTTATGTAATACTCATATTAAATGGGAGGCGTTGCTTAAAAGAGCTGATATGCTAAAGTGTGAATATATCGCTACTGGACATTATGCTAAGATTAGAAAAGAAGATGATAGGTACATTGTTTCAAAGGGATTAGATTCTAACAAAGATCAATCATATGTTTTGTGGGGTGTAACACAAGAATGTTTAAAGAGAACAATTTTTCCAATGGGTAAATATCATAAAAGTGAAATAAAACAAATGGCGATAGATAGAGGTTATATACAATTGGCAGAAAAGAGCGAGAGTTATGAAATTTGCTTTATTCCAGATAATGATTACAGAAGTTTTTTAAAAAGAAAGGTCAAAGGGTTAGAAGAAAAGGTTAGCGGAGGTAATTTTCTTTCTACAGATGGAAAAATACTTGGAGTACATAAAGGTTATCCTTTTTATACTATTGGACAAAGAAAATTAGGAGTTTCATTAGGTCCAGAACCTGCTTATGTGATATCCATTGATGAAAAAAGTAATACTGTTGTAGTTGGTACAAAGGATGAACTGAAAAAACAAGAGATGTATATTAAAAATATTAATTATCAGAAATATGATAATATCCAAGATGGCATGCAAGTATCTGTTAAGGTTAGGTATAAACATAAGGGAGAAATTGCTACAATAACAAAACATGATAAATATTTAAAGGTTTTATTTCATAATAAGGTAGAAGGTATAGCTCCTGGTCAATCAGCTGTGATATATGAAGGAGAAGATGTAATTGCAGGTGGATTTATTGTAAAAAACTAACAATGAAAAAATATAACATACCATATGGTAATACCGATATTTTTTCTCAGTTAATTCTTGATTATTTAAATCAAGATAAAAAATTAAATAATTTTTATAATAGATATCCAAATATTGATAATTTTAAAAATCAAATCAAAGAAAAATCAAATCATAATATTGATAGATCTCTTTTAATAAATGTTCTTAAAGAACAAAACAAATCACTAAAATTATCTAAAAAATCTACCTTAAATATAGATTCTTTATTAAAAAATAATACATATACCATTACAACTGGACATCAGTTAAATATTTTTACCGGTCCCTTATTTTTAATATATAAAATTATCTCTGCGATAAATTTAACTGAGACATTACAGCGCCATTATACTAACTATAATTTTGTTCCTATTTTTTGGATGGCAACAGAAGATCACGATTTTGAAGAGATTAATCATATTAATATTTATAATAATAAAATTAAATGGGATACAAAACAGGATGGTATTGTTGGGGAATTTCATCTACAAGATTTTAAAGATGTAATAGATGATTTGCATAAAATTATTGGAGATTCTTGTAATTCGGAGTATATTTTAGAATTATTTAAAAAAACTTATCTACAACATAATTGTTTGGCTGATGCTACAAGATATTTAATTAATAAGTTATTTGGAAAGTATGGAGTAGTTGTTATCGATGGAAACCATTTAGAATTTAAGAAACAGTTTAAGGAAATAATTACAAAAGATCTAGTTTCTAGTAGCTATTATAACACTATAAAAGATTGTAGTGATAACTTATCAAAATATTATAAGCAACAAGCATTTGTCAGAGAGAGAAATTTTTTTTTAATTCAAAAAGGTCAAAGAAAATTAATTTCTAAACCAGTTAAAATAAAAGATATAGATTTAGATCCCTCAGTTTTTAGCCCAAATGTATTAATGAGACCTTTATTCCAAGAATTTATATTACCAAATATAGCATATGTAGGTGGCGGGAGTGAAATATCATACTGGATGCAATTAATTACATTGTTTAATAAAGAAAAAATACCTTTTCCAATCTTAGTTCTTAGAAATTCGGTTTTATTGACAGAATATAAACAACTTAATAGATTTTTATCTATGGGTTTTAGTCTAGAGGATATTTTTTATAAAAAAGAGCTGCTACATAGTAAGTATTTAAATGCTCATTACAATGAAGAATATTCTTTAAGTAAACAAAAAGACAAAATTGCAAAAATATATTCTGATATTTATGAGCAAAATAATGATCATGATATTCAAAGGTCTATACTAGCAAGTAAAAAGCAACAATTAAATTTAATTGAAAAATTAGAAAAGAAATTAGTGAGAAATATTAAAAAAAAGAACGAAATAAATATTGAAAAAATAAACAGATTTAAAGATTTTTCTTTTCCAAATGGACAATTGCAAGAGAGGCATAGTAATTTTATTTCTTTTTATTTAAAATATGGGGATAACTTTCTTGAAATGTTAAAAGAAAATTTACATCCACTAAGTTCTGATTTTGTAGTTTTGGCTTTAGAAAATGATAATTTATGAAGCATGAAAAGATTTTAATTGTAGATTTTGGCTCTCAATATACTCAGCTCATTGCCAGAAGAGTAAGAGAGTTGAATATTTATTCCGAGATTCATCCATATAATAATATACCTGATCTCAACGATGATTGGAAAGGTGTTATTTTATCAGGATCACCATTTTCTGTAAGAGATGAAAATTCACCTTCAATTAACTTATCCAAGATAAAAGGAAATATTCCTTTGTTAGGTATATGTTTTGGGGCACAATTTCTTGCAAAGGAATATGGAGGAGAAGTTTTGCCATCTAAGTTGAGAGAATATGGAAGAGCAAATTTGTCACATATTAATTCTAAAGATCTTATTTTTTCTGATGTAAATGATGAATCTCAAGTTTGGATGAGTCATGGTGATACAATTACGATTTTACCAAATAACTGTACAATACTCTCATCTACTAAAGATATTAAAATTGCAGCATATAAATTTAATAATGAATCTACTTATGCTTTACAATTTCATCCTGAAGTATATCACTCAACTGATGGTTTAAAAATTTTAAAAAATTTTTTAATTAAAATTTGCAATTGTTCACAGGACTGGACACCTTCTATTTTTGTCGATGATACAATTGAAGATTTGCAAAACACTTTGGGAAATGATAAAGTTATATTAGCACTATCTGGAGGTGTTGATTCTACAGTTGCCGCTATTTTGTTAAATAAAGCAATAGGAGAAAATTTATATTGTGTATTTGTTGATAATGGTTTATTACGTAAAAATGAATTTTCTAGTGTTTTAGAGCAATATAAAAATATGGGTTTAAATGTTAAAGGAGTTGATGCCAAGAAAGATTTTTATAATGCCTTGAGTGGTGTTGTTGATCCAGAACGAAAAAGAAAAATTATAGGTTCAAAATTTATTGATGTTTTTGATCAAGAAGCTCAAAATATAAGTGATGTAAAGTGGTTAGCACAAGGAACTATATATCCTGATGTAATTGAATCAGTTTCTGCAACTGGGGGTCCTTCTGCAACGATAAAATCTCATCATAATGTAGGTGGATTACCTGATTTCATGAAATTAAATATAGTAGAGCCATTGAAAAATTTATTTAAAGATGAAGTGAGAAGGATTGGAGCATCTTTAAATATAAATAAAGAAATACTTGCAAGACATCCTTTTCCAGGACCTGGATTAGCTATACGTATTTTAGGTGATGTAACTGAAGATAAGGTTCAATTGTTACAATCTGTAGACTCTATATTTATTAAAGGTTTGAAAACTGCTGGTTTATATAATCAAGTTTGGCAAGCTGGAGCAATGTTATTGCCTGTACAATCAGTTGGTGTTATGGGAGATGAAAGAACTTATGAAAATGCAGTTGTTTTACGTGCTGTTGAATCAACAGATGGTATGACAGCAGATTGGGTTCATCTTCCTTATGATTTTCTATCAAGAATTTCAAATGATATTATTAATAAAGTTGAAGGCGTAAATAGAGTAGTTTATGATATAAGTTCTAAACCACCTGCAACTATAGAATGGGAATAATTAATTACATATTTTCTGTATTTTTTTTAATTGCGAGTTTATCTTTATATTCATCATCATATGTAGATCAAAAAGATACACTTCAATTTGATGGAAAAACATACGTTAAACACATAGTAAAAGGAGGTGAGTCATTACAGAAAATTGCTAATATTCATAATGTACAAGTTGTTGATATACTTAATTCAAATGAAATGTCTAGAAGATTATATTATAATCAGGTTTTATATATTCCTCTGAATTTAAATAATAATAACAAGAAAATTAACTTTAAATCTAAAATTGATACTAGTAATCAAGTTAAAAAAGACAATATTAATTTGGCATTATTGATGCCTTATTATTTAGTTAAAAATGATACTATGTTCAATGATTTTACGGATACTAATGAAATTCCTTTTATTTATTATAAATTGTCAGAAACTGCATTGTCATTTCATGTTGGTATAACCCTTGCTTTAGATTCGTTGAGAAAAAAAGGAATGAGTATTACTTTACACACTTATGATACAAATAAAGATACATTAAAAACAATGAGTCTTGTTAAATCTGGGGTTTTAGATAATATGGATATTATAATTGGTCCATTACATGCACATAATTTTGAAATTCTTTGTAGAAAATATGGGGATGACAAAGATAAGACTATTATTAATCCACTATCTAGAATAACAAAAGCGGTAGAAAAATATAACTCAGTTTACCAAATTTCACCTAGCATAAAAGATGAATGCTTGATTCTTAGAGATAAAATTGTTAAAGATTATAAATACAAAAGAGTAATGATTATTCATCACAATTCAGAAAAGAATATTTCACTTTATTTACAGAATTTATTTAGAAAAAAAATGAAAAATGTAGAATTGCTTGAGATTCAGTATACTCATATTGATTCTATAAGAAGATTTTTTAATGATTATCAAATTGTTGTTATTCCCTCAACCAAACAAGCTTTTGTAAGTAAGATGCTTGCTTCTATTGGAGGTATGGATTCAACATCAATTGTTTTTGGTTTAAGTAAATGGAAAAATTATCAAAATTTAGATGTTGATGATATGATGGAAATTGATGTTCATTTTCCTGTATATAATATTTTTGATAAATATAATTTAGATGACCAGGTTTTTTTAAATCTTTTTGAAAAAAAATATAATACAAATCCAGGAAAATATACTCATATTGCTTATAAAATTATAATGCATTTTTTGACTAATACTAAAGTGTTTGAATTTAAGAATTTGAGTAGTGGAGGTAAAATAAATATTAACGCCCCTCTTTATCATTATGATAATTATGAGCTCATTCCTTCAAATTAGGATATAGATTTACTAATTCTTATTTTTGCAAAACGTGGTTTTGCAAAGATTCTATAAATTATTATTCTTTTTATTTTCTATTATAGTTAGTAATGGATTATTTTCTCAGTGTTCAGTTACTGTAGATACTGCAAATATTCAACATATAATTTGCCCAAACGGAGGAAGTGTTGGTGCTGCACAAATTTTACAAGCACCTTATGTTAATTTCTCTTGGTTAAATACATCTAACGGTCAGTATTACAATGGGGTAGGAGGTAATGGTGGAACATATAGAAATGATTTAGATGCAGGTTTATATGTAATAATTGCAAGTAACCCGTATGGAAATTGTCCTGGTGTGAATTACTCGGATACATTTGAAATTTTAGAGGCACAACCTGATTTTCAATTTAATCCAACTCAATCTTGTCCTAACGCATGCAACGTTTCAGTGTCAGTGAGTATGTCTGTTGCTATAAGTAATATAAATTATACATTTCAATTTGATAATAGTAACATTGTTAGTCTTCCATTTATTTTTAATAATCAATGTGGAGGACTACATAATTATCAAGTTTTTGCAGATGGGTTAGGTTGTGGTATTGAGAATATAGGTGTTAGTCAATTTGCTCAAATGAATTTAGCAACTACAACTACACCAGCAAACTGCACGCAAGGTGGTTCAGCTACGGTCAATATTACTGGTGTTGGAGCTTCTTCCTTATCTTCATATTGTGATTCCGAACCACAGTATTCTGGATATAGCACTATAGATAATGCAGTATTGTTAGGTGATAATTTTTCAATTAATAACCCTTCTAATCTTTCAGGGTTAAACTGTTCAAAATATACAGATTTCACAAATCTTATAGCAGATGTAACTCCAGGTAATATATATTCTATAGATTATGATTTAGGCACTTGTCATCCACTAGGTTTTGGACTAAATGATATTAGTAGTGTTTATGTAGATTGGAATTTAGATGGTGATTTTTATGATAATAATGAGTTAATTTGGACATCTACTCCAACAATTTCACCATCTTCTCACACCTTTAGTTTTACTGTACCTATTAATGCTATCCCTGGACAAAGTAGACTACGTATAGTATCACAATATTATGTGGCATCACAAAATAACCAGGCTAATGCATGTGATAATAATTTAGCATATTATGGGGAAACTGAAGATTACACTTTGCAAGTGAATGGAGCTGTTGCTACACCAGTAACATATTTGTGGTCAGATGGCCAAACAAATCAAACAGCTAGTAATCTAACTGCTGGCACTTATACAGTTACAATTACTGATGCTAATGGATGTACAGCAACAGATACTGCGGTAGTTTCTGGTACTGGATCTAATATAACAGTAACAGCTTCTGTTGATCAAAACGTTTGCTTTGGAGATTTACCAAATCAACTTTCTTCAAATAGTACTTTTTCTGGCACATATAGTTGGTCTCCTTCTTCATATTTTGTGAATCCAAATGTTCAAAATCCTATATTTAATATATCTCCAAATACGAATACAATTTTTACAGTTACATTTACTGATAATGCTTCAGGTTGTATAGCTACTGATGATGTTGAAATTAATATTATTCCTTCACCAATAGTTGTTGCAAATGTTTNNCCAATTTCACCAGTATGTGCAGGAATAAATATTACATTGAGNGGTTCAGGTACAGCCACAAATTACACTTGGAATAATAATGTTATTGATGGGAATTCNTTTTTNCCCCCNCAATCATCAAATGCTAATTCTCAGAGCACAACATATGTAGTTACAGGAACTGATANTAGTACTGGCTGTACAGGCANNGATAATATTACAGTAGTTGTNAATCCAATTCCTTCCGCAATAATCTCTGCAAATCCTAATCCAGCCTGTTTGGGTGATGATATTACTTTGACAGGTATTTCATCGATTGCTGTTAATGAATATAGATTTATGTACAATNATGGATCTGGATGGACTAATCTAAATACACCTGCTTGGTCAGCAAACAATAGTATTACATATAATTCGATTACACAATCAACATCTTTTAGAGTAAGAGTGAGAGANTATAATGGTTGTAGTGTAAGTAGTTGGTCGCCAATTCTTACAGTTCCAATAGTTACATTTAGTAATTTATCAATTTGGCATAATTAAAGAATATAATAATCAAATAATTAAATAAAAATGTTAAGGTCATGAAAACAAAAACAAAAACAATTAAGGTATTAGCAATTTGCTTAATATCTTTAATTCAAAGCCATTTAATGGCTCAAAATTCAAATGCTCCTACACAAACAGTTTGTGTGGGTGATACTGAACCCTATACGCTTGTAGATCCAATAAGNGGNCCTCCAACTGCTAATTATAGTTATCAGTGGTCTNTCACAGGTGGNGGTACATTTGTNGGNGGTNTCTCNTCNGGACACTCTATAANTATTAGTTGGAATACTGTAGGTGTTTTTACTGTTACGGTAATAGCAACTGATAACGCTACATCATGTCAAGATTCTCCTNTTGATGTAGTAGTCACAGTTGAGGATTTAGCTTCTAATCCTTCTGTAAATCCNCCCGCACCAATTTGCCTAAACGATCCTAATCCTACTATTACTGCTACAACAGGAGGAGGTACGGGAAATGGTATTTTTAATTGGTATTCAGATGCAGGATTAACAACATTATTGTCAGCTAATACAGCAAATTATACTGATCCAGTCCCATATCCAAGTNCNGGAACATANAGTTATTGGGTNACTGAAGAAAGTGCAAATGGTTGTGAAGGTTCAGCTACACAAGTAACTATTACTGTAACTCCATTACCATCTGCACCTACATTAGTATCATCACCATATCAAGCATGCTTTGGTTCACCAAATCCTTTATTTGTAGCCTTAGGTTCAGGAGGAACAAACTTTAATTGGTATGATCAAATTGGAAATTCACTTGCTACTAATACTTCTTCATATATATCTACCGAATCAAATCCTGGTACTTATACATATAGTGTTGAAGAGGTAGTTGGTTCATGTACTAGTCCTGCAACTATATTTGATCTTACTATACATCCTTCGCCAGCAGCACCTGCAGTTTCACCTTCTCAAATTACTATTTGTCAAGGAGAAAGTCCAAATGATTTCATTGCAAATACTGGNGGAGTTAATGGTTCTTTTAATTGGTATGATGATGCATTATTAACAAATTTAGTTGGTACAGGTACAAACTTTACTCCTTTACAAACTACACCTGGAACCTATACATATTGGATTACAGAAATAGATCCTATAACAAATTGTACTAGTATTAGTAGTTCAGTAGTATTTATAATTAATGAGCTACCTCTTATTCCTATTGTTTCAGCTTCTCCATCGGCTACAGTTTGCGATGGAGATCCTAATCCGACATTTACAGCTACGCAATCTATAGGTAGTATTGGAACTAATACTTTTAATTGGTATGATGTAGATCCTGCTACTAACCCAGGGGCTATTCCAATTTTATCAAATAGTTTAACTTTTACTCCAACACAAGTAGGTGTAAATTTATATCAGTTTTGGGTTACGGAAACTAATTCCTTGACAAATTGTGAAGGAATAGCCTTATTGTTTACATTTGAGATTATTCCACTACCAGCAGCTCCTGTTATGACACCAAATCCAATTGAGATTTGTTTTGGTGATGCTAATCCANCATTTAANCCNAGTGGAAGTTCATCAGGTAATAATTTTATTTGGTATGATGATATTGGTTTAACTAATCAAGTAGGTACTGGATCAACTTTTACNCCTCCTGCAAATATTNTTGGTAATTCAAGCACTGTNTCTACATATTCTTATTGGGTTGTAGATCANCCAGGAACTTGTATAAGTCCATCATTAGAAGNTATTTTGCAGATNAATCCANTACCATCACCAGGTCCTATATGGCATAATCCATAAAGTCAAAATAGATTTATTACATGAAGAATTTAATCTTAATAATATTATCTTTTATGTCACTACTAATTGTAGATGCACAGAATGTTGTACACCTCTGTGTTGGTGATAGTTATAATTTTGGTGTCCCAGAAAATTCTACATCAAATTATTATTGGACAATTAGTGATCAATCATTAGCTTCTATCAATTCTGGAAATGGAACACACCATATTTTAATTGACCTTAACAATGCTGGTGTTTTTCAGTTATTTGTAGAAGAAATAGATGCTAATAATTGTAGTGGTTNTGATAGTATAATGATCCAGATTCATAACCGTCCTTCACCTACAATTTCTGCTATAGGTAATACAATCTTNTGTGANGGAGATAGTGTAAANTTAAAATTAGATTCTCTTTATCAAGATCAAGTATGGAGTAATGGAAGTATTCTTCCATATATTTATGTTGATACTACTTCATATTTTTTTGTAAATGTTACAGATACAAATGGTTGTTCAAATAGTAGTGATTCTATATATGTAGATGTACATCCAAATCCTATTGCTGATTTTATTATTGAAGGAATTTGTGCTAAAAGTAAAACTGTTTTTATAGATAATTCTTANATTCTTAATGATAGTATTATATACAGAAAGTGGGATTTAGGATATAATAATATTCTATATGGTGATAGTATAGAAAATACATATATATCTATAGGAGATTATTTAGCTGAAATTGTTGTGATTACAGACTTTAATTGCATAGATTCTATTACAAAGAAATTTTCAATATATGGCAATCCTGTTGCTAGTTTTGATTATAATCCCAAAACTGTATCTACAATCTCACCAGAGATGACAATCGTAAATTCATCAATAAATAGTTCTTCTGTGCTTTGGCAAATAGGAACTGANNCATCATTATATTTATACGGCACTAATAATACTTCAGANACAATCTATTATGAATTTGAAGATCCTGGTTTTCATGAGATTAAATTGATTATTACAGATACTAATCAATGTATTGATTCTATTTCTAAAGAGATTATTATGTATTATGATTTTGTGTTTTTTATGCCTAATGCTTTTTCACCCAACGGGGATGGATTAAATGATTTTTTTGGTCCTAAAGGAATAAGAATGGAGTATTATAAGTCCTATAAATTTATAGTATATAATCAATGGGGAGAAGAAGTTTTCAAAACTGATAAATATCCTGTATGGGCTGATGAATGGGATGAATTGGATAAAGATGAATGTATTGCAAATTGTTGGGATGGAATTGATATTGCAAATGGACTGTATAGTTGGACTGTTATTATTGAAGACGAGTTAGGAGCTATAAGAAAGGAAGTTGGTACTGTAATTTTAACAAGATAATTATCTTAAATCAATAACTTCTATATCTGGATAATCATTTATGTTAAATGTAAAGGGCTTTAATTTAATATTTTGTTGTAATTCTTTTATGAGATAGGTTTGTGTGCCACCGTTTTTATCAAACATTATGCATTTAAATATTTGTTGATTAAGATTNTCTATATATAATTGCATCTTAATGAATGGCATACTTTGTCTTGGAAAAAGTTCTATTTTTTTATATTTTTTCATTTGNTCTTCAGTTTCTCCTATGTAAAGAACTTTATAATCATTTTCAGAAATATTAAAAATATCTTTTGGTTGAAATGGTATGTCATCAGAATTATGGTCCATTATTTGAACTTCATTCACATCTTTTAAATAAATCCATTGAGTCTTGCTATTATTTATGATGACTTGATCATTTATATCTAATCTAAAATTATCATTTTCAATATATAAAATACCGTTAATTAGATCACTTGTTTTATTTTCATTATCTGTGATAAAAAAAATAAAATTTACAACTATATTTTTTGAAGATTTATAAAAATCATTTAAATTTTTTAAAATACTTATTGCAGTTTTGTCCTGACAATAAATAAAATTATGTATTAAAAAAAAAGATAGAATAATTAGCTTTTGCATTTTATATGTTTTTTAGTACTTCTTCTAACGCTAATTCATCCTTTATTAAAACCTGTCTTGCTTTACTTCCTTCAAAGGGACCAACTATATTTGCTGCTTCTAATTGATCAATGATTCTTCCAGCTCTATTGTATCCTAGTTTTAATTTTCTTTGAATTAATGAAGTTGATCCAGATTGATGTTTTACAACCACATGTGCGGCTTCATTGAATAAATCATCTTTTTCATCAAGATCCGCACTCCCCCCAATAACTTCTTTTGCACCTTCATACTCTGGCAGCATATGGGCTTGTGTATAGCCTCTTTGAGATCCAATAAAATCACATAGTTTTTCTACCTCTGGAGTGTCAATAAACGCACACTGTAGTCTAGTTAATTCACTACCAGTAGAAATTAACATATCTCCCATACCTATAAGCTGCTCAGCTCCTTTACTATCCATAATTGTTCTTGAATCAGTTGTTGAGGTTACTCTAAAAGCTACTCTTGCTGGAAAATTTGCTTTTATAATTCCTGTTATAACATTTACTGATGGTCTTTGTGTGGCTATAATCAAATGAATTCCAATAGCTCTTGCTAGCTGGGCAAGTCTAGCAATAGGTGTTTCAATTTCTTTACCAGCTGTCATAATTAGGTCTGCAAATTCATCTATTACTAAAACAATATATGGAAGATACCGATGGCCATAATTTGGGTTTAATTTTCTAGATATAAATTTAGCATTATATTCTTTTATATTTCGACATTGAGCTGTTTTACATAATTCATATCTTTCATCCATTTCAATACAAAGTGAATTTATTGTATTTATTACTTTTTTTGTATCAGTTATGATTGCATCTTCTCCATCAGGTAGTTTTGCTAAGTAGTGCTTTTCAATTTTATTAAATAATGTTAACTCAACTTTTTTTGGATCTACTAAAACAAATTTGATTTGTGATGGATGTTTTTTGAATAATAATGAAGCTAGTATAACATTTAGACCTACTGATTTTCCCTGTCCAGTAGCACCTGCCATAAGTAAATGAGGCATTTTTGCTAAATCAACTACAAACGTTTCGTTAGATATAGTTTTTCCAAAAGCAATAGGTAGTTCCTTATCATTTTTTTGAAAATTTTCAGACATAAGCACCTCTAGCATTGAAACAGTATTCTTCTTTTTGTTGGGTACTTCAATACCGATTGTGCCTTTTCCAGGTATTGGTGCAATAATTCTTATTCCTTCAGCTGCTAGACTAAGCGCAATATCATCTTCTAGATTTTTAATTTTTGATATTCTGACTCCAGCATCAGGTACAATTTCATATAATGTTATTGTTGGTCCGACAGTAGCTGATATTGAACTAATACCAATTTTATAATGACCTAGTGTTTCTACAATTTTATCTTTCTTTTCTTCTAAGTCATTTTTATCAATTGAAATTGTGTTATTGCCATAATTATTAAGAAGATCCATTTTAGGCATCTGGTATTTAGATAATTCAAGAGTTGGATCATATTCTCCTAATTCTTCCAATTTTTTTTCAATTTCAATATTAGATAATTTTTCCTCTTCAATAGTATCTTTAATTTCTATATTTAATACTGAATCTTCCTTTTCTCCAGTGTTTATTGGAGTTTCTATAAGATTTTCTTCTTCTAAATTAACTACATTATTACTATCAAAAATTTCTTCATTATTAGATTGATTAACTTCTTCTTTTATTTCTGGATTTTGATTACTTAAAGGTTCTTTTTTAATTTTAATATTTTTTATTTTTTGAATTAAAAAATTTAAATTTTTAGAATTAATATCAAAATATATAGATATGTATAATATAAATATAGTAATTAAAAATAATGTAGTTCCAATATTTCCTATAAGTGATGTTAGAAGTTGTTCTAAATGAATTCCTATTCCTCCAGCATAAATGGTGCTTTTAAAAAAATGTCTAAGAGTAATTGGTATTATAATCAGAAAAATCATAGTATTAGAAAAAAATCTACCTAGCTTAATATATCTATTAGAGATATTTAGTAATTTTAAAGAAAATAGGATAAATAATATTGGAATTAAGAAAGCGCTTAACCCAAACCATTGTTTAATTAATATATGACTAATGTAAGCTCCAAGTCCTCCCATATTATTTTTTAGGTTTACATTTGTGATTATTTCATTGATTTTATTTCCAACAACTATACTATCATCAGATTTCCAATTAAATAAAAATGATATAAAAGCAATAACTAAATATATTGCTAATAATAGGAAAAAGGAGATTGCAATTTTTTTATTGTTTTTATTGATGAAAAAACTAAAGAATTTTTTGATTTTGATTTTTTTTGATTTTTTAACTTTTAATTTTTTAGCTTTCATACCTTCAAAAATATAAATAGATTTCTTTTCCATTAGTAGTAAAAACTAATATTTTACAATTTAATTGTTAATAAAAATAAAAAGTTAAAACAATTTTAAAACTTTGCAATAAATATTATTTTGTTATTTAGTTTTTTAGATTTGATATGATAGAATTACATGTAAATAATGAAACAGGTTTTTTAAAAACAGTTGTTTTAGGTATTGCAACTGATTTTGGAGGAACTCCAGAAGTTAAGCATTGTTATGATCCTAAATCTAAAGAACATGTTTTAGCTAATACTTTTCCAATTGAGGAAAGTTTGGTTCAAGAATTAGATGCGTTTTTTCAAATACTATGTAAATATAATGTTAAGATTTTGCGTCCTTATAATATTAGATCTTTAAATCAGATTTTTACAAGAGACATAGCATTTGTAATTAACAATAAGATAATAGTATCGAATATTATTGAAAATAGAAAAAAAGAACTTCTACCTTTAAAAGAGATATTAAAAGAAATTAATAATAATAATATAGTTAGTTTGCCTGAAGGTGTTAATATTGAAGGAGGGGATGTGATTTTATATGATAATTATATTTTTGTGGGATATTCTAAGAGCTATGATTTTAATAAATATTTGGTTGCAAGAACAAATGAATTAGCACTTGATTTTTTAAGACATACATTTCCTGATAAAATTGTCAAAGGATTTGAATTAGTTAAATCTGATGAAGATGCAATGAATAATTGTTTGCATTTAGACTGTTGTTTTCAACCAATTGGTAAGAATATGGCAATAATTTTTGAAGAAGGTTTTAAAAATACAGATGATGTAGATTTTTTAAATAATTTGTTTGGAGTTGATAATTTAATTAAAATTTCCAAACAGGAAATGTATAGCATGTATGCAAATGTGTTTTCAATTTCTGAAAAAATTATTGTTTCTGACAATAGTTTTGTTAGATTGAATAAAATTCTAAGAAAAAAAGGATTCATAGTTGAAGAGTTGACTTATTCACAGGTTGCTAAAATGGAAGGATTATTAAGATGTTCAACATTGCCATTAGAAAGATTATGAGTAGTCAAATAACAAATACAATTTTAATGGTTAGACCTTTATCTTTTGGTTATAATGAACAAACTGCTATTAATAATTACTATCAGAAAAACTTAAATTTAAGCTATAGAGATATACAAAGAAGAGCATTGTCTGAATTTGACAATTTTGTGATTAATTTAAAGCAAAATGGAGTAAATGTTATAGTTGTTGAAGATGTTAGTAAAGGAGAAACACCTGATTCAATTTTTCCTAATAACTGGGTTTCTTTTCATAGTAATGGAGATGTTGCTTTATATCCAATGTATGCATTAAATAGAAGGAAGGAAAGAAGAATAGATGTATTTGATTTATTAAAAGATAAATATAATTTTCAAATTAACAAAATTATGGATTTTTCTTCTTTAGAAAATAATGGTATATTTTTAGAAGGAACTGGAAGCATGGTATTTGATAGAAAAAATAAAATTTGTTATGCCGCTATTTCTGAAAGAACAGATAGATCTACCGTTTTAGATTTTTGCAGTCAATTTAATTATAAACCTATATTATTTACTGCAAAACAAAAAGTAGGAAAAAAAAGGTTGGAAATATATCATACAAACGTGATGATGAGTGTTGCTGAAAGCTTTGCTATTATTTGTTTAGACTCTATTGATGATAATGAGGAAAGAAATCTAGTTGTTAATACTTTAATTAATTCAGGTAAAAATATAATTGAAATATCTGAGAGTCAAAAAAATAATTTTGCAGGTAATATGTTACAAGTCAAGGGACATAAAGCTGTTCTTGTTATGTCAAGTACTGCTTACAATAGTTTAAGCATAGCGCAAATAAATGATATAAAGCAGGAATGTGCAATTCTTCATAGTCCATTAAGTACTATTGAGGCATGTGGTGGCGGTAGTGCTAGATGCATGATGGCTGAGATATTTTTACCAAAAGCATAAAAATGAAAGAAATTTTAGAAAAAGAAATATTAGATGCATTAAATGAGTTATATCAACACACACCATCGTCTATTGATTTGCAAAAAACAAGAAAAGACTTTGAGGGAGATATTACTTTAGTGGTTTTTCCATTTTTGTCTTGCTCAAAAAAAAGTCCTGAAAAAACAGCAAATGAAATAGGAGAATATTTAATAGCAAAATCTATCAAAATAGATAAATTTAATGTTGTCAAAGGATTTTTGAATATTTCTATATCTTTTGCATTTTGGTATAATAAATTTAAAGAAATATATAATACTCCAAATTTTGGCATCAAAAAGCCTGAGAAATATTCTCCAGTATTTTTGATTGAATATTCATCTCCAAATACAAATAAGCCTCTTCATTTAGGCCATATACGAAATATTTTGCTTGGTTATTCTATTTCTAAAATAATTAATGCTAGTGGAAAGAATGTAAAAAAAGTTCAGGTTATAAATGATAGAGGAATTCATATTTGTAAATCTATGGTTGCTTGGCAATTGTATGGTAATAATGAAACACCTAAAAGTAGTGGTTTAAAAGGAGATCATTTAGTAGGAAAATATTACGTTCTTTTTGAAAAGAAATACAGGCAAGAAGTGGATACATTAATTAATAAAGGATACCAAAAAGAAAAAGCTGAAAGGGAAGCTTCTATTTTTTTAAAAGCACAGAATATGTTATTAGAATGGGAAAGAAGAAATCCAGAAGTAATAGCATTATGGGATAAGATGAATAGCTGGGTATATGATGGATTTGAAGCAACATATGAAAGATTAGGTGTAAATTTTGATAAGGATTATTATGAGAGTAATACTTATGTTTTAGGCAAAAAAGTAGTTGAAGAAGGTTTAGAAAGAGGTGTGTTTTTTAAGAAGAAAGATGGTTCAGTATGGATTGATTTATCAAAAGAAGGTTTAGACGAGAAAATCATTTTAAGATCTGACGGTACAGCTGTTTATATTACTCAAGATATAGGAACTGCTATTCAAAGATATATTGATTTTAGTTTTTCTAATATGGTATATACAGTAGGAAATGAACAGGATTACCATTTTAAAGTATTGTTTTTAATTTTAGAAAAGTTAGGCTACACATGGGCTAAAAAATGTTATCATTTGTCATACGGCATGGTTGATTTGCCTAGTGGTAGAATGAAATCTAGAGAAGGAACTGTAGTAGATGCGGATGATTTAATGGAAGAGATGGTTAATACTTCTACTAATATTGCTAATGATTTGGGCAAACTTGAAGGCGTGAGTAAATCAGATGCAAATATACTTTATGAGACTGTTGGTTTAGGAGCACTTAAATACTTTATATTGAAGGTTGATCCTAAGAAAAGAATGTTATTTAATCCGGATGAATCTGTTGACTTTAATGGTAATACTGGTCCATTTATTCAGTATACTTATGCAAGAATCAAATCTTTAGAAAGAAATTATAAAAATGAAGTATTAATTCCTGAGAGTATAAATATTTTATTTTCTGAAAAAGAGATTATAAAGAAAATAAGTATGTTTCCAGAAGTTATAAATGAATCTGCTAATAGTTTTACACCAGCTATTATTGCTAATTATGTTTACGAACTTTCTAAATTGTACAATAATTACTATCAATCGATCTCTATATTAAATGCTAAAGATTTAGATTTAATTAATTTTCGACTTTGCTTATCATTAAAGGTAGGAGAAACAATTAAAAATTCTATGAATTTACTTGGTGTTGATGTTCCTAATAGAATGTGATATGAAAAAATTGATTTTTTTATTGCTTTTACCTCATCTATTATTTTCTCAACAAACTATTCAAGATAGTATTATTCATAATAATATTCATCGAAAATATCTTATATACATCCCTGAAAATTATAATCTATCTTATAATGCTTTTCCTCTATTATTAAATTTTCATGGCTTGACAGGAAATTCAGCTGTTGCAATGTGGCATGCTGATTTTAGATCAATTGCTGATACAGCAAATTTTATTATTGTTCATCCTCAAGGTTTGTTAAATAGTTCAGGTGAAACACATTGGAATGTGGGACAGGCGGGAACTTCAATTAATGATATTGACTTTATTTCATCACTAATAGATAGTTTATCTTTAAAATATAATATTAATTCTGATAGAGTTTATAGTACAGGTATGTCAAACGGTGCCTATATGAGTTATAGATTGGCTTGTGAGCTTTCAGATAAAATAGCGGCTATAGCTCCTGTTGCAGGATCATATATTTCTTATATGTTAAATAACTGCAATCCTATACATTCAACACCTGTTATGCATATTCATGGAGTTGCTGACAGTTCATCAATATATTATGGTAAACCTGGAGTTGAATCTATTCCAGATATTTTAAATTATTGGGTAAACTATAATCAATGTCATTCTCAAAGTATTTTCACGCAATTAACTAATATTATTTTAACAGATAGTAGTACAGTTGAACATTATGCTTGGAAAAATGGTGTTAATGGAGTAGAAGTTGAGCACTTTAAAATTATTGATGGAGGTCATACGTGGCCTGGAAGTAATTTCCCAAATAATAGTGGTATAACAAATTATGATATTGAAGCTTCAGTTGAAATATGGAAGTTTTTTTCAAAATATGATATAAATGGTTTAATTACTCAACCTAATATTATTAAAGAAAATAAATATCATAAATCTCTTTTAAGGATTATTGATTTATATGGAAGAGAAAGAACTGTAAATGATAAAGGGTTCCTTTTTTATATATATAATAATGGTATGATAGAAAAAAGAATAGTTTGGTAATTTTAATTAATGTAAAGTAAATAATTATTATGAATAAAAATATATTTGGAGAACCATTAATTGAATGTAGTAAGGATCCATTAACTGGTTTTTTTAGAAATGGTTGTTGCGATACAGATGATTCTGATACTGGTATGCATACAGTCTGTGTAATTGTAGATGAAGAATTTCTTACTTTTTCTAAATCAGTTGGAAATGATCTTTCAACTTCGATACCAGAATTTGGTTTTAAAGGCTTAAAATCAGGAGATAAATGGTGTTTGTGTGCATTAAGATGGAAAGAAGCTTTAATTAATGGATATGCGCCAAAAGTTTTATTAGAAGCAACTAATGAAAAAACTCTAGAAGTTATATCTATTGATGATTTAATTAAAAACTCTTATACTAAATAATAAATTATATATATTTTTTATTTTTTAAAAAAAATCTAGTAAGAAAATCTTCTAATTGTACAGCACTACGGTCATTAAATAACTCACCATCTTTAACATAGCTAATCATTCCAGTTTCTTCAGAAACTATTATAGCTAAAGCATCAGATTGTTCTGTTATGCCTACAGCAGCTCTGTGTCTCATTCCTAATTCTTCAGGAAATTCATCATCATTTGTTACTGGTAAAATACATTTTGCGCTTAATATTTGATTATTTCTTATAATTACCGCACCGTCATGCAAAGGGCTATTTTTAAAAAATATACTTTTTAACACAGAAGAAGAAATTTCTGAATTTAGTTTAACTCCACTTTTTGCATACACCTCTAAATCATCAATTAATGTAATAATTATTATTGCCCCTGTTTTGCTTTCAGACATGTCATTGCACGCATTTTTAATAGCTGATATATTTAATGTTTTTTCATTTTTCACATCAAATTTAAATTTTAACAGACCATTATTTTTAATGATTTTACCTTTACCAATTAACATAAGAAATCTTCTTAATTCCTGTTGAAATATAATAGCTAAAATTATCACACCTACACCAATAAACTGTCCTAATATTTCACTTAAAAGTTGAAAGTTAAGAGCTGAAAATAATTTCCAAAGTAGATATATAGATGCAAGTCCTACAAATATATTGATTGCAACAGTTCCTTTTATTAATTTGTATAATTGATAAATTAAAATCGAAACTAAAGCTATATCTATTAATTCAATAACACCAATTTTCAAAAATTCCATTAATTGTTTTTTTGTGCTAATTTACTTATTTTAATACATTCTACTGCCTCCTTCACATCATGTACTCTTAAAATATTCGCTCCATTTTTTAATGCAATAGTATTTAAAATTGTAGTTCCATTTAAAGCATTCTTAGGTTTAATTTTTAAAGGTTTATAAATCATAGATTTTCTTGATAATCCAACGAGTAAAGGTTTATTAAGTTTTTTGAATTTTTTGAATTCATTTAATAAAATATAATTATGTTCTATTGTTTTTCCAAATCCAAATCCAGGATCTAGCGCTATACTATTAACCCCCATATTTTCAAGTATTTTTAATTTTTCTTTAAAAAAATTAAAAATACATTCTGTAACATTATCATAATTTGGGTCTGTTTGCATGTTTTTAGGAATATCTTTCATATGCATTAATATATATGGAACATCTAATTTAGCTATTGTATTAAACATCTTTTTATCAATTTCTCCCGCTGAAATATCATTAATAATAGAGGCTCCTGCTTTAACAGCTTCTTCAGCTACTTTTGACCAGTATGTATCGATAGATAATATAATATTTTTAAAATTACTTTTTAACAATTTTATAATTGGAAGAAGTTTTTTTAATTCATCTTCTTCTTTTGATAAAGAGGCTCCTGGTCTAGAAGATTGAGCTCCTACATCTATAATTTTTGCACCCTCATCTAGCATTTTTTTTACCTGATTTATTATTTGTATTTCTTCTACATATTTTCCTCCATCATAGAAAGAATCATTCGTAACATTTAAAATTCCCATCACAATATTTTCTTTTGTTGAAAAATAGTTTTTAATGGATGTATTCTTGTTAGATTTTAGACTTTTAAAAGCTGTATATTTATCCATGATTTATGATTTAAATTGATATGCAACAGACTATTATACAATATGATTCAATAATAAAAAAATGTAAGGACATTTTTGCAAATAAAATGAAAGATTATGGAAGTGCTTGGAGAATTTTAAGAATCAGTTCACTAACAGATCAGATATTTATTAAAGCTCAACGTATTCGTTCTATTGAAGAAAAGGGTTTTCAGAAAGTTCAGGAAAGTACTGTAAATGAATTTATAGGAATTGTTAATTATGCAATTATTGGTTTAATACAATTAGATTTAGGAGTAAGTGAAAATTCTGAAGAAGTAGAATATAATGAAGTGATGAATATTTTTGAAAAACATGTGAAAATTGCCAAAGATTTAATGCAAGCAAAAAATCATGATTATGGAGAAGCATGG
The DNA here is from genome assembly GCA_002715565.1 of Flavobacteriales bacterium. Taxonomy (GTDB): domain Bacteria; phylum Bacteroidota; class Bacteroidia; order Flavobacteriales; family BACL11. Next base: position 65,013 of record PAZP01000010.1, read on the forward strand.
AGAGATATGCGTATAAGTTCATTAACTGATTTAATACTTCAAAAAATATTAAGAGTTAAACAAATTGAAGATAATAAAGGTAGTACTTTAGTTTCCGAAGGCATAGATGCGAATTATTTAGATATGTTGAATTATGCAGTATTTGCATTAATTAAATTAGAACAATAATTATGAAAAACAAAATTTTATTTACATCACGTTTAGTTATTTCAGCTTTATTTTTGTTATCTGCTATAGCTAAATTATATCCTACTCCACTATATGGGATCACAAAGATATTTGAGGAAGGTCAGTTAATTCCTATGGGTTTTAATGAAGCACTTGTTCCATATTTATCTCGTTTTATTATAGGGCTTGAATTTTTTATTGCCTTTGCTGTTTTACAGAAGAATTATTTAAAAAGAATTATTTTACCAACATCTATTTCTTTATTGGTGTTATTTAGCTTACATCTTAGTTATCAAATATTTTTAGGAGATAAAGAAAATTGTGGTTGTTTTGGTGATCTTATACCAATGACACCTACTGAAGCATTGATTAAGAATATTATTACTATTTTAATTTTATTATATATCTATAAAGGTGTGTCTTATTACCAGAAAAGTAATATTTCAAATTTATCAATACAATTTCTTTTAACATATCTATTTGTATTTGCATTTATTCCTATTCAAATGTCTACAGAAACAAAAACTGTAAGTTCTTACAGTAGCTATGTGGTTGGTGATATTGATATTAATGATGGAGAAAAAATATTATGTTTCTTTGATGCTGGTTGTGAACATTGTATGGATGCGGCTAAGTCGTTAACTAAATTATCTTCTGAAATTAGTGATTTCCCAAAAATTCATATTATTTTTTCAGATTTAGAAGAGGAAAAAATCGTTGATTTTTTTAAATACGCGGGAGCAGAATATTCGTATCAAGTAATACCTTTTTATAATGAAGATGATGAAGTTAATTCATATTTAGAAATACTAGGTTATGAATATGAAAATCCTGCTATTATTTACCTAAATAATGGAAATCAAATAAGATTTTATGATGGTACAGGTGCTAATGAATATAAAGAAGAAGAACTAAGACGTTTAATAGAATAAACAAAAGTGATTTTATTTATTATTAAAAAAATCTCCTATTCATTATTAGTTTTATTTGGAGTATTAACAGTAATTTTTTTCTTATTTAATGTTTTGCCAGGTGATCCGGCCAGAATGATGTTAGATCAAAGAGAAGATTCTTATCAATTAGAATTAATTAAGAAAAAATATGCATTTGATAGATCTTTAGCTGAACAATATGTTTTATATCTAAATGATATTTCCCCACTTTCATTTCATTCAAATCATAATAATGCGTTTACTTCATTAAATCATAAAAAATATTCATTTATAAAATTATTTTCTTTTAATAATTTTGATTGTGTTTTTAAAATACCTTATTTAAGAGAATCATTTGTTAGTGTAGGCACACCTGTAACTTTAATTATTAAAGAAACTTTTAAAAACACATTTTTCCTTGCTATTTGCGCAATAATATTTGCACTTATATTAGGTATATTTTTAGGCGTAGTTTCAGCTTTATATAAAGATACACTGATTGATAAACTTATCTTATTTTTTTCAGTAATAGGAGTTTCATTGCCATCTTTTTTTGCCTCAATTATTATTGCATGGATTTTTGGATTTATATTACATTCATATACAGGATTATCTATGACAGGTAGTTTATTTGAAATAGATGACTATGGAGAAGGTTCTTTTATTTCTATTAAAAATATTATATTACCGGCATTTACATTAGGTATAAGACCACTTGCTATTATTATACAATTATCTAGAAATTCAATTTTAGATGTTTTATCTATGGATTATATAAGAACTGCTAAGTCTAAAGGTCTAAGTAATATAACTATTTTATATAGACATGTATTGAAGAATGCATTAAATCCTATTATAACTGCAACATCGGGTTGGTTTGCCTCATTACTTGCAGGAGCTGTATTTGTTGAGTATATTTTCGGATGGAATGGAATAGGTAAAGAAATAGTTGATGCTTTAGATAAAATGGATTTACCTGTTATTATGGGTATTGTACTTTTTATCGGCACGTTATTTGTATTAATAAATATATTAGTAGATTTAATATACGCTTGGATTGATCCTCGTGTTAAAATATAGAAAAATGAGAAAAAAAATATTAGTAGGAAATTGGAAAATGAATAATAACTTAAAAGAATCTACTTCTTTAGTTAATGATATTTTATCAGAATTACCACAAAATGGGGTTGAACTAGTATTTTCTCCTTCATTTGTATTTTTACATAATGTAGTTAAGCTATGTAAAAGTTATGATAATGTATTTGTTGCTGCACAAGATTGTAGTGAAATACAAAATGGTGCATATACTGGAGATGTATCTGCTGAAATGATAAAATCATGTGATGTAAATTATGTTATTCTAGGTCACTCTGAAAGAAGAAATAAATATGCTGAAACAAACTATGTTATTACACAAAAAGTTAATTTAAGTTTATCAAATAATTTAAAAGTTATTTTATGTTGTGGAGAAACACTTGAGCAAAGAGAAAAAAAAGTTCATTTTAATTTTATAAAATCTCAAATATCAGATACTCTATTTCATTTAACTACAGATCAAATCAACAACATAATTATTGCATATGAACCTATTTGGGCTATTGGAACTGGTCTTACTGCAAGTAAAGAACAAGCTCAGGAAATGCATGCTTTTATTAGAAAAATAATAGCAGAAAAATTTGGGTCCATATTTGCAGATAATATGTCTATATTATATGGAGGTAGCTGTAAGCCAAATAACGCTAAGGAATTATTTTCTCAAGTTGATATTGATGGTGGACTTATTGGTGGTGCTTCATTAAGTAAGCAAAGTTTTATAGAGATCCTTAATTCATTCTAAATGCAATATAAGGAAATTGATATAAAATTTAATCCTGCTAATCAATATAAAGATATTTTAATAGCTCAACTATATAATATTGATTTTGATTCATTTTTAGAGTATGAAAAAGGAATTAAAGCATATGTTAAAATTGATGTTTTTAGTGAAGAAAAATTTAATAAAATAATAAAAGATATTAGTTTAAATATTGATGTTGCATTTAAAATTATAAATCTTGAAAATAAAAATTGGAATGAGAAATGGGAAGCAAACTTTTCGCCAGTTTTTGTTGGAAAAAAATGTGTTATACGTGCTGATTTTCATTTAAAAAGTAATGATGTAGAGTATGATATTGTCATTAATCCTAAAATGTCGTTTGGAACGGGTCATCATGAAACTACCCATTTAATGATCGAAAAAATGTTTGATTTGAATTTTTATAATAAGAAAGTTATAGATATAGGTTGTGGTACATCAGTATTGTCAATATTAGCATCTAAGTTAAAAGCACAGATTATTACAGCTTTAGATACAGATATTTGGGCATATAATAATTCAATTGAAAATATAGATAGAAATAATGTTTCTAATGTTAATTTAATAAATGATAACATTTATAATATCAAACATCAACAATTTGATATAATTTTAGCTAATATTAATCGAAATGTTATTTTAGAAGACATTACTACATATGCAACTTTTGTAACTGAAAAAAGTGATATGCTATTAAGCGGTTTTTTAAAAGAAGATACTGCTGAAATATTAAAAAAATCAGAACAATTAGGTTTTGAACTAGTTGATTCAAAAAACAAAAATAAATGGCAAATAATACATTTAAAATATCGTTAATTTTAATCTTATCTTTTTTCTTTTTGCAATCTTTTCCTCAGAAGAAAAAAAGTGATAAAGACTTTTCAGATGATTTTTCAATATTTCTTGTTCAGCTTGATGATTTTATGAGTTTAACAAAAAATCCAAAATCAAAAAAATCATATAAATCTTTTTCAGATATTAGTTCTTCTTTTTCAAATCAAGAAACAGAGTTGGTTATTAGCATCTCAAAAAAAATGAGAGATAAAAGATTAAGAGTTCAACCTTACTTTAATGATTTTCTGAACTCTTTAGTTGTTGTTAAATCATCATGTGATGATAGCGGTATTATAGATTGGTTAAATGTTATTGATAATATGGTGAATAACTCAACTCCAAAAAAAATTATCACATTTTTTGATTTTACAATTAAGTTTATTAATAATCAAATTTTAAGATCAACTAAAGCTGCTAAATGGTCAGTTAGCAATAGTCAATGTTATTTTTCATTTGATTTTAACGAACCTTTTGTTAGTTTTTCAAATCCTGTAAATTTAATTTGCTCTAATAGAAATGGAGATTTCTTAATATATTCAACTAAAGGAAATTATTATCCATTATCTAATAAATGGGTAGGCGGAGACGGTATTATAGATTGGACTAATCATGGTTTTTCAAGTGATTCAGTATTTGCGCAAATATCTAATTATCAAATTGATACTAGAAAGAGTATGTTTTTTGCTGACTCAGTTCTTTTTTTTAATAAAAAGATTTTTACAAAACCTATAATTGGTAAAGTTGTTAATAAATTAGTTTCAGGAAATCAAAAAAGAAATTATCCAAATTTTAAATCCTATAGTAAAAATATTGAGATAAAAGAAATATTTCCGAATATTGATTATAGAGGTGGTTACAGATTAGTTGGTAAAGATTTTATAGCTGATGGCGGTGATTATGCTGAAGCAAGAATAGTTTTTAAAAGAAATGGTAAAGACGTATTTATAGCAAATGCTAATAAGTTTAATCTCACTTCAGATCGTATTTTATCAGAATCAGCAGGTGTGAAAATATTTATTGAAGAAGATTCTATTTACCATTCTTATTTAAAATTCAAGTATCTTGATAGTAAAAGACAACTACAACTTTATCGTAAAAAAAATGGACCCTCTGGCGCCCCAATGTTAAATACTTATCATAATTTAACTATTGATTTTGAATTATTAGAATGGGATGTAGATCAAGATATTATTACTTTTGGTTCTTTACCTCAAACAGACACTTCATTCGTTCGTTTTGAATCAATAGATATGTATTTGCAATCAAGATTTGATATGATTCAGGGTATTGATGCTATTCATCCTTTGATATTAATAGATAAATATGTAAAGCAAAAAAAGGAAAGAAAATTTTATGTCGAAGATTTTGCAAAATTTGCACGTTTTCCAATACCCCAAATTAAAGCTCAACTTATTAGGTTGGCAAGTTTTGGTTTCGTTTTTTATGATTTTGCAGAAGATAGAGTCTCTGTTTTACCAATGTTAGATAATTATGTGGAATCTGCCTCTGGTTTTGGAGATTACGATGTTATTGCATTTAATTCTTTTGCCTTTGAAACAAATAAAGGTTCTATGATAAACAATCATTTAGTAAATGCAATATTAAATGTGTCTTCTGGTGATTTAATAATTAGTGGTATTTATGATGTAGAGTTAAGTAAAGTTAGGGATATAGAAATCTTGCCTAATAGAGGTATAGTAAATGTACAAAAAAATAGAAATTTTATTTTTGATGGAAAGATGAAAGCTGGTGGGGGTAGATTAAATTTATTTGGTAGAAATTTTCATTTTGATTATGAAAGATTTAGTGTTGACTTGAAAAACATAGACTCTATCCAATTATCTGTTCCTGTTTCTTCTAAAATCAATAAAAATAAATATACTTTAAAGACACTAAATACAGTATTAGAATATGTTGATGATGCTGTAGCTCATTCAAAGGGAGAAATTCGTTTAGATCATCCCTCAAATAAATCTGGATTAAGAAAAGATAGTTTTCCTGAATTTCCAATTTTCAACTCATTTCAAAGATCATTTGCTTATTACGATCATAATAAATCTAGATATAATCGCGAATATAAAAGAGATAAATTTTATTTTCATTTAGATCCATATCAAATTGATAGCATTGATAGTTACAAAGCTGATGGCCTTTTCTTCACTGGATATTTAGAATCTTCTGGTATTTTCCCTAAAATTAATGACACTTTAAGAGTTCAAGATGATCTTTCGCTTGGTTTTAATACTTTTACACCGGACTCAGGGCTGCCATTGTACGGGGGGAGAGCTAAATACTATAATGAAATTAGTTTGAGTAATCAAGGGTTAAAAGGTGAAGGTTCTTTTGAGTTTCATAATTCATATGCTAAAGCAAATATATTGTTCTTGCCAGATTCTACTAATTTAGTTACTAGTAGTTTTAAAATATCTGAAGTTACTAGTGGTATTGAATTTCCTGAAGTTTATAATACAGAAACATATGCAACTTATTACAAGCTAGATGATCAGCTAGATATTAGAATGAAAGATGAACCTTTTGATTTTTACAACTCAAATGCTACTTTTTATGGTAATCTATTTATGAAGCCAGTAGAGCTAACAGGGGAGGGGATTATGAAGCTAGAAAAAGTGGAAGTTATTGCTGATGTTTTTAAATATAATGCGAATTGGTTTGATTCAGAAAATTCAAGTTTACAATTTTTTGATAATCAAGGAAATATTGCTGTAACAGCTGATAATTTAAGATCTCACATAGATTTGGAAATGAGAGATGCTGTTTTTTATTCAAATAATTCAGATAATTCTAAGTTTAATTTTCCTGCTAATCAATATATATGTAGAAAATTTAATAATTGTACATGGAACATGGATAAAGAATATTTTAAAATATCAATAGAAGATTCTATTAAAGGTTTTGCTGAATTTATTTCTACTCATAAAGACCAAGAGTCTCTTAATTTTTTCGCAAAAAGTGCTAATTATAGTTTGACAGATTATATTATCAATGCACAAGGAGTAGAGTCAATTCACATAGCGGATGCGATAATATATCCAGATTCTGGATTGTTGAATGTTCAAAAAGATGCAGTTATATCGACACTTAGTTCTGCAACAGTTGAATTAACAAAATATAATCATATTTTCTCTAATTCTACTGTTGATATTTTATCAAAGAATTCATATAATGCCACAGGTACTTTTTTGTTAAGTTATGGATTAAATAATACCAAAGAGTTGTTTTTTGAAAAAATATTAGTAAATAATGATAATATTACTGAAGCATATGGACAATTAGATTCTGATAGACCATTTAGCATACATTCTAAACTTGACTTAAAGGGTAAAGTGGAATTATTTGGTAATGAAAAAGATTTAACATTTAATGGTTATTTTATGCTAAATCATAATTGTTCTTTATTAGATAAAGAATGGGTTAAATTTAGGTCCAAAATTGACCCTCTAAATATCCAACTAGTTTTAGATAATAATTTAGTAAATGAGAATGAAGATAAATTATTTTCAGGCATTATGATGCGTAGAGATACTCTTGGATTATATGCTACTTTTTTTAATAAAAAGAAAAATTCTTTTGATGTCGAAGTTATTAAATCTAGTTATTTGTTAGCATTCAATAATAGTGAATCCTCATTCACAATACAAGGAAAAGATTCTTTATCAAATTCAGTAATATTGTATGAAAATACTTGTCAAGTAAAAGCTGAAGGTGATATCGATTTGAATTTAAATTTAGGAAGGATTAAAGTCAAGACAATTGGTATGATTCAGCATGAACTAAAGTCACATAAAACAAACATTGATGGATATGTACTTTTAGATTTTTATTTTTCTGAGCAAGCAATGAAAGCATTTTCACTAGATATTTCTGGTGGCGCTCAAGATGGTGTTGGATTTGAAGAGTATGATGATTTATATGTTAGAAATTTGAAAAGATTAATAGGTAATATTGAAAAGGCTAATGAATTTAGGAATGAACTTGTTGAATATAAAATTAAGAGTTTTCCTAAAGAATTTAGTGCGTATACTTTAGCATTTACAGATATATCTTTAATATGGGACAATAAAAATAAATCTTTTGTTTCGAATGGTAACATAGGTTTAGGTAATAGTTATTCAAATCCAATAAATGAAATCATTCCAAAAGGTCTTTTAGTTTTTGAAAAACAAAAAGGAAAAGTGGAAGATAAAATGTATGTTAAATTGCAAACATATGATGATGAAGAATACTATTTTAGCTATGAACGTAATAGTTTGTGGGTAAGATCTGCAAGTAATGAAGAATTTAATTCTTCAATTGAGGTTTTAAGTGATTCAAAACGAAGATTAGAAGGTAAACCTAAATATTATTATAAGATAATGACCGAACAAAATGCCAAAACTTTTAATAAAAAAATTGCAAAAAAATATTAATTTGTATGTTTGCAGCCCTTTATGGTATCTCAAGAAATAATAATATTTACATTTTTTTCATATTTAACAGGCGCATTTCCTTCTGCAGTTTTTATTGGAAAAATTTTTTATAAAATAGATGTTCGTGAATTTGGATCTGGGAATGCAGGAGCAACAAATACATTTAGAGTTATAGGTAAAAAAGCAGGTTTAATTGTATTGTTAATGGATATCTTTAAAGGATGGTTAGCTGTAACATATATTCATTATATAAATAATTATTCAACTTTACTAGAATCTAATCCTGAATTATTTTTTGAAACTCAACTTGCATTTGGAATTGCCGCGGTTATTGGTCATTTATTTCCAATATATACAGGATTTAGAGGTGGCAAAGGTATAGCTACAATGTTAGGTGTATTAATAGCAATCCATCCATTTTCTGCAATATTATCATTTTTAATGTTTTTAATAGTTGTTCTATTAACAAGATATGTTTCTTTAGCCTCTATCATTGCTTCTTTTATTTTTCCTCTTTTAATTATTTTAATATTTAAATCTGATAATTCATCTTTAAATTTATTTGCTTTTTTTGTTCCAATATTATCGTTAATAACTCATCAAAAAAATATTGAAAGACTTTTGAAAAGAAAGGAAACAAAAATTAATTTTGGTAAAAAATAGGAATATGACACAAGTACCTCATTCAAGGAAAAATCAAAATCCATGTAAACTTACTACAAAAAGATTAATTCTTTTAAATGACGATTATAATACATTCGATCATGTTATAGATTGTTTGGTTTCTCTTTGTGATCATGAAACAGTTCAAGCTGAACAATGCGCATTGTTAACTCATTATACAGGTAGTTGTGAGATCCTTGTCGGTGAATTAGAAGATCTTAAATTTATTAAAGAAGATCTTATTTTGTATGGTATAAATGTAGAAATAGTTTAGATTTTAAATTTTTTTTGGCTCTGTAGCTTAATTGGATAGAGCACCTGACTACGGATCAGGAGGTTGGGGGTTCGACTCCCTCCAGAGTCACTATCAAGATGCTTTCTTATTTGTAAGCATTTTTTATGTTATACCTTCTAAATAAAAAAGGTTTTTTTGGTAGCTATCTGGCGGTGAAAAGAAGCCTCTAGTTATTTTATTCTATTACTAGTCTTTTCTCTACTGTTCCATCATCATAGATGTAAAATAGTGGTTGTTTCTTCTTTCCTTTTGTTTCTCTTCCTAAGAGGTCAACTATTTTTATTAATTGACCTTTAGAAGCACTCTTAATAATAGGTAAATCAAATGATGATGTGATATTTCCATTTCCATCAGTTTTTATTAACCAAATATAACTACGAGCATCTTCTTTAGTGTAAGCTTTAGCTAAATTGAAAGCAAAGAAATAACCTGCATCTATTGTTTGAAAAAAAACTTCATCAGATGCTAATCCAACAGGTTCGTAATTAAATGTTAAAGTATCATCTCTTGCAATAGTTTTTGTCCATAAAGTATCTCCCTGATAATCTGTTTTTACAAATCGAAGTGCAAGTTGATTAATCGATAAAGTATCATATATAGCATAAGCAAATACATACCCTCCATCAGATGTCTGTTGAGGGTTAATAATAGCATTATAATTAAATGGTGTATTAAAAGGTGATAAATCATATGTTTTAGTCCATATTGTATCTCCCTGATAATCAGTTTTAATTAAAAGATTTTTATTATTTAATATCTGAACATTTACAGTATCAAAAGAAGATTGACTTTTTGATACCGAAATTATATATCCATTGTCAGATGTTTGATTAAACCCATTTATTAAAAATAGAGAATCAGATGGAAAATAAGTTTTTAGCCATAAAATATCTCCTTCAGAATCTGTTTTTACTAAATTTGATCTCCAAATACTATCGAAAGGGGAACCCAAGTATTCAATAAATGCATATCCTGAATCAAGTGTATTTTTTAAATGTCCAGGACGTTGAATGTTATTTAAATAAAGATTTTTAGTCCATAAAGTATCTCCTTGGGAATCTAATTTTATTAAAATATTTCCAATAGCAAAACTATATCCACCATCATATTCTTTATGCAAATCCAATGGCCCAAATCCTGAGGGTGCCCATAAATAATGTTTAGCCCATAATGTGTTTCCCTGTGGATTAGTTTTCATAATAAATGGATAACGCAAGCTGTCTAATGGATTTATTTTTACTCCTAATATAACATAGCTACTATCTTGTGTTTGAACAACACTAGTTCCTACACTTTCTGCATCTAAATATAACTTACTCCATATCGTATCACCTTGCTGATCTAATCTTAATAAAAAAACAAAACCGTCTTCTAAAATAGACGCTGACCAGGGTAGATTTGTAAATAATGTATCAAATACTCCAGTGACAATATAACCTTGATCTAAAGTTTGTTTCGCGCTGTATATTTGAATAGAGGTATTCGAGTTTTGAATAGGAAAAATATCTTTCTCCCAACTTTGTCCGAACCCAATCATTGGCAAACAAAATAATATAAGTAGTAGTTTTTTCATTTTCTTATTATTTTAATTGTTGCACTCTCACCTTTGTTGAGTTGTGTTTGAAACTCATATTTTTTTTCTTTATCTATTAGTTGAATGCGACTTGTATTAGGAGGATTAGTTCCATTATTAAGTGCTGTTATACTAATTATATTTTCACCTTTTTTAAGTTTCCAGCTAAATTGCTTCTTTTTGTTAGTTGTTTCATAATTATATAGCGCTGCTTTTTCATTTATTTTTATTTTTATTCTATCACCATCTTCATTATTTGCATCCCATATTAACAATTTTAGTTTTTTATTTTTCCAATTAAGTTCTAATTTTTTTTGATTGTCTATTAGAATAGAGGATATTTCATTATCAATATTTGATGAACTTTTTTTTGTCTTAATTTTTCTTTCAATTTTTTCAATTTTTCTTTCAATTTTTTCAATTTTTCTTTCAATTTTTTCTTTGGGCATTAATATAACTTTACCTTCCGCACATTTGGTGCTGTCCAAAAAATTTCCAGTAAAAGTACCTTCCAATCTTTTTTTATTAAATTTTCCTGTAAAATTTAAACTCATTGTTAAATAACAAAAGCTATTTAGAGGTGCTTTTGATTTAGTGTAAATAATACTTTTTTCGTAAATTTTTAATGTTTTACTATTTTTTAAATATATTCCTTTTACTTCTGATTTTGTTTCATTCTCAGTTTCTATATTTGTTATTGAGAATCCATTAATTGATCCATTTTTTTCTGTTAATTCTAAACTGAATGTCATAGGTTGGTTGTTGTTTATTAGCAAAGTTCCTAAATAGTTAAATGTATTAGTTTGAGCATTAGTTTTAATCAATAAAATAAAGAATAAAAATGAAAGTATATTTTTCATGCAAGGTATAGTTTGAATTTTATTAATATATTTACTTTTAAATAAATAAATGTATAAATATATATATAAATTTTATTTTACCGTTTTATTAATATTACCAGTGATATTATTGATATTACCTGCTGATTTTTTTGATAAAGGTGAAAGTATGTGTTTATCAGTCTTATTTTTTGATTTTGAGTGCTATGCATGTGGCATGACACGTGCTATTCAACATTTAATTCATTTAGATTTTTCAATAGCATATGATTATAATAAATTATCGTTAGTAGTTTTACCTTTATTAGCATTTTCATATTTCAAAGAAGTAATAAGAGTTTATTATATATTAAAATAATTAAGTTATTTTTGATTTAAATATTAAAAAATGAGATTAGTAAATATGAGATTTTCAATTATTGTTTTTCTATGTTTTATTTTTCTTTTAGATACCAATGCCCAATCAAAAAGGAAATTAAGAAAGCAGGCTAAGGAACTAGAAAAGCATATAGACAAATTAGATTTAGAAATTATAGTTAGAGGTCTAGACTTAACAAAAGTATTTGTAGTTCAAAATAAATTAGGAGTAAGTGGTTTAGCTATTGTTGCTGATCCAAAACTTGAGGAAGCATCTTGGAATACAGCATTATTTAAAAACGGTTTAGATGTTGGAGATTATTCAATTGAAAAACAAGTTAAGGATGCAAATAATAGAGAAATGCAATTATCGAAAAAAATCAATGTTAGAGGTGATTATTTAATGGAGATATATAGGGATAGGGTTAAGATAGTTGATGTTAATAATAATAATAAAATTGTTGCTACTTTGACTTTCCATTTGAATACCTTGAAATATAGAGAAAAATTAATAGATCATATTATAAGTGAAATGATAGAGGAGGCAAAATAATTTTTTATTTTCAATATTATTTTTTATTATTGTTTTTATTAATCAATATTATCTTATTATGAAAAGAATTTTATTTGCCATGATTATGCTGTTCAGTTTTTCAACTGTAATTTATGCTTCATTTCCAGTTACTCAGGAAGCTACTGTATTAGCAGAAGAAAGTAGCACACCAGCTCCAGCACCACCACAAGTAGACTGGACTCTTGCGGTTGTTTGTTTCTTTCTTGGGGGATTAGGTATTCATCGTTTTATGATGGGAGATACCACAAATGGAATATTAATGCTTTTAACTGCTGGTGGTTGTGGTATTTGGGCTTTAATAGACTTTATCAGGATACTAACTGGTGACCTAAGTCGATAAAAATTATCAATTTAAAAAAGAGTCGTTTTATACGACTCTTTTTTTTAATTATATGAAAAATAATATATTTCTTATTATATTTTTTCTTTTTTCCAATTTTGCCTACTCTTCTTTTCCTATTATACAAGATCCAAACGAAGATACTTATAAAATTGTAGGTTATATACTTGGATTTTTTATGCTTATTTTTGGTGTGATTATTGCATATGCATACAATAATAAGACATTGATTAAATATGCTTGGAGAGGATTTATGACTGTTTTATTAGCGTTTATTCTTATTACAGCAATACGATTTGTATTATATTTTATTGGAGCTGATGATATTCCTCATGGGTTTTAATCATTTAACCTAATTCATTAAAATTAATATCACCAAAATTTCCAGAACTCATCATCAACAAGTTTTTATTTTTTAAATCAATAGACTTTAAATGTTTTTCTAATTGTTTAGAATCAGTAAATATTAATAACTCTTTTTTGTTAAAAGAATCAAATATATCCTCTTTTTTAATCATATTTAGACCTTTATTTTTTAAAGTATCTAATGAATAATATATAATTGCAATATTCGCATCATCCATACTTCCTTTATATTCTGCTAAAAATTTCTTATTCAAACTACTAAAAGTATGTAGTTCCATGCATGCTATTAATTGTCTATTTTTATATTGATTTTTAACTGCCTTACAAGTTGCTTTTAGTTTTGAAGGTGAGTGTGCAAAATCTTTAAAAATTGCTGAGTCCATATTTTTTTTAATTAACTCTAGTCTATTGGCTGCTCCTTTGAATGATGAAATATGTTTGTAAAATTCATCATGAGATATATTTAATTCTTCACATACTAATTTTGCTGCATTTATATTTTCTAGATTATGATCACCAAACACTTGTATTTTGTAATTATTAATATATGTTTCTCCATTAATTATTTTATGCTCATGAGTTGAATATCCTTTTTTTTGACATTTTGTTTTTTCATTCATTAATTTTATTAACTCTTGATCTTTTGAACAATAAATTAATACATCTTTAACCATATTTTTAAAAATTCTAAATTGTTCTACATAATCTTCAAAAGTTTTGAACACATTAATATGATCCCAAGCTATACCTGTTAAAACTGCAATATCTGGCTGGTATAAATGAAATTTAGGATTTTTATTTATACAGGAACTTAAATATTCATCACCTTCTAAAATAATAATAGGAGCATCTTCGGTTAGCTTTACCATACGTTCAAAGCCTTCTATTTTTGCTCCTACTAAATAGTCAAAATTTAAATTTAGATTTTTTAGAACATGCATAATCATTGATGTGACTGATGTTTTTCCATGACTTCCAGAAATTACAATTCGTTTTTTATTTTTGGAGTGTTTGAATATATATTCTGGAAATGAATATATAGGAAGATTTAATTCTTGCGCTTTAATTAACTCTGGATTATCTCTTTTTGCATGCATTCCTAGTATTATAATATCTAAATCATTTGATATTTTTTTTGGATACCAACCTATTTTTTTTGGAAGTAAATCATATTTTTTCAGTCTACTTTTACTAGGTTCAAAAATTTTGTCATCTGAACCACTAATTATATGCCCTTGTTTTTGAAGTGCCAAGGCCATATTATGCATGATACTTCCTCCTATTGCTATTAAATGAATACGCATTAAATAAATTATAAAACTAAAGTAAAGATTAATCACATTTGTTATTTTTGAGTATTAAAATTTTACTAACATGCAATTGTATACAATAGAAACAGGATATTTTAAATTAGATGGAGGTGCAATGTTTGGCGTTGTTCCGAAAGTATTATGGAGTAGAACAAATCCACCTGATAATAATAATTTGTGTTCTTGGGCTATGCGATCTCTTTTGATTGAGGATGGAAATAGATTAATACTTATTGATAATGGAATAGGGGATAAGCAAGATGATAATTTTTTAAAACATTATTATTTGCATGGTGATGTTAATTTGCATCAATCTCTAAAAAACCATGGATTTACAGCTGAAGATATTACTGATGTTTTTTTAACACATCTACATTTTGATCATTGTGGTGGAAGCGTAAAATGGAATGCTGATAGATCATCTTATGAAATGACATTTAAGAATGCTCGTTACTGGAGTAATAAAGATCATTGGCAATGGGCTACACAACCTAATAATAGAGAAAAAGCTTCTTTTTTAAAAGAAAATATTCTTCCAATACAAGAAGCAGGATATTTATCATTTATTGAAAAGGAAAATAAAGAGTTTAATAATATAGATATACTTTTTGTAGATGGTCATACTGATGCACAAATGATACCTCATATTAGATATAAAGGAAAAACTATTGTTTTTATGGCTGATTTGTTACCTAGTACTGGACATATTCCTTTACCTTATGTAATGGGTTATGATACAAGACCATTATTGACATTAGATGAAAAAGGAAAATTCCTAAAACAAGCTGCTGATGAAAATTTTATCTTATATTTACAACACGACAATTATAATGAGTGTTGTACAGTTAAACATACTGAAAAGGGAGTGAGATTAGATGAAACCTTTTCATTAAGAGAAATTTTATAAATGCCCAATTTATTTACAGAACATCCTAAATCAGTAGGTGAATCATATTTTAAACATTTAATTATTGCTCTTAGTTTTAGTATTAAACTAATATTTATTGCAATAAAAGTGTTAATACATGCGTTTTTCCCTTTTTTATTTAAAAATTGTGCAAGTAGCGAAATAAATAAATTAAATTCTGTTCTTCAGCAGAGAAAGAAAGAGCCTAATGATTCAAATGTGAATTAAAAACATCCCAACTACTACTAAAATTTCTTGTATCGTCTATCTCTTCTTTATTACTAGTATTTCTATATAATGTTATAGGCTTTTTATCTTTCCCAATAATTTGAATAGTTTCATAGTCATTTATATCAGCATCAATTGGTAATTTAGATTTATAACCAATTTTTTCAAGAGATGTTTGTTGCTTTTTTGACATTTTCACCAAATATAGTTAATCTATAATAAATACGAAAATACTAATATAAGGTTATTTATAATTTAAGTTATTTTTGCATAGCATGGAGAATACTAATTCGAGATATAATGACTTTACATCTTTTATTAAAGACAAATTTAATAATAGAGTTCAAAAGGTTTCACTTGATGCAGGTTTTACTTGTCCAAATAAAGATGGAACAAAGGGAAGAGGTGGGTGTACTTATTGTAATAATAATACTTTTAACCCTGACTACTGTAAACCTATTAAACCTATACTAGTACAGATTGAAGAGGGTATAGAGTTTTTTTCAAAAAAATATAAAACACAAAAATATTTAGCTTATTTTCAAGCTTATACTAATACGTATGCTCCATTAAATGAATTAAAGCCTATGTATGAAGAAGCTTTGTCTCATAAAGATGTTATTGGTCTTGTTATTGCTACACGCCCTGATTCCATTAAAGATGATGTGTTAGATTATCTTCAGTATTTAGCTAAAAAAGGAAATTTTATAAAACTTGAATTTGGTTTAGAATCTACAAATAACAAGACTTTAGAGGTTATTAATAGATGTCAAACGCATGAAGAAGCTATTGATACTTTTTCTAGAGCAAAGGGTAGAGGTTTACACCTTGGTGCTCATTTAATTTTAGGCCTTCCAGGAGAAAGTAAAGAGGATATGTTAAAGCACGCTATAAAGGTTTCTCAGCTTCCTGTAAATACGTTGAAAATACATCATCTTCAAATTGTGAAGCACACTATGATGGCTTATCAGTTTAAGAATACGCCTGAGATGTTTACTTTTATGGAGCTTGATGAATATATAGACCTAGTAGTAGATTTTATTGAGCTTCTACATCCAGATATTATTCTTGAAAGATTTTTTAGTGAATCACCAGCTAGAATGCTTATTCATCCAAAATATGGACTTAAAAATTTCGAGGTAAAGCATCTGGTTAATAAAAGACTTGAAAAAAGAGATGCTTGGCAAGGGAGACTATATAAAGAAGTTACGGTTGCTTAACTAAATTAACCGGATTACAACCTAACACCTATCTCCATAATTTCAGCAAGCTTTTAAACTAAAAATTGATCCGCTTTTTGCACCGCTAATTAATCTATTTAAATTAACTGAAAAAGAATAATTGGAATCTTGATTAGAAATTACTTTTAAAAATAATTCTATAAAAAATAATTTTACATTTGATAAAATTGTTCTTTATCTGGTGTATCATCCTTATGTTTTATTTTATATTTCATAGCTCCTGGTTCTAATTCAGTATCAGTATTACTTTCAGGTTTACTTTTAGCGCTAACATCTTTACTGAAATTAAATATCTCTGAAAACTTCTCAAAATAAGATCTAACATTTTCTTTTAACTCATCACTTGCTAATTCTTCTTCAGATGAATATGGAATTTCTATGTTCATAGTTATGATAGAAGGATTTCTCTTGCCAGGTGCAGCTTTTAAAACATGCCCATCACCAATATCTTTACCATTTAAGCCCTTATCACTAAGAATACGCATAATTTCTTCAGGATCAGTTTTTACTGATCTAAATGATAATACTACAGCTTTCTTTTGTACATGGAAATTAATTGAATAACCATCTTTTAAATCAATTCCGGCATAAGGCTTATTCTTTGGTAATTTAACAAGCGGAAATTTTTCCTTCATAAAGTTTCTAAAGGACTGAATACTATCTAAATCCTCATCGGGACTTACTTCTTCTCTTGCTTTTTCTATAGGATCTTCTTTAACTTCAATTTCTTCATAATCTGTAAGCTTCCAAATATAATTTCCTTGACAATATAATAATACTTTATTTAGTCTGTAGTCATTTCCTCCTTCATCCTTTTTTAATTCTTCAATGTATTCTATGTCATCTGCTTCTTCAAGTAACATATCCTCTTTTCCAATAATTTTAGCTAAAGCTTCTTTATCTAGCCAATTACATTTACCTTTGTCTTTAAGATTATTATATATTCCCTTAACGAGATCATTTTTACTTATTTCAAGAACCTGTGTCTCACCTCCAACAAGAGCATCAACCCAGTCTTCTAAATATTCGTTACAGAGATCTCTATCAAAATCAGGTTTTTCCCATTTAATAGTTTTTTCTTTATTTTCCTCCATCATCTCATTTTTTTCTTCCCCGATAACTTCTTTGTTTAGCTCTAATATATCTTTGTTTATATTGTCAGTATCATTATCTCTGTTGTTTAATTTCAAAATTTCAACTAAAAGTTCTATAAATTCTATGTTGTCAGATTTTATAATTACCTCGCTTTCGATATCTCGCTCTTCTACTAATGCCTTTTGTAATTCATCTTTATTAGCATGTAGTATTACAAATCCTTCAAGACTATTGATTTTTAAACCATAAACCTCATCCATTCCGTAACTTAGTTCCTCATAATTTGTACAGTCACCAAATATTTCAGATGCTCTTTCAAATGAAAGGATACCGTTGTTAGTATCGTTATATTCAAACTTGTGAGATTGATATGTATTTTTTAGTTCTGTAAAAGCGTCTGTTAAATCTTTGTCTTTATATTTCTCACAGTCTTTTAAATTAATTTCTAATCCATCAGGTGATGTTATAGTCCCATCTACTGTTCTTTGTTTGTCGTCATTGTATTTCCCATAAAAAACAAATCCCTTTGATGAAGTATATTTACTATTTTTTATTTCTTCTATTTCATTATTGTTTTCATCAAAATCTACCATTGTCATTTTAACCCATTCACCCTCATGCCAATCACTAGTAAATTTAGCACCATCAGAATAATTATAAGTGCCTACTCCATCCTTCTTTCCATTTTCCCATTCTCCTTGCCATGAATTTCCGCTTGGCCACTTATAAATTCCTTGACCATGTTCTTCTCCCTTTTGATATTCACCTTCATACTTCCTTCCATCAGGCCAAACATAAATTCCTTTACCGTGTTTTTTATTTTTTTTAAATTCCCCTACATATACTTCGCCATCTAAGAAATCCATTTTAGCGTATCCATCAGCAAGACCGTCTTTAAAATCTCCTGTTATTACAGGGCCATCAGGTACAGTCATTACTCCTTTTCCGTGTGGAAGTCGATTACCTTCTTCTCCTTTTGCTTCCCCATGGTAAGATATACCACTTTCATATTTAATATATTCTCCTTTTTTTTCTTCTCCTTCAACATGCCACTCTAGACCTGTTCTTGTTAGAAGTACTTGCGCTGTAATATTTATTTCATTATCAGTAGTTACAGTTACTTTTCCAATATCAATTTTACCATCAGAGTCTTCAAAATTATTTCCTATCAAGATATCATATATTTTTTCATACCAAGTGTTTTCTTCTTTCTTATGTGATTGGGTATATCTAAAATCAAAATGTTTATTTGGAACATTCGCAGAGAGGAATTTTAATAAATTTATTTCCCACTCATCTTTCGTGTCTTTAGAAATACTAACTCCATATTTTGGAAATAATGTATAAATACCATCATTATTTTTAGCAAAAAATGGTTTAGCGGAAGGTGATTGAAGTAGAATTTCAATATACTCATTTAATTTCCATTCTAAATATTGTGATTCTGTATTTGTTAGAGTAAATGATTTTAATTCTATTAAAAGTTTTGGTTCTATTATTTCCATTATTTCTCCTTGTTTATTTTATGCATTAATTCTTTAAAATCTTTATCATATGGCACCATCTTGGAATCTTGAATCATATGATCATTTAAGTCAATTATTTTAATCGTATTCTCTTTATTTGATTGTTTTTGTTTATACCTAAATTCCTGCATGAAATCGATAAATTTTTTACCCTCTAATTCTTTCTTATCACCTAAAAAGTTTATTTTAAAATCATCATTTATTTCATTCCATTTTGTAAATGATGTTTTATTTTTTTTTGGTATGTTTTTATCTTCTTTTGTTGTAATTATTACTGATTTAGAATAGGAATTAATAATCTCGTATATTTGATGAATACTAGTATTTTCTTTTAGACATTTTTCTATTTTTTCTTTTATCATAATTCTTGGAACTGCATGCTCATGCCTAAGGTTTTTACACGCTTTAAGTCCTTTTCCCTCTAATGGGTTTAATTGGCAGTAATATTTAATTGCATTTTCTGACCAATACCTTTGGCCAACATACTTTATGTTAATTAGTTTTTCATCATCTTTAATTATAGTTGTAGCATGCCATAATAATTGATCTATAGTTAGGTTAAAGAAGTGATCTGACACATTATCATTCTCACGATTATTATATGTTTCAAAAATAAATTTTGCTATTCTTCCTTTCCAGCTTTTCTCCCAATTATTATCCATAAATTTTAATTTATTATATACATCAAATGTAATTAATTTTATATTATTGACAAAAATATAATTCAATGGATAATTTTATTGCTGTATTAAAAAAATACTCAGATTTTGAATCATCATCATCAAGGAAAGAATATTGGATGTTTGTATTATTTAACATTGTATTTTCTAGTCTAGCATCTATAATTAGTCCTAAAATTTCTATGCTGTATTCACTATTTATTTTTATACCAGCTCTTGCTGTAACTGTTAGAAGGCTACATGATGTTGGAAAGAGTGGATGGATGCTATTGATTGTTTTTATTCCACTTATAGGACCTATATGGTTACTTGTTCTTTTGTTACAGAAAGGAGTTTCCTTTAATGAATTTTTTACAAATGATGATTCATATAAGTATACAGAAAAAAAACAAGAACGACCATCAGAAGAAAAAAAATCTTGTTGTTCTAATGATGATTCAGAAGATGTAGTAAATGAATCAGTTAAAGATGAAAGCAACAATAAACAACAAGTAAATTCAGATGATTCAGAAGAAATAGATGATGAAATGATAGAATATAAACTTGATGATGGAACTATCAAGAAAATGAAAAAAACTCATGCAGCTATTTTACCTAAATCTCATCCTGCAAGAAAAGCTTATGATGAAATAAACTCTAATTAATATTTAATATGTCGGAAGATAAAAAAGTAATATTCTCTATGTCAGGACTTTCTAAGTCCTTTAATAATAACAATAAGCAAGTTTTAAAAGATATATATCTTTCTTTTTTCTACGGAGCTAAGATTGGTATAATTGGATTAAATGGATCAGGAAAGTCTACACTTCTAAAAATTATTGCTGGTGTAGATAAAGCTTATCAAGGTGATGTGGTATTCTCTGATGGCTATAATGTTGGATATTTAGAACAAGAGCCTAAACTTGATGATGACAAGACCGTAATGGAAATTGTTAAAGAAGGAATGCAGGAGGCAGTAGATGTGCTGGCAGAATATAATGCTATTAATGATGCATTTGGATTACCGGAAAATTATGAAGATGCAGATAAGATGGATTCATTAATGAAACAGCAGGGGCTTTTACAAGATAAAATAGAAGCCTTAGGAGCTTGGGATATTGAAACCAAGTTAAATATAGCTATGGATGCGCTTCGTTGCCCTGAAGCAGATACTAAGATATCAGTTTTATCGGGGGGCGAGAAAAGAAGAGTTGCTCTTTGTCGTTTATTGCTACAAGAACCAGATATATTATTGCTTGATGAACCTACTAACCACTTGGATGCAGAATCTGTTTTATGGTTAGAACAACATCTTTCACAATACAAAGGAACTATTATTGCTATTACGCATGATAGATATTTTCTAGATAATGTAGCTGGCTGGATATTAGAGCTTGATAGAGGAGAAGGAATACCATGGAAAGGAAATTACTCTTCTTGGCTAGAACAAAAGACAAAGAGGTTAGCACAAGAAGAAAAAACAGAAAGTAAGAGAAAGAAGACACTAGAAAGAGAATTAGAATGGGTAAGGATGTCACCAAAGGGTAGGAGAACAAAATCAAAGTCTAGATTAAGTAATTATGAAAAATTATTATCAGAAGAAGGCAAGCAGAAAGAAGAAAAAATAGAGTTATATATCCCTCCGGGACCTAGATTAGGAAATAATGTAATTGATGCTGAGGGGGTAAGCAAGGCATTTGGGGATAAGTTACTTTATGAGAACTTAGAATTTAAATTGCCTCCTGCTGGTATTGTTGGAATTGTTGGTCCCAATGGAGCTGGAAAAACCACTTTATTTAGGATGATTATGGGGAAAGAAACTGCTGATAAAGGAACATTTGAGATAGGGGAGACAGTGAAGCTTTCATATGTTGACCAGCAGCATGTAGATATAGATCCAAATAAAACAATTTGGGAACAAATTACTGATGGTCAAGAGGAAATAAATTTAGGCGGTAGATATGTAAATTCTAGAGCCTATGTTGCCAAGTATAATTTTAATGGTTCTGATCAAAATAAAAAGGTAGGTGTTTTGTCTGGAGGTGAGAGAAATAGATTGCACCTAGCAATGACATTAAAGAATGAAGCTAATGTATTATTGCTTGATGAACCAACGAATGATCTGGATGTTAATACATTAAGAGCTTTGGAAGAAGGTTTAGAAAATTTTGCAGGGTGTGCTGTTATTATTTCACATGACAGATGGTTTTTGGATAGGGTTTGCACACATATTTTAGCATTTGAAGGTGATTCAAAAGTTGTTTACTTTGAAGGTTCTTTTTCTGATTATGAAGAAAACAGAAGGAAAAGACTTGGAGATATTTCACCTAAAAGGATTAAATATAGAAAGCTAATAAGGGATTAGTTATTTTGGAGCTTTTTTAACAAGAAATACAGCAACTATTGTAAATAATATATTTGGTATCCACACTGATAATGCTGGATTTAAACTACTTTTTATTGCAAAGGTTGTTGATATCTGCATAAATAAAATAAAAGAAAAAGCAATTAATATTCCAAGACCTAAATGTAATCCTATACCTCCTCTTACTTTTCTTGAAGCAATACTAACAGCAATAATTGTTAAAATTATAGATGCAAATGGAAATGCTATTCTTTTATGTTTTTCGATTTTATGATAAACAATTTGTGGAGTTCCTTTAAGACTTTCTTTTACAATATATTTGTTTAATTCAGCATACTTCATTGTTTCAACTAATTTAATTTGATTTTGAAAATCATCAGGTTTTAAGTCAATTATGGTATCTAATTTTCGTCCATTATTTAATACTTCTCGATCATCGTAGAAAATTCTAGTTGTATAATTATTTAGTTCCCATGAATTGCTTATAGAATCATACTTAATATAGTCTGAATTTAATGTTGACATCAACTTATTTTTATTAAAGTTATCTAATCTAAATTTATATCCAATTTCTCTATTTATATTGAAACTTTCCATATATATATATTGATCTTTTGCAATCTGCATATGAATTTCTTTGTTTAATACATATCTTTTTTTTGATATATATTTATTTTCAAAATCAATCCTATGTTTATTAGATCCAGGTATAATAAAATTTCCTAAAAAGAAAGAGCAGATAGATAAAATAATTGAACAAATAATAAAAGGTCTTAAGTATTGATAAAAGCTTAATCCACTATTTGTCATAGCAATTATCTCAGTGTTGTTTGCTAATTTTGATGTAAAAAATATTACTGATAGAAATATAAATAATGGGCTAAAAAGATTTCCAAAATATGGGATGAAATGAATATAGTATTCAGTAATAATTATTTTAACACTTAAATTATTTTCTAAAAAATCATCTATTTTTTCTGAAATATCAAATACAATAACTATTAATAAGACTAGAGATAAAGTGAAAAAGAAAGTGCTAAAAAATTTTTTAGTTATATACCAGTCAAACTTTTTCATAAAACTAAAGTCTTTTATTTAATTTTTTTATCAATTTGTTTTTCCATGATTGAAATGTTTCATTTTGTATATTTTTTCTAGCTTCTTCCATTAACCAAATATAAAAACGAATATTGTGTAATGTGGCAATTTGTTTACCTAACATTTCATTTGCAGTAAATAGGTGACGTAAGTAGGCTTTAGTATATTTCTGATCTACAAAAGACGTTCCATTAGCGTCAATTGCACTAAAATCTGCTGACCATTTTTTATTTTTAATATTGATAGTTCCTTCTGAAGTGAATAACATGCCGTTTCTAGCGTTTCTTGTTGGCATAACACAGTCAAACATATCTACACCCAATGCTATGTTTTCTAATAGGTTTTGTGGTGTTCCTACCCCCATTAGATATCTAGGTTTTTCCCACGGAAGTATTGAACATACAATTTCAGTCATTTCATACATTATTTCATCTGGCTCCCCCACTGATAAACCTCCAATTGCATTGCCTTCTCTATTAAAACTTGCAATTTTTTCAGCCGATTGCTTTCTTAAATCTTTGTATGAGCTTCCCTGAATAATTGGAAAAAATGTTTGGTTATAACCATATTTGTTAGATGAATTATCAAATCTATCACAACACCTTTTCAGCCATCTATGAGTGAGATGCATAGAGCTTTTAGCATATTTATGATCACAAGGATATGGAGGGCATTCATCAAAAGCCATTATGATATCAGCTCCTATATCTCTTTGAATATCAATTGCGTTTTCTGGTTTAAAAAAATGATAGCTTCCATCAATATGTGATTGAAATTTAACTCCATCTTCAGTTATTTTTCTATTATTTGATAGAGAATATACTTGATATCCACCACTATCTGTTAGTATAGGTTTTTCCCAGCTTATAAATTTATGAATACCACCTGCTTCTTTAATAGTATCAATTCCAGGTCTTAAATATAAATGATAAGTGTTTCCTAAAATAATTTCTGCTTTGGTATCTTCTTTCAGCTGATTCTGTTGTACTCCCTTAACAGTTCCTAATGTACCTACTGGCATAAATATGGGAGTGTTTATTTTTCCATGATCAGTTTCAATACAACCTATTCTTGCTTTAGAATCTTTATCTTGATGTAATACTTTAAATTTCATTTTCACAAAAGTAATTAATACTTAAATATTTTATCTATTATATAAATGTATTATTTATTTTTGTTTTAATAGTAGTTATTGATGCTATCGCTTTATTTAATTATAAAGAGGAAAGTCCGGACACCATAGAGCAGCATAGTGGGTAACACCCATCGTGTTAAAATACGGACAAGTGCAACAGAAAGAAAGTACAGTTTGGCTGTAGTGAAATCAGGTAAACTCTATGCGGTGCAATACCATGTATATCAGGATTTAAAGGTTGCTCGCCTTTTCTTGAGGGGTAGGTAGCTTGAAGTAATAGGTAACTATTACTCTAGATAAATGATGGCACTCTTTTTGAGAACAGAATCCGGCTTATGTATAATTACTATTTTAAGCCAGCACGAAAGTGTTGGCTTTTTTTATATTTGCTTTATGAATAAATTTTTTCTATTAATTGCTAGTCATTTATATTTTTTTAGTTTTTCTCAAGATACTTTAATGCCTATAGTATTTCTTGATGATGTGATTATATCTGAAGAGAATAATGGTTTTGACGTAGAAGATTTTATTTATTATGTAAAGAATGATACTACTTTTTATATGGGTTTTAAGCATTTAAGATATTATTCACACAAATTTGAAAGTTCATTAAATATATTTAATAAAAAAAATAAAAAAATTGCTAGTATAAATAAGTATGGTGATTATCACACAGATAATAATAAAGCTTGGGTATCATACGATTCAACACACTCTAATGGTAGAATGTTTAAAAGAAGCGGTAAGCACCGTTTTTACACACCTGAAGCTTTTGATGAAGTATTCTTTCCTAAAGATACAATAGATGTTTCATTAGATATTTCAAAGGCAAAAAATAAAGGAGATAGTCAAAATATGAGGGATGCAAAAACAGTAGGTTTTTCTATTGGTTCTGATGCTACTGAACAAAAAAAAGGAGGTTTAAATAAAAAACTAGCTGTCTTTAGTATTGATATGCAAAAATATTATGATTATACAATAAGTGATACTATATATAATAATATAGAGTGTTATGTTTTTACAATTAAGATGAAAGATTTAGTTGATGAAAAAGATATGAAAAAAGTGCTAATACGTAATTTAGTATCTTATTTTGATAAAACTAATTTTAATGTTTTATATAGAGAGTATAAGTTTATTTATAATCATTTTTTGATATCATTGGATATAGATGTTGTTGTTCATATGGATTATGTAAATAAAAAGCACGTGCCAACTAAGATTTATTATAATGGATTTTGGAATGTGTTTTTGTTTAAGCCAGAAAGAGCTGATTTTTTATTACTTAACTCTGATTATATAATAAATTAATTGTTTTAATTATATCAGTTGATTTAAAAAAACATTATATATTTGCACGCTAGAATTATAAAGAGAATACAGTCATGCCAAAAAGAACATTTCAACCATCTAATAGAAAAAGAAAAAACAAACATGGTTTTATGGATAGAATGTCAACTTCTAATGGTAAAAAAGTTCTTTCAAGAAGAAGGATTAAAGGTAGAAAGAGATTAACTGTTTCTGATGAAATGGGGCATAAGTAATGATTAAAACTTTAAAATACTAAGTGTTGCATTTGCAACACTTTTTTTTTATGTTTTTAATAGAATGTTAATATCTCTTAATATATTATATGCAGAATAAAAAATTAAAAATTATAAATTAGCAGAATGCCAAAAAATAAATCTTTAAAATCGATACTTATAATTGGAAGTGGACCAATAGTTATTGGTCAAGCATGTGAATTTGATTATTCGGGTTCTCAGGCCTCTAGATCATTAAGAGAAGAGGGGATAGAAGTTTCATTAATTAATTCTAATCCAGCTACTATAATGACAGATAATGTAGTTGCTGATCATATTTATTTAAAACCTTTGACTCCTGCCTCTATAATTGAAATATTAGAGGAAAGAGATATTGATGCAGTTCTTCCTACAATGGGTGGTCAGACAGCGTTAAATTTATGTATAGAAGTTGATGAAAAAGGCATTTGGGAAAAATATAATGTTGAGATAATTGGTGTAGATATAGGTGCAATTAATATTACTGAAGATAGAGAGCAGTTTAGAAAATTAATGAAAGAAATTGAAATCCCTGTTGCACCAGCTAAGATAGCAACTTCATTTCTTGAGGGTAAAGAAATTGCACAAGAATTGGGTTTTCCTTTAGTTATTAGACCTTCTTTTACACTTGGGGGAAGTGGAGCCTCATTTGTACATACAAAAAGTGAATTTGAAGATTTATTATCAAAAGGATTACATGCTTCTCCTATTCATGAAGTGCTTATCGATAAAGCTGTTTTAGGTTGGAAGGAATATGAATTAGAATTATTAAGAGATGATAATGATAATGTTATCATAATTTGTACTATAGAAAATTTAGATCCAATGGGTATCCATACTGGTGACTCAATAACAATAGCTCCAGCAATGACATTATCTGATACAGCTTATCAAAGAATGCGTAATATGGCAATTAAGATGATGCGTTCAATTGGTGATTTTGCGGGAGGATGTAATGTGCAATTTGCAGTTAATCCAGATGATTCAGAAGATATTATAGCTATTGAAATTAACCCAAGAGTATCTCGTTCTTCTGCTCTGGCTTCTAAAGCTACAGGATATCCGATTGCAAAAATTGCTAGTAAGTTAGCAATAGGTTATAATTTGAATGAATTAAACAATCAAATTACTAAGACAACTTCGGCTTGTTTTGAACCAACCCTTGATTATGTAGTAGTTAAGATACCTAGATGGAATTTTGATAAATTCCCAGGTTCTGATATTCATCTTGGTTTACAAATGAAATCTGTTGGTGAGGTCATGGCAATTGGAAGATCATTTCAAGAAGCATTACAAAAGGCTTGTCAATCTTTAGAGATTAGTAGAAATGGTTTGGGGGCAGACGGGAAAGGTGAAACAGATCAGGATAAGATTTTACACCAATTAAAGAACGCAAGCGGTGATAGAATATTTCGAATTTATGATGCTTTAAGGATAGGTATTCCTATTAAGAAAATACATGAGTTAACAAAAATTGATTATTGGTTTTTATATCAATTTGAAGAATTATTACATTTAGAAAAGGAAATAGAAAAATATACAATTGATGATTTGCCAAAAAATTTGCTTCTAGAGGCTAAAATGAAAGGTTATGCTGATAGACAAATAGCTCATTTAGTGAATTGTTTAGAAAGCCAAGTATACAATAGAAGAAACCATGACAATATCAAGAGAGTATATAAATTAGTTGATACATGTGCAGCTGAATTTGAAGCAAAAACACCATATTATTACTCTACATTTGAAATGAATAAGGAGGTTGATGGAGTTCAATTTGCTGAAAATGAAAGTAATGTCAATGATAAAGAAAAAATAGTTGTTTTAGGTTCCGGACCAAATAGAATAGGACAAGGAATAGAATTTGATTATTCCTGTGTACATGGTGTTTTGGCTGCTAAAGAATGTGGTTATGAAACTATAATGATAAACTGTAATCCTGAAACTGTTTCTACTGATTTTGATACAGCTGATAAATTATATTTCGAGCCTGTTTTTTGGGAACATATCTACGATATAATTCTACATGAGAAACCTAAAGGTGTTATTGTCCAACTTGGAGGTCAAACCGCACTAAAACTTGCTGAAA
This sequence comes from Flavobacteriales bacterium, assembly GCA_002715565.1. Lineage (GTDB taxonomy): Bacteria > Bacteroidota > Bacteroidia > Flavobacteriales > BACL11. The sequence continues at coordinate 93,448 of PAZP01000010.1, forward strand.
AGTTAGAACGATATGGAATCAAAATTATGGGTACTTCTTATAAAGCTTTAGATGTTGCTGAAGATAGAGGAAGATTTTCACAGTTATTATCTGATAATAATATTCCATACCCTCCATTTGCAGTTGCTGAAACTGCAGAAACTGCAGTAGAAATTTCTAAGAAATTAAATTTCCCTATACTGGTTAGACCTTCCTATGTTTTAGGAGGTCAAGGCATGAAGATAGTTATTAATGAAGAAGAATTAGAACACCATATCGTTGATCTTCTAAAAGATTTGCCAGGAAACCATGTTTTATTAGATCATTATTTAGATAAAGCTATAGAGGCTGAAGCTGACGCTATTTGTGATGGTGAAAATGTATATATTATTGGCATTATGGAGCATATTGAGCCTTGTGGTATTCACTCTGGAGATTCATATGCAGTGCTTCCAACTTTTGATTTAAGTGATAATGTACGTAAACAAATAATAGATATAACAAAAAAAATTGCTATTGCTTTAGATACTGTTGGATTAATTAATATACAATTTGCTATTAAAGATGAAACTGTTTATGTGATCGAAGCAAATCCAAGAGCATCTAGAACAGTTCCTTTTATTGCTAAAGCTTATGATGAACCATATGTTAATTATGCAGCAAAAGTTATGTTAGGAGCTAAAATGTTATCTGATTTTGATTTTAATCCTAAAAAGAAAGGATATGCGATAAAAGTGCCCGTTTTTTCATTTGATAAATTTCCAAATGTAAATAAGGAGTTAGGTCCAGAAATGAAATCAACTGGTGAGTCTATTTATTTTATAGATGATTTATCAGATGATTATTTTACAAAAGTTTATTCTGAAAGAAATTTGTATTTAAGTAAATAGATGGCCGCTTTAGTTAAATTATTTTGCTGGTTATTTTTAATTTATTATTTAATTAAATTTTTATCGAGACTACTTTTCCCATTATTACTAAAAAAATTTATGAAAAGTATGATGCAGGGAGGTGTTAATAATAGATACAAAAACAAAAAAGATAATAATGAGGAAGGTAAAGTTATTATTGAAAAAATGAAAAGTAAAAAATCAAAATCTAAAAATATTGGAGAATATATAGATTTTGAAGAAATTGAAGAATAAACATAATCAAATATGAATATTTTAAAGAAACATACCCCCGTTCTACTATTTTTTGCTTTAATTTCTTACGGTTATTTTTTACCAGTAATACAAGGTAAGAAAATAGAGACTCATGATATAAAAACATGGCAGGGTATGAGTAAGGAAATTTCTGATTACCGAGATCAAACAGGTGATGAGCCATTGTGGACAAACTCTATGTTCTCCGGTATGCCGGCATATCAAATATCGACATATTATAAAGCAAATTTAATTCAATATGTTGATAAGATTATAATGAAATCATTTCCCAGACCTGTAAATATTTTATTTCTTTATTTATTAGGTTTTTATCTTTTATTAGTTTCTTTAAACGTTGATTATAGGATATCTGCTGTTGGTGCTATTGCATTTGCATTTTCATCATATTTCTTTATTATTATTCAAGCAGGTCATATGAGTAAAGCACATGCTATTGCATACATGCCGATGGTTTTAGCATCAGTTATGTACACATATCGAAAAAAAATGTTTTTAGGTGGAGTATTAACTGCACTTACTGTTGCGCTTGAGATTTATTGTAATCATTTTCAGATCACTTATTATTTATTTCTTGTATTGCTATTAATAGGTATAAATGAATTCATTAGAAATTTACGTTTAGATATTAAACATAAAAAAGATACTAGTAAGTTAATACATATTCCGGAATTCATTAAGAGATCTTTTGTTCTTTTAATTGCAGGTTTATTAGCATCTGGAACGGCCTTTACTAGATTGGCTACTACCATGGAGTATGGTGAAGAAAGTATTAGAGGTAAATCTGAACTAACTGATAATATTGATAATAAAACATCAGGATTAGATAAAGATTATGCTACACAATGGAGTTATGGTATTGCAGAAACCATGACTTTATTGATACCTAATTTTCATGGCGGTGCCTCTCAAGGAGCATTAAGTATGGATTCTGAATTATATAAAACTATTAAAAGAAGTCCAAATGCTAAAAAAATCATCAAACAGGTTCCTTTATATTGGGGAGATCAACCAATAGTTAATGGACCAACATATGCTGGTTCGATTGTTTTATTTTTATTTGTTTTTGGAATTTTCTTCATAAAATCTACAATTAGAAATTGGATTCTTTTTGCCACAATTATGTCTATACTTTTATCTTGGGGAAAGAATTTTATGTTTTTAACAGACTTATTTCTTAATTATTTCCCAGCTTATAATAAATTTAGAGCTGTTTCAACTATATTAATAATAGCTGAGTTAACTATACCTTTATTAGGTTTTTATGCATTAAATAAATTAATTAAAGATGATAATTTATTAATTGTTGATAAAAAGAAATATTTAAAATTAGCTTTTTATATTACTGGTGGAATTACACTAGTTTTTGCTTTAATGCCATCACTTTTCTTTGATTTTGTTGGTGTTCAAGATTCACGTTTAGAAAAAATGGGGTGGCCTATTCAGGCATTACAAACAGATAGAGCAACTTTATTATCAAATGATGCTTGGAGGTCTTTTTTCTTTATTCTTTTATCTTTCTCTACTTTATGGTTCTTTTTAAAGAAAAAATCTGAAAAAATTGATATATCAAAGCAAGTAATTTTAGTTATAGGACTATTAGTTTTAGTAGATATGTGGACAATTAATAAGAGATATCTCAATGATGATATATTTGTAAGAGCTTCTAAAATTGATAGACCTTATTCTAAAACTGCAGCAGATCAACAAATATTGAAAGATAAAACATTAAATTATAGAGTTTTTAATCAAAGTGTTAGTACATTTAATGATGCAAGTACTTCTTATTTTCATAAATCAATTGGAGGTTATCATGGAGCAAAATTAAAAAGATACCAAGAGGTAATAGAAAAACATATTTCGCAAGGAAATATGAAAGTTATAAATATGCTAAATACCAAATATTTTATAACTCAAGATGGTAAGGTACAGTTAAATCCAGAAGCTTTAGGTAATGCTTGGTATGTAAAAAAAGTTGATATCGTTAAAAATGCTGATGAAGAGATTGCTGCTTTAAAAGATTTTAATCCTAAATTAACCGCTTTGTTAGATGAAAGATATGTGTCTTATTTTTCGGATATTTATAAATCTTCTGAAATCTCTTCAAATTTATTAATAGATAGTTCTAATCATTTAAATTCTACAATAATATTACAAGAGTACGAACCAAATTATTTAAAATATAAATCTAATTCAGAAAGTAGAGGAACAATTGTGTTTTCAGAAATATTTTATGATAAGGGTTGGAATGCATATGTTAATGGAAAATTACAACCTCATTTCAGAGTTAATTATATTCTTAGAGGAATGAATATTGATAGCGGTGAGCATGTTATAGAATTTAAATTTGAACCACTTACATATCATAATGGTGAAAAGATATCTCTAGCTTCATCAATTACTTTATTATTATTATTATTTCTTTCTTTAATTAAAGAATACAGAAGATAATGAATAAAGTTTTAGTCATTTCTTACTACTGGCCACCAATGGGTGGCGGTGGTGTGCAAAGGTGGTTAAAAACAATTAAATACTTAAGGCAATATAAATGGGAGCCCATTGTTTTTACTGTAAATAATTCAGATATTTCTTTATATGATGATAGTTTGTTATATGATGTTCCTGATGGTATTGAAGTTATAAGTTCAAATATCTGGGAGCCCTTTTCATTATATAGGATTTTTACTGGAAAAAAGGATGAAAAGATTAATCCTGGTTTTTTATCAAAAAAGAAAGGTGTAAGTTTTTTAAATAATTTGTCAATATGGATTAGAGGTAATTTTTTTATTCCAGATGCAAAGATGTTTTGGTATAATCCAGCTATTAAAACTATATCTAGATATTTACAAAATAATAAAGTAGATGCTATTGTCTCTACAGGTCCTCCTCATACAACCCATTTAATTGCATTATTTATAAAGAAAAAATTTGATATACCTTGGTTAGCAGATTTTAGAGATCCTTGGACTAATATAGATTTTTATGACAAACTTAAATTAACAAAATGGGCAGATAAAAGGCATAGGCGTTTAGAAATGAATGTACTATTAAATGCTAATAAATTAGTTACAGTTAGTGAAAGTTGGGCAAAAGATTTCTTGAATATTTGTGGTATAAAACCGGATGTTATTACAAATGGTTATGATCCTGCTGATTTTAACAAAGCAGGTAAAGTAAAATTAGATAAAAAGTTTACTTTAGTTCATATAGGATCACTTAATAAAGATAGAAATCCATTTAATTTTTGGAAAGCTTTAAAAGATGTTATTATTCAAATGCCTGAAATTTTATCTGATTTAGAAATTCAATTAATTGGCCCGATTGATATTTCTGTAAAGGATGAATTAGAAAAATATAAATTGTTAGATATTACTAAACTAGTTGACTCTTTACCACATAAAAAAGTTATTAAACAATTAATAAAATCCCAAGTTTTATTATTGTTTCTAAATAATGTTTCAAATATAAATGGAGTGATACCAGGTAAAATGTATGAATATATTGGTGCAAAAAGACCAATATTGTGTATTGGAAAAAAGTCAGGTGATGCATCAACAATAATTAAAAAAACAAAATCTGGAGTAGTAGTTGATTTTAATGATATTAAATCAATGAAAAAAGAAATTATAACTGCTTATACAAAATTCAAAAATAAAACTCTTCAGGTTGATGAAAAAAATCATAATGATTATAGTCGGAAAAAACTTGCTGGAGATTTTTCTTTACTTTTAAATGAACTAATTTCTTAGTGGAATTTTTTTTGTTTTTTTAATTTTTCATAATGTTCTATATCTCTTTTTGAGAAAACTTTTGCTGGGTGTCCTCCTGCAATGCTATATTTTGGAATGTCATTCACAACGACACTTCTAGCTTGTATTATCGCTCCTTCTTCAATTATTATACCACCTAAAATCATCACCTCATCTCCTAGCCATACATTATCACCTATTATAATATCTTTATTTATAATTTTTTTATCATACGGTATAGATTCACCATTATAGTTATGTATTTGAGTAATCATTTTGCAATTTTTTCCAGAGTGAAAATTATCACCAATCTTTACCTTTCCTCTACCTGTAATGATCATTCCATTAAAATTAACATTTTTTCCTAATTCAGTATTTCTATTTACTTTACTATAACCCATAACCTTTAATGGATAATTATATTTTTTACATTGATTTTTAACAATTAATGAAAAAATTATTGCTAATGGTTTTTTAAATAATTTTATAATTTTCATGATTTATTATTTTAATAGCCAAGGCATTTTATATAATTTGTTTGCATAATAAAAAACAGTAATAAATAGTAAACCAAATGTAATGATTAATCCGTAACCAGCTCCTATTATACCAAATTTTACTATCAAATAATAATTTATAAAAGCCCCAACTATTGAAACTATTGTTGTAATATATGAAAGAATTTCAGTTCTTTTTGTATATACTATATAATTAGTTACAAGATAATACAACCCATTCATTAAAAATCCAATTGCAATTATTCTTGAAACAAATATTCCTGAATGAAATCTTTCGTCAATAAATAAATAATAAATATATGGGACAACTATTATAAATAATATCGTTATAAATGTCATCAATAACATAGTTCTATATGTTTTAAATACTAAACTCTTTTTAATTTCTTTTGAAGGATTAGAATTTAAAATTTCATATAAATTAGGTGCCCAGGCTTGATTAATAGAAGTCATTAGTAATAATACCCCTCCAGCTATTTGAAATGCTACTGAATATATTCCTAAAGCTTCATTATTTATAATACTTGAAAGAAAAAATTTTGATGAAGAAGCTAGTAGAATACCAGCTATTGCATGTGGTAATAGTGGTATTCCAAATCGTAGAATTCTTTTAATGTCTATTTTATTAATATTAAAATTTATAATTTTTATTTTAAATAAAATAAATATACCTAAAATAGTAGATAGAATAAATGAACCTACAATACCAAATATTCTACCTTCCCATCCAAATCCACAATAAACTATAAATAACAATGATAATAATACATTAATAATTGTTAATGTAATTTTAAATTTTCCAAAATTAAAGGGTTCTTTTTTTGCTTGAAATATTATAGGAATGAAAATAGGAATTATTTGAAATAAAAGAAATACAGGTATTAGATAAATTAGATATTCAGGAATTTGAAAATATTTAATTATAGGTTCTTTAATTACTAAGTAAATTAATTCTAAAAATAAAAATCCAAAAAAAGGAATGATAATTGCAGAACTTACTAAGGATTTATATTCTTCAAAAGGAATATTTGAATATTCCATTGTCAATAATCTTTGTGAATTCATTATTACAAAAGGGAGAGAAAGAGTCATTAATAATTGCACCATAGATAAAACACCATAATCTTCAGGTGTTAAATAGCTTGTTAGTATTGGTAATAATAAAAACGGTACAGATGCATTTATTATGTTAACACTACTGTATGATAATATTTCATTTTTTAGACTCATTTAGTATTTTGTTCTTTTAAAAGTAAATTTAATATTTATAATTAATTTTCACTAAATATTATATTTACTATTACTTAACGTCTTTTCCTCTATATTTATTTGTCTTACTTCTTGTATTTGTGTTTTATCAATGCATATTTTTTGTAATAATTTAAAATTTAAATTATATATGTAGATGTATCCGGATGAACTGCCTCTGTCATTTCTGTTGTGTGCAATTTCTGAACCTCCTAAAATTAAATATTTATTAGAAACTGAAAGTCCTCTTGTGAAAATATTTTTATGTTGTAAGATATCTTTTTTTTCAGAAGATAAAGTCCCTTCAATTGATTTGCAGAATAGTATTTGATTTTCGTCTATATATATATTGTGACCATTTGAACCTGTTGTTTTTTTTATTTCGATAACATTGAAATTATTTTTATCTAATTTGTAAATTTCACTATTTCTTGATGATTTCTTTGTTTCGTTATGAGCAAATAAATAAATAAATTTTTTATATCTAAAAATGGAATTAAAATGGTTGTAATTACTAGAAGATCTGCCATTTAAAAGCTTATCATTTGGATAAATTATATTGTCATAATTTTTCCAATGTATATTTTTTTTGTTATAAATCTTATTATAAATTAGTATTGAATTATCATATGTATTTGTTACATATAAATTTTCATCAATAAAATCTATTTGGTGAATACCTTTTGATAGACCTCCTCTAATAACTACATATGGTTTTATTGCCTTTTTATCTTTTAATGAAAAAGAAATAATGTTTCCATGAAATCCAGTAATATGAAAAGCATAGTAATTACTTTTGTGTTTCGTTAATCCGTAAAACCCCTTGTTTTTAAATAATTGAATGATTTCTCCACTATTATATAGTAATAAACCTTTTTTTTGAGTTGAAATTAGAAAATTTATGTCTTGATCAACACCTTCATTTATAAACTCTGTAAACTTTATATTATCTGCTTTTAACTTATCGAAATAATATATTAACGAAAAAATATCTCCTAATTTACTGAATGCAATTTTGCTATCATAAAAGTTCATAAATTTATTATAGAATTTAATTATCATTAAATTATATGATTTTTGGTTTGTAGTATTCAATGAATTTATTCATGTATTCTATGCCTGAAACATCAAATAAAATGGTTTTACAATTAAATAAAACTCCTTCATATAATGCAGTAGAAAATACACCTGCTTGATATTCACTTTTTGCTAGACACTTATGTAAATTTATGTTTTTAACAATAGATATATTATATTTTTCTTTAAGATATATTAAGTCTTTATAACTATCTAAATGTTCATATTCATTAGGGTGTAATTTGAAAGTTATTTGAAATTTTTTGAAATAGTTTATATTTTCTTTTATTTTTTTTACAATTGATTTTGTAACACCACCTTGTCCAAAAATAATAAGTGTGTTTTTAATTTTCTCTGTGTTTTTATATTCTTTTGTTTTTTCTTCTAAAAAGTGAAAAGGTTCTATTTTAATATTTTCTTTTTTAATAGGAAAGGATATTAAATTTTTCCAATATTCATTCCATACATGTAATTTATTTGGAAAATAAAGATAGTTAAAGCTATTTGGAAAAGAGTATCCTAAATGATATTTGCTAAACGTGCCATGTTGTATTTCAATTATTTTAATATTTAAATCATGTGCTGCTTTTATCAATTCTCCTCTACCATATGATATTATTATATATATTTTTTTAGGACTTGTTTTTTTTAGTAATTCTAAATAATATTTATATGTAGGTATAAATTTTTTTGTATTATGAATTAAAAATTCTTTAATATTAAAATCACAATATTTATTAATTTCAGTATTTAATTCATTAAGTAGCTTTTCAGTATTTTTTTGTATTTGTATTTTAATAAATTTATCTTTAATATTTCTTAGTAGAAAAATCTTATCAAGATATTTTGTATAATATTTTTTGGTTCTTTTATGCTTTCCTTTAAATGGAGACTCAAAGTCAATAAATGATTTATTTTTCATTATTAATTGTTTAATTAACTTATATGAATATATATCTATATATTGATTTTTATGTTTCTTACTTATTGGGTGTGAAAAAATTAAAACATCCTTCTTTTTAAGATTAGATAAATTGTTCTGAAAAAAACTATTTTTAATTAAATTTATAGAATAAGTAATTTTTTTAAGTTTACTAGTTTTATGATTAAAAGATTGATCAAAAACACCTGTTAATTTTCCTAATTTATAATAAATATCCATTCTATAAGCTGCCCAGGGATGTATTTCATTTATCTTTAAATTTAAAAGGTCATATTTTTCTTCTAAATACCAAATAAATTCACATAATTCTTTGATATTTTTATTTTTCAAAAAGAGATAATTATGGTTTTTTTTATTCATTTATTTTTCTCCCATTGCCAAGATGAAATCATACCATCTTCTAAACTTTTTTTTGCGAGCCACTCTAGTTCATTTTTTGCTAAACATGTATCCGCAAATATTTCTTCAATATCTCCTTCTCTTCTTGGACCAAATGAGTAATTAATTGTAATATTATTACTTTTTTCAAATTCTTTTATTGCTTCTAAAACACTTGTGCCCGAACCTGTTCCAATATTAAACGCGTATTTGCCTTTCTTTTTATATAAATAATTGATGGCTTTTACATGTGCAATTGCTAAATCTACAACATGTATATAATCACGTACACATGTTCCATCGCTTGTTTTGTAATCTGATCCATTGATTATTATTTTTTTTCTTTTTCCAATTGCTGTTTCAGCTATAATTGGAATTAAATTATTTGGTTTGTCAGGTGAGCAATCCCCAATTAGTGAGCTTTCATGTGAACCTATTGGATTAAAATATCTTAGAGATATATGATTTACTTTATATTTTTTTAATAAATTTTCACAAATTTGTTTAGTTTCTCCATAAGGAGAAGATGCTTTTTTAAATGGTGCATTCTCTTTTACAGGTAATTTATCAGGCATGCCGTAAACAGTACATGAAGATGAAAATATAATTTTGTTAACATTATACTGTATCATATTCTCTAATAATACTTCAAGTGAACCTATATTATTTTTAAAGTATTTTTCTGGATTTTTTACAGATTCTTCAACNGATTTATAAGCAGCAAAATGAATAACGCCTNCAATGTTTTGTTCTTTTTTAAAAATATTATTGACATCATTTTTGTTTGTNCAATCTATTTNATAAAACTTGATTTTTTTACCTGTAATTTTTTCNATTCCATGAATATTNTNAATAGATGTATTNCATAAATTATCAAGAATNATTGGTGTATANCCAAAATTAACTAATTCAACTATTGTATGTGANCCTATATATCCNGCACCACCAGTTACTAAGATTTTTTTCATTAGAATGNTCTATTTATACCAANTATCCATCTCATTTGAATAAAATCTTCATCTNCTGATGGAGGNCTATTTAAAAATAANGGCATATCTAATCTTATTGTTATTGGCTTTATTGTTTCAGTTGGNCCAAAATTTCTAAATGTATATAAAAAGCCTATACCNGCATCNANTCTAGTATCATTTAGAATTTCTTGATAATTGTCTTTTNTTATCTTTTCATTTGTAATNACACCTANATCAGAAAATAAATATGATTTTATATTTTTTATAGNTCTNGGTAGGTATGAACTTATATCTACTTCAGTATTAAAACAAGCGCCACTAATCCCATTATAGTCATAGGATTTTATGCTTCCATCTTCATTAAACACANGGGCTAAATAGCCACTATATCCTCTTAAGTTCAATCCACCTCCCATATGAAAATGATTTGTTGTATAATCATAGTTTTTATAATCACTTGCAATAATTCCATCAGATCTAGTAAATTTTGAATTCATTAAATCTTCTTCANTAGCACCAGCAAGGTAAAGCTTACTTTCTTCTGCCCATCTTTCACCAGAACCAATTTCTANATATGCTCTTGTATTTATCTTAANTCTATTTTTGTAATTTTTATTNACAACAGAANAAATTAATTTGTTNTAATCATAATCGCTAAATATTGCAGATGATTTTAAAGCTATATTAATTNTACCAGAACCACCATAATAATTATATTTATGTTCAAGATTTAGATCTATTCTATTATTATATTTTCCTTTAATCCAATTACTATTTACTAGATAATTAGTATTATTTCTATAAAGTGATAATAATTTGATACTTAATTTATTTTTTTTCTTGTTATCATATTTTAATAATTGNANACTATTTGTGTATAGTCCCGCAATATAATCTGCATTTAAATTTATTTTAGTATTTAAATTTAACATATCTAGATTCGTATTATAATTAAATTTATATGAGTAATAATCATAAGCATTTGGATTATTAATACTATCTTTTTGAGATATNCCAGTGTTGAACCATAAAGTTGTGTTAAATATATGATGGTGCCTCATATATCCACCATTCAAATTTAAACCTGCTTTAATTCCGTCATAATTGTTCCACCATATATCTGGTCTGTATTTTACTTCATAATTTCTCCAATCAGGATATTGGTTGATTAATGCATCAAAATTATAACTGATATTATTTTTTGAGCTATTATCTGGCATATAAGCATCAGCAAGTCTATTAGTAGGATCAATTATTACTTCTTTAATTCCTGAAGGAATATTTAAAGTTGTAGTGTATTCAGGATGAATTAAATCCCATCCATGCCACTTAGGTAATATAGTAGCATTTGTTTTCTTAATAAACCAGTTATTTGGAATGTGATAGTTGAAAATCTTTCCATTATTTGCTATTACTTGAAAATCAATAGGCATTTGCATTCTAGATTTTCTTTTAAATTTAACACGATTTCCCTTTACACTTACAGAATAATCAATTCTTTTTTTTGTATTTAGCCATTGGTCAAAAAACCAATTTAAATCTATTTTAGTAAATTTAATAATAGAATTTCTAAAATCTTCATTGTAAGGATGNGCCATTTTCCATGTATTGAAATAATTTTTCATAGCATCTAAAAATAATTCATCACCTAAAACATACTGAAGATTATATAACATAGCTGCCGTTTTATAATAAACATGCCTATACCCATTTCCGTGTCTTATAGCGCCATTAAATCCATCAGAATGCGTAGATATTACCGGGTCATTATATTTTGTTGCATCATTTATATAGGAGTAGTAAATTTCACTATCTATTGCTTTTATAGGCCTTTCAAATTTTTGTTTCCATTTTTCTTTTGATTTAAACTCTTCCATATTTTCCCCATCAATTTTTATCATTGCCCATGCTGTAAGAAATTGCGTAAATCCTTCGTCTAGTAAAGCTCTATAAGTTTCATTATTCCCAACTTGTCCAAAAAACCACATATGTCCAATTTCGTGCGCAAGTAAATCTCTATANCTAGGATCNCTTCCTCCATCTAATGTAATCATAGGGTATTCCATACCACTTCTAGCATCTGCAACAATGACTTTATGATATACATACATNCCNAAGTCTTCTGAAAAGACCCTCAAACACTCAGCTCCAAAATCAGCTGCATTTTGCCATTTGCTTGCATGTGGTTCTTGAACTAAAGAATAACAAGTTTTGTCTTTCCATTTAGCTTCTCCTATTCTATAGGTTGGGTCAGCTGTGAATGCAAAATCATGAACATTTTCTGCGTGGAAAATCCAGGTTTTTCTTTCATTTTTATCATATGGAATNATAANTGANGGATCAGAATTCCATACTTTATCTTTGAAGTTATTAATATCTAATTTTTTTCTTAGAGATTTAGGTAGCATTTTATCTCGATTTGTTAAAAAACCTGTAGCTTCAACAATAAAGTTTGATGCAAAAGTTAACTCAACATCAAAAGCACCAAAATTTCCATAAAATTCTTTACCTAAATGCTGATCTGTAGTCCATCCAAATTTAGCATCGTAAACACATATTCTTGGATACCAGTGTACTCCATTATAATGTTTGTTTCCCCACGCATCAAAAACAGTCATCCTTCTTCTAACTTCTCCAGCATCAAAATGTGTTTTAAATTTAATATCAAAAGTGATATTTTCATTTGGCTGTAAACTATTTTGAAGATATACTTTAAGTATTGTATTATCTAATTCTGTTTTTACATCTTTTCCATTTACTTTGATAGTTTCTATAATTGTTCCAAGTTTTTGATTCTCATAAAATCCATATTTGGGTAATTTTTTATTCTGTTTATACAGTTCATCTAGATAAGAGTCAGGTTGAAAAGCATTTTGATATAAATGAAAATATACGTAATCAAGTTGATCGGGAGAATTATTTGTGTATGTTAAACTTTGTGTAGCATCAATAATGTCTGTTGTTTCGTCAATATTTGCTTTAATATTATAATATACATCTTGTTGCCAATATCCAGGATGAGGCATTTTATTTTTCCAATAATTTGGATTATCGATATTTTGATATGTGTTTGGAGGTAATAGAGGGTTNTATTTTGTTTGTCCTAAAGACAAAANTGATATCAGTAAACNAATATTTAATATTAAANACTTTTTCATAATTAGCTAATTTAGTTGCGAATTTACAATTCTTGTTTTGAAATAACATTCTTTTTCTTAGCATTTAAGATGCTAGTATTTAATTCAAATCCAGTTAATAGTATTATACAATTTAAATATATCCACGTNAGAATNATGATTAATGTTCCAATTGATCCATAAATCTTATTATACTGTGAAAAATGATTAATATAGTAATTAAATGCAATACANGTTGCAATAATAAATATTGTTGAAAATATTGANCCTAATGAAAAAAGTTTGAATTTTTCTTTTATGGCAGGNCCAATATTAAANATAATTGNTATTCCAANAAACAACATAAAACTCATTANTCCCCATTTTGAAACTAAAATTATTTTGGCATAATATGCGGAAATAATTTCATAGTTGTATAAATAATTCACTAATCCTTTGCCAAAAATAATTAAACTAATAGTGATAATTAGAACAAAACCTAAAATTAAAGTCAGCAGTACTGAAAGAAATCTTTGTTTTATGATTGTTCTATTTTCTTTAATGTGACAAGAGGCATTAAGAGCTTCAATTAAGGCATTTATTCCATTTGTTGAGAAGTAAATGGTTAATATAAAACCTATAGATAATAAATTAGCTCTAGGATTATTAATTATATCTTCCAATGCGGTGAATGCTGTTGTGTTAGTGGAGGGAGGTAGAATGGTTTCGATCATGTCCAATAAATTTTCTTGCAGTCCTTCTATTGGTATATACGGTATAAGAGAAAATAAAACTATTATTGATGGAAAGAATGCAAGAAAGAAATTAAATGCTAAAGATGAAGCCCTAGTCGTTATTGCTCCATGAGTAATCGCTGTTGAAAATGAACAAAAAACATCAAATATGCTTAAACCATTTAAACCATAAGGTTTTATATTTTTTAATAAAAATATAAATTTCATATTGCTTTTAAGCTTAAATCGAAGTTTTTGATAGAATTTGTAAGTTCTCCTAATGAAATGTAATCTACATTACAATTTGCATATTCTTTTATTGTATTTTCTGTTATTCCACCTGATGATTCTATTTTGTATTTATTATTAATTAAATCAACTGCCATTTTAGTTGTAGAAACATCAAAGTTATCTAATAATATCCTATCTATTCCTCCACATTTTAATACTTCTTCTAATTCTATAATATTTCTAACTTCGATAATAATTTTCAAATTCTTTTTTTTTCTTTTCAAATATTCTTTAGTTTTTTTAATGGCTTGCTCTATTCCTCCTGCAAAATCAATATGATTGTCTTTTATCATAATTACATCGTAAAGACCAAATCTATGATTTGTTCCTCCCCCGATCCTTACCGCCCATTTTTCTATAAATCTATTTAAAGGAGTTGTTTTTCTAGTATCAAGTATCTTTGTTTTACTTCCTTTAATAATTTTGCAAATTTGATATGTTTTTGTTGCTATTGCGCTCATTCTTTGCATGCAATTTAGTACTAATCTTTCAGATTTTAATATAGAATGAGCATTTCCAATTATTTTAAATGCTATATCACCTTTTTTTACTTTTAATCCATCTTTTAATTTTTTTTCAATTTTTAAAGAAGGATCGATTCTATTAAATATTTTTTCTGCTAATTCTATTCCTGCAATAATTCCATCATTTTTAACTAAAAGAATAGCTTTTTTTTTTGTATTATTATTTATTGTAGCTATTGATGTATGGTCTCCATCTCCAATGTCTTCTTTTAGTGAATTTTCAATAAACTTGTTTATTTGTATTTTATGCATTTATTTCAAAATCTGTAATATTGCCAAAAATACAAAAATGAAAATTCTTTTATTAGCTATAGGTAAGATTAACGATCAATATTTATCTACTTCAATAGAAAAATATACTAGTAGAATTAATCATTACGTAAATTTTCAAATAAATGATATTTATCAAAAGAGTGCTTCTAAGAAGTTATCATTTATTGAATATAAAAACAACGAAGCTGAATTAATTATGAAAAAATTATTACCATCAGATTATGTGATTTTATTAGATGAAAAAGGAGATTTACAATCATCAATAAATTTTTCTAAAAAAATACAATCCTATATGAATAGGGGGATAAGTAGATTAGTTTTTATTATTGGAGGTGCCTACGGAAGTTCTGAAAAAATTTTTAATAGATCTGATCATATTATATCATTATCAAAAATGACTTTTTCACACCAAATGGCAAGGTTGTTTTTTGTTGAGCAACTATATCGAGCATATACTATTATTAAAAATGAATCATATCACCATCAATAATGAATTTAGTTTTTGCAACAAATAACTTTAATAAACTTATGGAAATTAATCAATTGATTTCGAATAAGATTAATATTTTAAGTTTGAAGGATATTAACTGTCATTCAAAAATTCCTGAGACTAATCCAACTTTAATTCAAAATGCATTTCAAAAAGCTGAGTTTATTTATGAAAAGTTTGGCTTAAATTCTTTTGCAGATGATACTGGTTTAGAAATAGATGCATTATTTGGAGAACCAGGAGTTTATTCAGCTAGATATGCTGGTGAAGAGTGTAATGCATTCCAAAATATTCAAAAAGTTTTAAAAAAACTAGATGGTATTTCAAATAGGAAAGCAGTTTTTAAAACTGTTATAGCTTTAATTATTAACGGCCAAAAGTTTTCTTTTGAGGGAAGTGTACATGGAGTTATTACATCTGATTTAATTGGTGAAAATGGTTTTGGTTATGACCCAATATTTAGACCTTTAAGTTATAATCAAACATTTGCTCAAATGTCGATAGAGGAAAAGGGGTCAATTAGTCATCGTGGAATAGCAATTGGTAAATTAGTTGAATTTTTATCTGATACTAACAACTATAAGAATATATAATTAATTAAATGTCCTTAATTATTTCATCAGGAATTAATCCATTCAATTTACCTTTATTTTGAATTAAATCACGAATTATAGTAGATGAAATATGTGATGTTTTTGAAGAAGAAATAATATATATAGTTTTAATGTTATAATTTAAAATATCATTTGTTTCTTGTATTTGTTTTTCAAATATCAAATCATTATTATTTCTTAATCCACGCAAAATATATGAAGCTTTTTCTCTTTTGCAGAAATTTACCGTCAAACCTTTAAATTTTTTTACTTCTATTTTTTTATTATTAATATAAATTCTCTTTATCCAATTTGTTCTTTTTTCTTTTGAGAACAAATATTTTTTATTAATGTTATTACCAACTCCGATTATTATTTTGTCAAAAAGAGGTAATGTTTTTTTAATAACTTCTTCATGTCCTAGAGTAAATGGGTCAAATGACCCTGCAAAAACAGCTATTTTTTTCATTATGTAAATTTAAAAAAAATAACGTCAAAATGAAAATATACTAAAGTGTGATATTCCATATTTTTTCAGTTCTATATTATTTTCCCCAAATGATATGCTATCATCATGTTCAATAATTAGACAGCCATTTTTTTTTATTAATTTTTTTTCAAAAATTATATCTTTAAGTGTATGATATTTTTGGTATTTATATGGTGGGTCAATAAAGATAAAATCAAATTTTCTCGTAATTTTTTGAAGATATTCTATTGCGTCACAACATACTGTTTCAATATTTAAATTAAAATTATCTGAATTTTTATTAATATTCTTAATACATTTATAATTTTTATCAATTGCAAATACTTTTTCACAATTTCTTGAAGCAAATTCAAATGATATACTGCCCGTTCCTGCGAATAAATCTAAAACATTTTTTTTTTCAAAATTATATCTATTATTTAATATATTAAATAATGCTTCTTTTGCTTTGTCTGTTGTTGGTCTAACAGGCAGTTTTTTGTCAAAAGTAATTCTTCTTCCTTTTTTTAATCCTGATATTATACGCATAAAATCTGATTGTATATAGCTATATAATTGTGTGTAGGTATTTCTTTCAGTTTTTCACAAAGTTTAAATTTAGAAGTATTTTTTAAAAAAGATATATTTTTTATGTAATCATATAGAATTAGAAAATTATAATCTTCTTTTTGAATTTCACCATGTAAAACAAGTTCTGTTTCTGTGGGTAAAAGATCTAATTGTTCATAAAAAAATAAAACATAATATAAAATATCTTCTTTAGTTTTATATTCAAAATGATTATGTGACACAAGATTTTTTTTGTTAAAGCAGGTGATATTTATTTTGTTTTCAATAAAATACGCGTAAATAATAATTTTATCTTTTTGAATTTTCTTATAGTATTCTAGAAGTATTTTGTCTTGTGATGAATATTTTGAGAACGGAAAATATGTTTTTAATAATTTGTCAATATTTTTAGGAATACTATATATGATTTTAGCATCTTGACTAGCAATGTCATCTATAAGAGTGTATCCATGATTTTCAGCATTGAAATTCAAAATAGAATTTGCTTTTTCTTCTTTGAATAAAGTATTTGGTATTAATGTATTTTGACAGTTTACATATGATATGGATGTTGATGAAAAAGACTTTTTTATCAAATTATTTTCATTGATAAATAAGCGTATTTTTTCTTCACATTCTATTATATTCTTACTTGAGAATTTAAATGACTGAAGATAATCATAAGTTAAAGTTTTTATATTTAATAATGTAAAAATTAAACTTTTTAAACCTACCTGTATAGATAAATGATATTCTTTTGTTTTATTAGAATGAAATTTACTGCTTTGTATTACACGAAAATTATTCTCCCCAGTTTCCATTTAATGATGCTTCTTCCATAGAACCTACTTTAAGAAGACTATTTAAATCATAATTTTTATTTTCCGCTTTCATTCCTGTAAAAACATTTTTATATGTAGTTGAAATTTCAAATACTTGCACTAAAACTTTTCCTTTTTCTATAGTGCCAGAGTTGATTTTGTATTTTGTATTTGAATGAGGAATATTTGTAAGTGTTGATATTTCTAATGGAAAATCCTTGTTTCTTGTTTTCAAATATGCACTATTAAACACTGTCTCTTTTGCTAATTGATATGTTGTATCTCTGCTAATAATGCCTATTTTAAGTGCTTCAGCATCTGTTAGAGTATCAGGTCTTTCTCCAATAGCTTTAATAATTGGCATAGAATCATTTTCTAAAAAATAAATTAAGTCATCAAAATTATTTGCATAATTATTTTTTACTTTTTTGTATGCAATTTGAACTTGTCTTAAATCTTTTAACTTTTGTATATTTTCAGCTATTCTATTTTTAGCAGCTGCTTGAAAATCAATTTCACTATTTATACTATTATAAATAAGAAAGGCTAGTATAATATTTAGAGGAATTAATATGATTGCAATTTTTTTCGTATTCATAATTTATCTTTTATTTTACAAAATTACAATTTTTGATGATATAAATTCAAAATGTTTTTTCTTTGTATAAATTTATTAATTTTAAATAAACAATATGAGAATCATATCTATTTTAATTTTAAGATTATTAGGTTGGCAAATTATTAAACCTGAAATATATCCTGATAAATGTGTTATTATATTGGCACCACACACTTCTAATTGGGATTTTTTTTACGGAAAACTTTATGCTTATGTCTTAGGTATTGATGCTAGATATTTAGCTAAAAGAGAGCTTTTTATACCATTAATTAGTAATTTAATTAAATGGAACGGAGGAATACCTGTTGATAGAAAATCTTCAAATAATTTAGTTGATGATATAGTTGATATGTATAGAAAATCAAATCATTTTATTCTTGCTTTATCCCCTGAAGGTACAAGAAGTAAAGTTGAAAAATGGAAAACAGGTTTTTACTATATTGCTCAAAAGGCAAAAGTTCCTATATTGTTGTTTAAGATTGATTATAGACTTAAAGAAATAGGTGTATTCAATGTTTTAAACGTTACAAACGATTATTTTAATGACATGAATTTTATTGAAAATCAATATAAAAATGTCACAGGAAGACACCCTAAATTTTATAATTCTCAAATTATATAAAGTCACTAACAAAAAATGTTGAAAAGATAATTTCAATTTCTATATTCTAGAGTAAAAAATAGTTACTAAAAGTTATATTTGTATTCTAATTATTTTATTTATGGAATTAAAAATAAAAACAGATTTAGCTACTTTAGAACAAGCTTTGGAAATGGGTTTAATAGCTGAAGAATTTGATAGAATTAAAAAGATTTTAGGTCGTACACCAAATTTTTGTGAATTAAGTATTTTCGGTGTTATGTGGTCTGAACATTGTTCATATAAAAACTCAATTTTATGGTTAAAGAAATTACCAAAGGATGGTCCACATATGTTAGTTGAAGCTGGTTCCGAAAATGCTGGATTAGTTGATATTGGTGATGGATTAGCTTGTTGTTTTAAAATAGAGTCACATAATCATCCTTCTGCACTAGAACCTTATCAAGGTGCAGCAACTGGTGTAGGAGGTATTAATCGTGATATTTTTACTATGGGAGCAAGACCTATCGCACAATTAAATTCTTTACGATTTGGAAATGTAAATTTAGATAGAACCAAATGGCTTGTTAATGGTGTTTCAAAAGGAATTGGAGATTATGGAAATGCATTTGGAATACCAATAGTTGGAGGTGAAGTTTTTTTTGATGATTGTTATAACGCAAATCCACTAGTAAATGCATTTTCTGCTGGCATTATGAAGAAAGGTGATATGATTTCTGCTACTTCCTATGGTGTTGGAAATCCTATATATATTGTTGGTTCTCATACAGGAAAGGATGGTATACACGGTGCTTCATTTGCTTCTAAAGATATTACGGAAGATTCTGCTGAAGATTTACCAGCAGTACAAGTTGGAGATCCTTTTCAAGAAAAATTATTGTTAGAAGCTACACTTGAACTAGCAAAAACAGATGCAATTGTAGGTATGCAAGATATGGGAGCTGCTGGTATTACATGTTCTTCAAATGAAATGAGTGCAGCAGGTAATCATGGTATGGATTTATTTTTAGATAAAGTTCCTACAAGACAAAAGAATATGAAGGATTGGGAAATATTGCTTTCGGAGTCCCAAGAAAGAATGTTGGTTGTTGTTAAGGATGGACATGAAAAAATTGTTGAAGAAATTTTTGACAAATGGGATTTGACTTGTGAAAAGATAGGTGTGGTTACAGAGGGGGATAGAGTTAGATATTTTATGTATGGAAAATTAGTTGCGGATGTTCCTTGTAAAGATCTTGTTTTAGGTGGAGGTGCTCCTGTATATGAAAGGGAATGGAGAGAACCTGAATATTACAAAAAATGGAAAGAGTTTACATTAGATGATATTAAGCAGCCTGAAGATTTAATTGAAGTATCTAAATTTTTGGCCTCTAACGAAAATATATCATCTAAAAAATATATTTATGAACAATATGACTCTATGGTTGGAACTGTAAATATGAGTACAAATTATGTTACTGATGCTGGTATAATTAATTTAAAAAACACAAATAAGGCTTTAGCAATGACTGTAGATTGTAATGCTAGAATGGTTAATGCTGATCCTGAACAAGGATGTGCAATGGCTGTTGCTGAGGCTGCTCGTAATATTGTTTGTTCAGGAGGAGTTCCTTCAGCTATTACAAATTGTTTAAATTTTGGAAACCCATATAATCCTGAAGTATATTGGCAATTTGTTGGTTCCATTAAAGGTATGAGTAAGGCGTGTAAGAAATTTAAAACACCAGTAACTGGCGGTAATGTTTCTTTTTATAACCAAACTAATATCGACGGAAATGAAATTCCTGTTTTTCCTACTCCTACTATTGGAATGCTTGGTATTGTTGAAGACAAGTCTCATATTACTTCTTTATCATTTAAAGGTAAATCTGATTTAATTTATATGCTTGGGGAATCACAGAATGATATATCTTCATCTGAGTACTTGTCTTCCTTTCATAAGATTAAAGAATCTTCTGTTCCAAATTTTGATTTAGACGTTGAATATAATTTGCAAGAAACATTAAAAAAGTTAATTCGTTGTGGATTTATAGAATCAGCTCATGATATTTCTAATGGCGGTTTATTTATAACTTTATTAGAAAGTTCATTGGAGAAGAATTTAGGTTTTGATATAACTACATGTTCAGAAACTAGAGAAGATGCTTTTTTGTTTGGTGAAGCCCCTTCGAGAATTATTGTATCTGTAAGAGAAACACAAGAGGATCAATTTTTAGATTTATTAAATGGAGAAAAAACATCATGTTTGCTTTTAGGTCATGTAACTAAAGGAGAAATACGTATAGATGATAAAGTGTATGGAGATATTAATGAGTATAAAGATCTCTATTTAAATTCTTTAACAAATAAACTAAAATAAATTTTTAGAAATTTAAAATTAATTTTCCGTTCAATTGTCTTGATGTCATATAATTTGGCACGGCATATTGTCTTCCTGTAATATCAGAAATCCAAATGTATGAAACGGTATTATTAATGTCTAATAAATTAAAAACTTCAGCGCTAAACCAAATTTTATCAAAGACATTTAACCACTTTGCTTTAGATAGTTGTTTAGATTTTAAGTTTACTGAGAATCCAATATCAACCCTTCTGTAAGAGGGTATTCTTAATATATCTTGATATCTTTCTCCTTTAGGTGGCCCGAAGGGAAAACCACTTCCATATACTAGATTTAAATGCATTTTATAATTTTCTTTTTGTGGTATGTAATCTTGGAAAAAAATATTTAATTTAAATCTTTGATCAGTAGGTCTTGGTATATAATCAACTTCTGTATTATCTTCATAATAATCCTCTTTGATGTTTTCCTCTGTTTTCATGAGTGAAAAACTCATCCAGCTTTCAGTATTTTTGACAAATTCTCCATTAATCTTTACGTCTATTCCAGTTGCATAACCGTTTGCTATTTGATCTGGTAGATATTGTATAAATACATTTTCAACTTTATATGGAATAATATTATTTAATTGTTTGTAATAAAATTCGGTTGTCAATTTAAATGGACGTCCCCATTTATAGAATAGATAATCGCTAGCTAATATATAGTGTATTGATTTTTGAGATTGTATATTATTTAATATAATACCTTCTACTGTTCTTAACTCTTTATAGAAAGGAGATTGGTAATATATACCAGTTGAACTTCTAAAAACAACATCAGATTTCCAAAATGGAGCATATGAAATTGATATTCTTGGACTTAAAAGAAATTCTTCGTTATAGGTCCAGTAACTTCCTCTTGTTCCTGTATTAATAGTTAAATTATTTATATTTTTTGTCCATTGTAAATAACCCATATTCCTATAAGAGGATAATAATATTTCAGTTTTTTTAAGTTCGTTTAAAATAATTTCTTGATTAGGGTTAGGTACTCCACCAATATTGTCAAGTGGATGTGGTAAGTTGTAAAATGCTGAATCTAATTGCTTCCATTCACTTATCTTATCTTGAATATTTTCTTTTTGTATTTTTATGCCCCATTCTAATTGATTGTTTTCTATTACTTGTATTCCTTTATGAGATAAATTTAATACTCTTGCTTTGAGATTATTTCTTGCGTGATTTAGATATTTGCCAACTCCTCTATCAAATGCAATATCTCCAAAATCATCTGAACCCAAATTATTGTCTAATTGGTATAAAAAATATTCTCCTAATATATCATAATTTTCATTTTCATTTGTCTGAAAGGCCGAGCTAGAAAATTGTAATTGTAATTTATTGTTAGGATTATAAGTTGCTGTAATTGCACCAAAGTTTGTCGAATATTTATCTATTTCTTGACCTTCAAAAAATATTTTGAGTTTTAATGCGTCATTTATGGTTCCAAATTCTGTTTCTCTATTTTTTGGAATCATATGATATTTATTATTATTTATACTACCTAAAAAACTTATTTTCCATGTATTATTTATTTTGTAATTAATAAATGTTTGAATATCAGATGATATTGGGTTGTAATCTGCGGTAGTTTCAAGTGAATTTAAAAGATATTTATTTGTTTTATATCTAATACCTATTAAGGTAGATAATTTTCTATTTTTACTTATACCTTCGTAGTGTCCTGAAGCGCCTAACAAACTTACTTTTATTGATCCTTTATTCTTTTTTGGTTCTTTATAAGTAATATCTAAAACAGAGGATATTTTATCTCCATATTTTGCTTCAAATCCACCTGAAGAAAAAGAAATATTTTGAATTAAATCACTATTAATAAAACTCAATCCTTCTTGTTGTCCAGCGTGTATAAGAAATGGACGGTAAATTTCTAAACCATTAACATAAACTAGATTTTCATCAAAATTTCCACCTCTTACAGAATATTGAGAGCTTAATTCATTTGCTGAACTAACACCTGGAAGCGTTTTCAGAAGAGCTTCTATGTTATTTCCAGTTGAGGGAAGTACTTTTACATGTTTAGTTTTTATTCTTTGAAAACTTTCCATTTTGTTTTTTGAATCTTTTACTTCTATATCATCAAGTAAGTTGTTTTTTGTTTTTAAGGTAATATTTAAAACATATTTTTCATTTTTGCTAAGCATAGGAATTCTGATTTTTTCTCTTTCATATCCTATGCAGCTATAAAAAATGACAATTGATTTATTTGAGTTTATGTCTATTGAATATGAACCATTGTTTTCTGAGATCATAGTTATTTTATTATTTTCAGTAGATATGTTTACCGCTGGTATTGGATTTTTATTTTCATCAAATATTGTTCCAGAAATATTTTGACTAAAACTAAATTGGCTAAAAGTTAAAAATATCAAAAAGAAAAATAACCTATACATATGTTGCAAAAATAAATTAATATAATAAACAGTAAAGTTTAATGTTTAGTATATTTGCTTGTTATGAAAAAGATACTCATTTTATGTACTGGTAATTCATGCCGTTCTCAAATGGCTGAAGGTTGGTTTAATTTTTTTGAACCTAGTTACGATGTATACAGTGCTGGTACTCATCCCGATCCTTTAAACGAGAAAGCTGTTTTTGTTATGAATGAGTCAGGGGTCGATATATCAAAAAATATTTCAAATCATGTTAATGAATACATTGATTATAAATTTGATTATGTGATAACAGTATGCAATAATGCAGAAGAGAAATGTCCTTATTTTACTTTTAATGCTAAGAGATTACATAATAGTTTTGTAGATCCAGCTAAAGCGAAGGGTAATAGAACAGAACAATTATTAGTTTATAGGACTGTTAGAGATGAGATTAGGCAGTATGTCAAAGGTTTAATTGATTCTTTGTAAATTAGTATATAAACTCAGCAGAATAGCTTGTTTTGTTTTTTAATTTATCAGTTACATTAATATTCAATATATTATTACCTTTAATTAATTTACTNCAAATNTTATATGTTAATGTATTTGATTTATGATCATATTCCATTAAAACCCATTCGCCATTAATTTCTCCCNTATATGTTTNTATCCCACTTTGATTNTCTTTTATTTTACATTTAATGTTATGTTGCTTNGATATATTTTTTCCTTGATAAATATTTATTCCATTTATACTAGGAGGNATAGTATCTATTAATACACAGAAATCACCAAAANTTCTGGTTTTACCTCTTAAAAAATCATTTTCCCAAATTCCTTNGCTAATGTAATTAAATTTACCATTTCTATTTTTTTTAGCAATANATGCCTTATCTTTTAATCTTTTTGGAACNTTGGATTTAATTGATATAATATATTTTTCATGAACTGGNACATATTCATTATGACAACTATGAATTTTACTATATNTTCCTTCAATNGAATCTTTAATTTCATATTCAAATATCATATCATGATATAAACTATTTTTTTTCATATGTAATTTAAATTCATTTGTTTTAAATATGTTCGTTTGTGCATAGAGAAATTTTTTTCTAATTTTATTATCTTCATTATGAGCATTTTCAATTATATGATCATTATTTTGTTTTATTTTTGATTGAAAATTAAATTCAACACTAGAAATATTTCCATTAATATCTGAGATTTCAATTTTAACATGATGCATATTTGAATCGTTAACATTAATTATTCCGTTATTTATGATTTTTTTATAATTTTTTAATTTATTATTATTATATCTAAAACACTTATGATATTTAATTTTATTAGTTTTATTTTCTTTATAATCTATATATGCATTTATATATCTTGTTGTATTAAAATTTAGTTTATCAGCAATAAATTTGTAGAATAAAACCTTGTCAATATATATTTTTATTTCATAAACCCCATTCTTATTTTTACTATTATTTGACCTATCAAATGTCGAAATTCCTATGCCAAAATCTCCTTTTATTACAGGAATTTCTTTAGTTTTATACTTTCCATTTATTAAATTAAGTTTTAATATTTTGTCATTTTTCTCATTATCTATTATTGCGTTATTTATAGAATATAATTTTAGTCCATTTATATATGGTGGTATATCATCTTCAATATTTATGCCTTCAGAAAGAGGGTTTATTGGTATTTGATTTTTTGTTTCTCTAATTTCAAAATGTAAATGAGGACCAAAACTTGATCCAGAATTTCCAGATAAAGCTATTTTTTCACATTTTTGGATTTTTAGTTTTTTATGTGGCAAATAATAATCAATTTCAAAACTCTCATTTTTATATTGTTGTAATTTAATTATACTATCAATTTTTCCAGAAAATTCTTTTAGATGCGCATAAACCGATGTTTTTCCATTTTTGTGGTTTATATATATTGCTTTTCCATAACCCCAACTAGAGACTTTAATTCTCGAGACATACCCATCATCAATTGAATATATGTTATGACCTATTACACCATTTGTTTTTAAATCAATTCCAGCATGAAAGTGATTTGTTCTTAATTCTCCAAAAGTTCCAGAAAGTAGCATCTTTAAATCTATTGGATTGCAATATTTTTGAGCTTGCAAATTATTAAGAAAAAATAAAAATATAAATATTAAAAGCTTATTCATTTTATTAATATTATGCAAATATAATACCAAAATTGTAGTGTGTTATATAAATAAATATTTAAGTTTGTACTAAATAAGATTGAGTGAATGAAATAATAAATAATATTGAAAAAAAACTATTTTTATTTGTTGAAAAACATAAAAAATTAGTCAGTCGTAATTTATTATTAAAGGATGAGAATAGTGTTTTATCTAATGAGTTAAATAATTTAAAAAATAAAGTCACAGAACTAGAAGAAAAAGTTAAAATATTAAACATGTCGAAATCTGTAAAAAGTTCTGAAGAAGAAGTTAAGTTAACTCGTAAAAAGATAAATGAATATGTACGGGAAATAGATGAATGTATTGTATTTTTAAGTAAATAAAATGGATAATAAGCTATCAATAAAGATAAATATTGCAAATCGTATTTATCCAATGAAAATTGAAAGAAATTCAGAAGAATATATTAGAAATGCAGTAAAGAGTATTGAAGATAGATTGAAATTTTTTGAAGAAAATTATGCAACACAAGATAAGCAAGATGCTTTGGCTATGTGTCTAATAGAATATGCTAGTAAATTTGAAAAATTAAATGATAAAAAAGTATTAGAAGATCATGGTACTAAAGATAGACTACAAGCATTAGATCTAATTTTATCAGAAAACATATAAATTTATAAGTATAAATCCCGTATTAAAACTATTGTTAAACTCAACACTATATAGTATTATGGTTTGACTCGATATTTTAAAAACAGGCCTCATTTTATTTTCTTTTTTAAAGAAAAAACAGTGGAAGTTTGAGATTTATCGGCAACCGTATTAAATGTTAATTTTGGAGTTTTAACATTTTTGATACGGGATTTATTAATTTAAAAGAAAAGTGATGATAGAAGTAATTGTAGTATTTATTTTGTTAATTTCTGGTATTTTTTTAGGTTTTTTTCTTGCTAATTTTCGAAGTTCAAATAAAGCTAAACTTATTATAGTAGAGGCGAAAAAAGAAGCTGAGCAAATTAAAAAGGAAAAAATATTGCAAGCCAAAGAAAAGTTTATTGAGTTAAAATCAAAACATGAGCAAATTATAAATAAAAAAAATAATGAAATTAACTCTTCTCAACAGAGGGTTAAGCAGAAGGAAAATAATCTTAATCAAAAGTTAGCTGATATTAACAGAAAAGATAAAGATTTAAAAGTTTTAAAGCATGAATTAGATACTCAAAGAAGTGCAATTATTAAAAAACAAGAAGACCTTGATAAATCACATAACATTCAAATCGAACAACTTGAAAAAATATCTAGTTTATCTGCAAAAGAAGCTAAAATTCAATTGATTGAATCTTTAAAACAACAAGCTAAAACAGAATCTCTTTCTATAGTTCAAAACACAATTGAAGAAGCTAAGCTTACAGCAAAACAAGAAGCAAGAAAGATTGTTATACAAACAATACAAAGAACTGCAACTGAAGAAGCAATTGAAAATTCTGTATCTGTTTTTAATATAGATAATGATACAGTTAAGGGGAGAATTATTGGAAGAGAAGGCAGAAATATTAGAGCTATTGAATCAGCAACAGGAGTTGACATAGTTGTTGATGATACACCTGGTGCAATTGTATTATCTTGTTTTGATTCCATCAGAAGAGAGATTGCTCGATTATCTTTACATAAATTAGTTACTGACGGCAGAATACACCCCGCAAGGATTGAAGAAGTTGTAACAAAAACTAAGAAAGAAATTGAGGATGAAATTATACAAATAGGTAAAAAAACTACTATTGATTTGGGGATACATGGGTTACATCCAGAATTAATTAAAATGATAGGTAGAATGAGATATCGCTCATCATATGGGCAGAATTTATTACAACATTCTAGAGAAACAGCAAATATGTGCGCTACAATGGCTGCTGAGTTGGGGTTAAATGTAAAATATGCTAAAAGGGCTGGCCTACTTCATGATATAGGTAAAGTTTCTCCAGATGATTCTGAAACACCTCATGCAATAATTGGAATGCAATTAGCAGAAAAATATGGTGAGAAGGGTGAGGTAGTTAATGCAATTGGGGCTCATCATGATGAAATAGAGATGACTTCTTTATTATCTCCTATTGTGCAAGTATGTGATGGTATTTCTGGAGCAAGACCTGGAGCAAGAAGACAGTTAGAAGATTCATATATTAAACGAATTAAGGAATTAGAAGATACTGCTTTGGGTTATCCTGGTGTTTTGAAATCATACGCAATTCAAGCTGGAAGAGAACTAAGAGTTGTGGTTGAAAGTGAAAAGGTTACAGATAAAGATGCATCAAAATTAGCTTTTGAGATATCTGATAAGATACAGAATGATATGACTTATCCTGGACATGTTAAGGTTACTGTAATACGAGAAACAAGAGCAATTTCTTATGCAAAATGATACTTTTTAATTGATAATCTTAATATCTTTATTATCAATATTATTACACCATTGTTTTAATTCTAGCTTATTTTCATAAGGACCTATATAGACGTTGTATATTTCTTGTTTACTGTTAGATTTGTTAGGTAAAAAAAAGTAGCTGCATTTATAACCCTGAACAGTTAGATTATTAACAAGAGCTTTAGCAGAACTTTCATTTTTAAATTCATCTATGATTGCTATGAATTCACTATTGAAATCAATATTATAAACAATGTTTTCAATTTTTTCTGTCGATTCATTTATAATTTTTTCAGTATCAATTACAATATCCTTTTTAAATAAGTCCCATTGAAAATACTGTTGAGCTAATGCAATTATTCCAAACAATACAACATATATAATCCATCTCGATGATTTTTTTTCTTTTTTTTCTAATCCCCAATTTGGTGCTTCTTGTTTTTTAGAATCTATTTTATTTTGATTTTCTTTTTCTTGACTACTGCTACTATGATTTACATTATTGCTTTCTTCATCTCTTTCTTTTAGTTGTTTAAGACGTTCTTGTAATATTTTTAATCGATCATCATTAGTTTTATTGCTCATTTATTTAATTTTTAGATTGCTAATATATTATTAATTTTTTTCCTGTAAGAGACACATTGTAAAAACTTCTTTTAAACTAAGATCTGCTACTTTAATTTGTTGAGGGATAATGCTTTTGTCAGAAAGTCCAGGAATAGTATTAATTTCTATAACATAAGGGGTGTTATTACTAATAATATAATCTATTCTGCATAATCCTTTAAGCGATAAATTTTCATATATTTTTTTAGTAATTCCATATATTTTTTTTGCTAAAATAGGGTGGATTTTTGCTGGTGTTATTTCTTGTGATTTGCCCTCATATTTTGCTTTGTAATTAAAAAATTCTTCTTTAGTTCTTATTTCTGTAATTGGTAGTTTATGTATTCTTTTTGTTTTAGTATTAAAAAAAACACCACAAGTGACTTCAATTCCTGAAATTTCTTCTTCAATTACTACATCTAAACTATATTTCAAAGCATTATTTATACCATTAGTTAAGTCATTAACTGATTTAATCTTTGAAATGCCGTAACTTGACCCTGATTCATTTGGTTTTACAAAGCATGGAATTTTTATTTTATTTATAATTTTTTCAATATTATTTTTTTTATGCTTACTATATAAATATGCATTTGGTATATCAAATCCTAATTCTTTTAATTTCTTATTACATTTATATTTATTGAAAGTTAGATTTGATGTTTTTGAATCGCATGATGTATAAGGAATAGTTAATTTATCAAAATATTTTTGAATTTTCCCGTTTTCAGCGGGCGCACCATGTATAACAATGAAGATTATATCAAATACAATTTTTTCGTTGTTATAAATAAATGAAAAATCATTATAGTTAATATTATATATTTTATCTTTATAATGTGCTTTAAATACATTATTCTTTAAATGAATAATAATGCCATCAAATATTTTATTATCAAGATTTTCTTTGACTGTCTTGGCACTTTGGATAGATATATCATATTCTACCGAATCACCCCCTGTTAATATTGCTATTCTTTTCATTTATAGTTACAAATTTATGATATTTTTATTCAATTTATTAAAATTTTATCTTTTCATAATTGTTATCTTTGAAAGAATAATTTTTCTTATTATTAATCGTTAATATTCAGAATGGAAAATTTTAAAAATAAAATATTAGAATCTAATATTGTTAAACATTTCATTTTAGCTTCTTGTTGTTTAATAGTTTTATTTTTTGTGTGGCTTAAGGGTTTAGATTTTTATACTTTGCACAACAACCATATTGTAGTTCCTAATTTCTATGGTGTTAACATTAAAGATGTTGATTCAATAACAGATGCCAATAATTTAAGATATGTTGTTATTGATTCAATTTTTGATCAGCATAGACCACGGGGAATGGTTATTCGTCAATCTCCAGATTCTTTTACATATGTTAAAAAAAATAGAAGAATTTATTTAACGATTAATTCATTGAATCTTAAAAAGATAATATTTCCAGATATTTATGATTTATCATTAAGACAAGCTATTAGTAAATTAGAAAATTTAGGTATTGAAGTTGGGGATTTAGAATATCGTGTTGATATAGCAACAAATAAAGTTTTAGATTTTTCTGTTAATGGTTTAGCTATAGAAAAAGGTCAAGAATTATATGTTGGTACAGTTGTTGATTTGGTTGTAGGTAAAGGGTTGAGTAATGAAATGGTAATTATTCCTAATTTAATTGGTTTGAATAGAAATGAAGCTAATAACATTTTAAAAAATTCATCATTAAATATTGGAGTAGAGATATATGGTGCTTCTGTTTATGATTCTTCAACTGCTATTATTTATAAACAGTATCCAATTAGTGATCAAGAAAACAAATTAAATTTAGGCTCATCTGTAGACTTATATTTTCATTAATAATTAATATGAAATTCATTATAATAAATTTATTAATCTTTTCATCATATTTGCTACATTGTCAAGAAATTGTTAGTCATTTAAAGTTTAATCCTCTTTTAAATAAAAATGTATCAATGTCTAAATTAAGCAATTCCTTTGTTTCGTTACCATTTATAGATGACTTTTCTAGTAACTCATATATTGCTGACTCAAACCTTTGGCAATACAGTAGTATTTTTATTAATCGTACTTATGGAATTAACCCTCCAACAATAGGTGTTGCAACCTTTGATGGATTAGGTTCTGATGGCTTAGCATATTCAATTGACATATCTAATCCTCAAGGTGATGCAGATATATTGATTTCTAACAATATTGATTTATCTAATATTGATTCAATATATTTAATGTTTTATTACCAACCCCAAGGTTTTGGAGATAATCCACAAAATGAAGATTCTTTAGTTTTAGAAATTAAGAATGAAAATAATTATTGGAATAAGATTTGGTCAGCTCCTGGAGATTATAATCATGAATTTATAAAGCACATTGAAATTATTAATGATCCGATTTTTTTACATTCAGATTTTCAATTTAGATTTAGAAATAAAGCTACACTATCAGGAAATTTTGATCATTGGAACATCGATTATGTTAAAGTAGATGAATTTACATCTATTCTTGATACGAGTTCTATTCAAGACATTTCATTTGTTTATAATCCGCCTTCTTTTTTAAGAAGGTATAATGAGATGCCATGGAATCAGTTTAAAGAAGGAATGATAATTGGTACTGAATTAGCTGATTCCATAGATCTAAAATTACGTAATAATCAAGGAAATATAAGTGTGCAGTATCAATATAATGTGTATTCATTTGATGATGATGCATCGTCTTTACAATTGACAGATCATTATCCTTCAACAGGACCTTGGAGAAATGTTAGTGTTCAGGATTACGATTCAATAGGTAATTTTTCGTTTAATAATCCTTCAATTAATATAAACAACTCTATCTTTCCTATTAATTCTTCAGATAGCTCAATGTTTTTTATACAACATATTATTAAGACAGCATTAAATGATTATAAGAAAAATGATACTCTAAACATAAATCAAAATTTTTTCTCACATTACTCATATGATGATGGTATTGCTGAATCTGCGTATGGAATTAATGTTAATGGTGCAAAGATTGCATATCAATTTGAATTAAATCGTCCAGATAAATTAAGAGCTGTTCAAATGTATTTTCCACAAATGTTAGATTCCGTAAATGATATTTCATTTCGATTTACTGTTTGGAATGACAATGCAGGTATACCTGGTGATACCTTATATACTGAAGAATTAATTCCTTTTCATTCTATTGATAGAGGATTTTACACATATCATCTTAAAGATCCTTTTATGCTACCAAAGGGGATATTTTATATTGGATGGAAACAAAACACAAATGATTTATTAAATATTGGTTTAGATAAAAATAATATTGCTAATCAGTATATGTTTTATGATGTAGGTGGAGGCTGGACAAATTCACAATTTCCTGGATCTTGGATGATAAGACCAGTTTTAAATCAAAAAGAAATTACAAATATTAATTTTGAAAGTAAATTTAGTTTTTCCTTATTCCCAAATCCTGCTAATCAAAATGTTTTTATAAAATTGCCTTATTCAAATTGCACACTAAATATTTATAATATGTTTGGAGTATTGCAGAAAGAATATATTATTAAGAAAAATCACATAAATTTATCATTACTTTCTTATTCACCAGGAGTTTATATAATTGAAGTTATCTATGGTGCTAATAAAACATACAAGAAATTGATAGTTCAATGAAGCAAGAAGAAAATCAATTTGAACATATAAGAATTGTTGCTGATTCCAAGCAAAATCCTTTACGTGTCGATAAATTTATTTTAAATTTTGTTGAAAATGCTACAAGAAATAAAATTCAAAAAGCAATAAGAACTGGTAATGTACTTGTAAATGATCAACCTATAAAATCTAATTATAAAGTAAAACCTAAAGATATAGTCAAAATTGTATATGATTTTCCTAAGGAAGTACATGAGGTTTTGCCCCAGAAAATACCGTTAGATATTATTTATGAAGATGAAGACATTTTACTGGTAAATAAAAAAGCTGGTATGGTTGTTCATCCCGGATTCGGTAATCGTGAAGGGACTTTGGTTAATGCATTAAGTTATCATTTTGATAATCTTCCTAATATGGGTGAGGAGGATCGTCCTGGTTTAGTACATCGATTAGATAAGAATACATCTGGTATACTAGTTGTTGCAAAGACAGAAAAAAGTATGGAGATTCTTTCAAAAAAATTTAGAGATCGAGATCTTGATAGAAAGTATATTGCATTAGTCTGGGGTGATTTAAAAGAAAATAATGGTACAATATCAGGAAACATTGGTAGAAGTCTTAAAAATAGAAAAATAATGGATGTTTATCCTGATGGA
>PAZP01000030.1 GCA_002715565.1 Flavobacteriales bacterium
ATGAAAAAATTAAATTCATATAATGGTTGTAAAACGTTCTAAAATTAACTTTATTTTTTTTTCTACATATAAATATGATGGGATTTTGTTGTTCATGTAAATAATTGCTACAGAAAATGATTTTTTTTCTCTGTTTACTTGTTCTTGTAAAGCTTTCTTATTTAGTCTGTACGCTTCTTTAACCATTCGTTTTATAATATTTCTATTAACAGCAAATTTTATGTTTTTTTTTGGAACTGATACAAGCAATTCTATAATGTTTTTTTCCTGCTTAGTTTCAAGCCAATAAATTTGAAAAGGTTCTTGGGAAAAAAATTTACCGCTCCTAAAAAGTTTATTGATTCTTTTTTTATTATTTAATCTTTCTTGTTTATGGAAACTAAACATAAAAAGGATTATCTTCTCCTTTTATTAGCCTCTCTTATATATTGATCTAGCGCCATTGACATTGATGGTGCTTTTGGGTTAGGTGCATAGATGTCTACTCTTAATCCCTTTTCTTCAACAGATTTAATAGTAGTTGAGCCAAAAATAGCAAGACGTGTATCTTCTTGACTAAAGTTAGGAAAGTTCTCAAATAAAGATTTAATTCCAGTTGGACTAAAGAAAACAAGTATATCATATTTAACATCTGACAAATCTGACAAATCCGAACAGGCGACTTTATACATCTGCGCCTTTGTATAATTTAAACCGCTTTCTTCCAATGATATATTTTTTTGTTTTTTCAAAACATCAGAACATGGAAATAAAAATTTGGAATCATTATGCTTAGTCATTATAGGTATTAAACTTGCTAAAGATTGTTCACCCGTAAATATCTTTCTTTTTCTATAGGTTATAAAATTTTGGAGATAATGTGCAATAGCTTCGGAGACACAAAAATATTTTGTAAAATCAGGTATTCGAAGTCTTAATTTTTCCATCATGCCAAAATAATGATCCATTGAATGCTTTGAAGTAAAAATTACAGCATCATGATTAAGTATAGATATTCTTTGTTCTCTAAACTCTAGCGGCGTTATTTCTTCAACATGTATAAAAGGTCTATAATCTATTTTTAGTTTATACTTCTTTTCAAGTGTAGAATAAGGTGATTTCCCCTCTGGCTTTGGTTGTGAAATTAATATCGATTTAACTTTCTTGATTTGCATAATAAATTGTTATATTTTATTTTTCACTAGCAATAAAACGGGAAAAATTTCAACGATGCAAAGATATAAAAAAATATAAAAATGAGAAAAACCAAAATTAAATTTACCAATTTTCCATAACCAAAAAATCTTTAAAATAAAGAAAGTTATTAAAAGTAAAATTATTAAAGTTGATATAATAATTGTTTCAAAAAAGAAAAAATACAAAAAAAATAAAAACGGGAAAATTAAAATCCCAAAAGCTCTATCAAATAATAAGGAAAAAAATATTGCTAATTTGCCTATTTCTCTTAACATAAACACTTTACTAATCGACCATATAATGACAACCTTAATTAAGTAAAATAATGCAACCTTTATAATTATCAGCATCAATTTATATAATAATGTAATATCAAAAAAATATGCAATTAATAATGATAAATTAAGTATTAATATGAAGGAAGTAATAATATTTACTCTTTCTGTAAAAACATTATCCTCTCTTAAAAATTGATTAGAGTAACGTTGATAAAACAATCCCTTCAACAATAAAATCGTATGCTTCCAATATATTGACTTTAATATTGAAATTAATAAAAATGATATTGTTAATATCAGAAAAAAATTATCTTTATAAGCATAAAGGTTTACATATTCTTTCATGTTCTCTGTTGAAAATACTCACAAAGATAATTTTCTTATTACACCTAATATTCATAAAATACATACTTTTGTAAAAAATTATTTTAATATGAAAACTGATTTATTTCAAGCGCCTGATTATTTCTTGTTAGATGAATTACTAACAGAAGAACATAAATTAATAAGAGCTTCTGCTCGAGAATGGGTGAAAAAAGAAATTTCACCAATTATTGAAGATGCTTGTCAAAAAGCAGAATTTCCAAAAACCATAATCCCTGGTTTAGCAGAAATAGGTGGATTTGGTCCATATATACCTGTAGAATATGGGGGAAGCGGATTAGATCAAATTTCTTATGGTTTAATTATGCAAGAACTTGAGAGGGGTGATAGTGGGATTCGCTCAACAGCATCTGTGCAATCTTCATTAGTAATGTATCCCATCTGGAAATATGGTTCTGAAGAACAAAGAACTAAATATTTACCAAAATTGGCAACTGGAGAGTTTATTGGATGTTTTGGTCTTACAGAGCCAGATTACGGGTCAAATCCAGGAGGTATGAAAACTAACATCAAAGATTTAGGTGATTATTATATTTTAAATGGATCTAAAATGTGGATTTCTAATTCTCCCTTTTCAGACATTGCAGTTGTTTGGGCTAAAAATGAAGAGGGAAGGATAAAAGGCGTGATTGTTGAAAGAGGTATGGAGGGTTTTAGCACGCCTGAAACTCACGGGAAATGGAGTCTAAGGGCTTCTTCTACTGGAGAATTAGTGTTTGATGATGTTAAAATCCCAAAAGAAAACATTCTTCCAAATAAAGATGGCTTAGGCGCTCCTCTAGGTTGTTTAGACTCAGCAAGATATGGCATTGCATGGGGCACAATAGGAACAGCTATGGATTGTTATGATACAGCATTAAGATATTCTAAAGAAAGAGTACAATTTGGCAGACCTATAGCGTCATTTCAGTTGCAACAAAAAAAATTAGCGGAAATGATTACAGAAATCACAAAAGCTCAATTTTTAACATGGAGGCTAGGTGTTTTAAGAAATGAAGGTCGAGCTTCATCAGCACAAATCTCAATGTGCAAAAGAAATAATGTAGCAATGGCTTTAAAAATTGCCCGAGATGCAAGACAAGTTTTAGGAGCTATGGGGATTACGGGAGAATATTCCATAATGAGACATATGATGAATTTAGAATCCGTTATTACTTATGAGGGTACACATGATATACATTTATTAATAACAGGTTTAGATATTACTGGTGAAAATGCATTTAAATAATGACTAAAAAAATATTTAGGGTAATAGCTTTTCTAGAAGGTGTTTCATATTTATTACTATTAATTGCTGTTCCTATAAAATATTTTATGAATAATGAATATTATGTGAAGTTGCTGGGTATGCCCCATGGTATTTTATTTATTTGCTATATAATATTAGGTGTTTTCTTTAGTTTTAAAGAAGAGTGGAAAACAAAAACCATTCTCTTTATTCTTGGTGCTTCAGTTATTCCTTTTGGAACCTTTTATATAGATCGAAAATATTTAAAAATATAGTTGTTTTTTTAGCAATTTAGCAGCTTGTAAAAGATCATTATACCAAGACTTACCATAATGACGTATTAACGCTTCCTTTAAAAAAATATATAAAGGTATCTCTAATTCATTGCCGCATTTACATGCAGGCTTGCAGCTTTTAATTTCTTCAAAGTTTATGGCTTCAAAATCCTTATACTTTTGTGTTCTTATAGGAAACAGATGACATGAAATTGGTTTTTTGAAATTTATTTTACCGTCATTGTAAGCTTTTTCTATAGAGCATTTTGCTATCCCATTTTCAAAGATTACAAAAGCACATTCTTTATTGTTAACAAGTGTGGTTGTTAAATCATTGTCTGAATCTAGTTCTGCTATTCCTTTTTTCTTTATTGCTATTTTACCTGCCCGGCTCATATAAGGCTTTACTTTATCGTAGTTATTGATTAAATACTTTTTTTCTTCATCCAAAAGAGGTGCGCCAGAATCACCTTCCACACAACAAGATCCTTTGCATGAATTTAAATCACATACAAAGTATTTTTCAAATATATCTAATGAAATTATTTTATCTCCAACTTGAATCATATTACAAATCTATACAAATAATGTATTGAATTGTTATTTTTGTACTATGACAAATGAAAATCAACTTTTGAAAAAAATAATATCTCACTGTAAAGAATATGGTTATATCTTTCCATCATCAGAAATTTATGATGGCTTGTCTGCTACTTATGATTACGGTCCATATGGAGTAGAGTTAAAAAATAACATCAAACAATATTGGTGGAAATCAATGGTCCAGTTAAATGAAAATATTGTGGGATTAGATTCCGCGATTTTCATGCATTCAAATACTTGGAAGGCTTCTGGTCATGTTGATGCGTTTAATGATCCTTTAATTGATAATAAAGATTCTAAAAAACGATATAGAGCTGATATTTTAATTGACGAGTTTATTTCAAAAATTGAAGAGAAAATAGAAAAAGATTGTACAAAAGCTAGTAAACGCTATGGTAAAACATTTGATAAAGAAAAATTTATATCAACTAACAAAAGAATATTAGAACGATATAAAAAAATCAAATATATACAAGATTCTATAAATCTCTTTATATCTACAAAAAAATTTGATAAAATAAAAACCTTAATTGAAGAGCTAAAGATTAAGTGCCCTGTTTCTGGGACCTGTAATTGGACAGATGTTAGGCAGTTTAATCTAATGTTTAAAACAAAAGTAGGCGCTACAGAACAAGGGGCATCAGATTTATATTTACGACCTGAAACTGCGCAAGGAATCTTTGTTAATTTTCTAAATGTACAAAAAACTACAAGAATGAAAATACCTTTTGGTATTGCGCAAATTGGAAAAGCATTTCGTAATGAAATTATTGCTCGTCAATTTATTTTTAGAATGAGGGAGTTTGAACAAATGGAAATGCAATTTTTTGTTCAACCCGGTAGTGAAATGAAATGGTATGAATATTGGAAGAACTCTAGAATGAATTGGCACAATTCTTTAAATATGGGAGAAAAAAATTATCGTTTTCATGAACATGAAAATTTAGCTCACTACGCAAATGCCGCCTTAGATATTGAATTTAAATATCCTTTTGGTTTTAAAGAATTGGAAGGCATTCACTCAAGAACAGATTTTGATTTAAAAGCGCATCAAGAACTTTCAACAAAAAAAATTCAATATTTTGACCCAACAATAAATGAAAGCTATGTGCCCTATGTTATTGAAACCTCAATTGGTCTAGACAGAATGTTTTTATCTGTACTCTGTCATTCTTTCACAGAAGAGAAACTTTTACATGGTGAATCTAGAGTTGTTTTGAAAATACCTCCTGTATTAGCTCCATTAAAAGCCGCTATACTTCCTCTAACAAAAAAAGATGGTATGCCTGAAAAAGCAAGAGAAATAATGGCGCAACTTCAATATAATTTTAATTGTGTTTATGAAGAAAAAGATTCTATAGGTAAACGTTACAGAAGACAAGATGCTATAGGTACGCCTTTCTGCATAACAATAGATCATCAAACAATAGAAGATAACACTGTTACAATTAGGGAGAGAGATTCTATGCTTCAAAATAGAATATCTATAGAAAAATTAAATTCAAAAATAATGAAAGCCGTAAGTATAAATAATTATCTATGTTAATTATTTCCTTCTATCGTTACAGATATTTTTTCAAAATTTGCATTTACCGGA
This sequence comes from Flavobacteriales bacterium, assembly GCA_002715565.1. Taxonomy (GTDB): domain Bacteria; phylum Bacteroidota; class Bacteroidia; order Flavobacteriales; family BACL11. The sequence continues at coordinate 5,542 of PAZP01000030.1, forward strand.
GGCTGGACCTTTTCAACCTCAACCTTAACATTTTCAACCTTGTCTAGCATTAAAATGGCATTTACAATTCTCTTCGCGGGAACTTCGATCATGTTTGCTCTTTTTTTCATCTGTTGTCTTACAATTTCAATAATTTGCACATAATCAACTGTATCTTGTAAATCATCTGTTGCTTCTACAGTACAAGAATTCACGTTTACCCATACATTTATAATAAATTGACCTCCCAAAACAGCCTCCTCAGGTAAGTGGCCATGGTGAGCAAAGACTTTAATACCTAATACTTTGATTAATATCATTGTTGGATTTTAATAATTGCTATTTCTATTCTCTTAAGAGTCTCTTTTTTTCCTATAAGAGAGGCTATCTCAAAAAGTGAAGGCCCCATAGCAAGTCCTGTTAAAGAAAGTCTAAATTGTGGTAATAATTTTCCCATTCCTATTTTACTCTCTTCTAAATATGCTTTGAAGACGTTTTCTATATTTTCAGAAGAAAAATTATTTAGGCTTACTAGCTTTTCTTTTAAATTGTTGAGATGTCTTGGTGTTTCTTTGCTCCACTTCTTGCGGATAGTTTTTTCATCATAAGCTGTAGGAGTTATAAAATAATATTGCCCTTCCTCCCACATTTCATGTATAAAAGTTGCTCTTTCTTTTAACTGCATACAAACCGCTTCTATATAATCTATTTTCGCATCAATTCCTTTATTCTTTAATAAAATATTTAATTCTTTAGCTAAAGAACTATTTGTTTTTTTTCTTAAATATTGTTGATTAAACCATCTTGTTTTATCAAAATCGAACTTAGCTCCAGACTTTCCAACTCTTTCTAATGAAAAGGATTTTATAAGCTCTTCAAGTGTAAATAGTTCTTGTGATGTTCCTGGATTCCATCCTAAAAAAGCTAACATATTTATAAATGCTTCTTTTAAATACCCGCACTCTCTATAACCAGAACTTATTTCTCCTGTTTGTGGGTTTTTCCACTGAGTTGGAAAAACAGGAAATCCCAGTCTATCTCCGTCCCTTTTGCTTAATTTTCCATGTCCCTCTGGCTTTAAAATTAATGGTAAATGTGCAAATTCTGGCATTTTATCTTCCCAACCTAAATATCTATATAAAAGAACATGAAGGGGTGCAGAAGGCAGCCACTCTTCCCCTCTTATCACATGTGTGATCTTCATGCTATAATCATCAACAACATTTGCTAAATGATATGTTGGCATTCCGTCAGATTTAAAAATAACTTTATCATCCATATTGTTGGTGTTAACAACAACCCAGCCTCTAATTTTATCTTTTAATTTAATTTCCTCATTTCTAGGTATTTTTATGCGTATTACATAAGGTCTCCCTGAATTCATTCTTGAAGCAACCTCTGTTTCTGAAAGAGATAAAGAATTTTGCATTGAATTTCTAGTAATAGCGTTATATTGAGGAGAAGGGACTCCTGCATTTTTCAGCCTTTCCCGCATCTCTGATAATTCTTCTGCTGTATCAAATGCATAATACGCATAGCCCTTTTTAACCAATTTTTGTGCAAAAGGAAAATAACTTTCTTTTCTTTCAGATTGCCTATATGGTCCATATTTTCCACCATCAACTACTGACTCGTCTAATTTGATACCACACCATTTAAGTGCGTCAATCAAATATTCTTCTGCTCCTTCAACAAATCGTGTTTGGTCAGTGTCTTCAATTCGAAGAATCATTTTTCCTCCTTTATTTTTTGCAAACAAATAATTATATAATGCGGTTCTTACTCCTCCTATGTGTAAAGGACCTGTTGGGCTAGGCGCAAATCTTACTCTTACTTTTGTAGACATAATTAAAAACAAAGATAATTGTTTCTATCACAACTCTAAATTATTTAGATATTTATTAAATTGTATTTTTGTAAAATGAATGTAAAACACAAGCAAAACTTATTTGAGAAACTCAATAGCTTTATAAAAAAATATTACTTTAATAAAGCCGTTGAGGGTTTAATTTACTTCACATCTTTTTTCTTATTAATATCTATTTTTTTCTCTCTGATTGAATATTTTGGACAGCTAAATGTACAAAAAAGAACGCTCTTATTTTGGTTGTATATTGTAAGTATGAGTATTTCTTTTGCTAAATTTATTTTATATCCACTATTGCTTTTATTAAAAATTGGCAACGTCATCTCCTATAAAGAAGCGGCTAAAATAATTGGCTTGCATTTTGTAGAAGTAGAAGATAAACTGATTAATATACTTGAGTTAAACGAAATGTCTGAACAAGATAATAAGTTAATCTCAGCTAGCATCGATCAAAAAATTGCAAATATAAAGCCTGTGCCTTTTAAAAAAGCAATTGATATTTCAGAAAACTTAAAACACATTAAATGGGTCGCTCTACCATCGTTTGTTATATTTTTATTTTTTGTATCGAATAAAGAACATATTATCACAGAAAGTTCTGCAAGAATAATTAAGCACAACACTTTTTTTGCTCCAAAAGCCCCATATAACATTATTTTTAACACCCCTTTAGAATCGATACAATACAATGATTTTCTTTTAGAAATAAACTTAACTGGTGAAAGAATACCTGCAGAAATGTTCATAGAAATTAATAGCACCTCTTTTAAAATGCAAAAAATAAATGATAAGAACTTTAAATATTTACTAAAAAATATTACTTCGGATATCAATTTTCATGTTCTTGGGGGGGGGTATAAAAGTGAAGAGTATAAACTTCGTGTTCTATTAATGCCTAAAGTTGTTAATCTTTCCGTATTTATTGATTATCCGAAACATACAAAACTAATAGACGAAACCATTCAAAATAATGGTGATTTAACTGTTCCTAATGGGTCTATTCTGAAATGGAAAATTGATATAAAAGACACTGAAAACATGATTTTTTGTTTTGAAAAAGATACCGTTAGAAAAAAAACAAACAGTTTTTTTGAACACAAAAAATTAATAAATAATACTATGCAATACAGTATTATTACTCAAAACTCTTATGAATTGAGTGATACTTTAAAGTATTTAATCTCAGTTGTTAAAGACGAATTTCCTAAAATTAAACTAGAAACACAATATGACTCCATCTCATCACAGTATTTATTTAGTGGTAATATATCAGACGATTATGGGCTTAGCAAGCTTAGTTTTAATTATAAAATAACCGGTTCTAGTGATGATAGTTTAGTCAGTAAAAATATTACCATCAAAAAACTAACAGATGAGCAATTTTTCTATCAATACAATTTTAGCAATCTAGGCTTGAATCCTGGTGATGAAATAACATACTATTTTTCTGTTTGGGACAATGATGCAATAAACGGAAATAAATTTACTAACAGTGATTACTTTAAATATAGTGAGCTTTCTTTTAATGATCTAATTGATAAAATAGATATGGGAAATCAAAAAACAAAGGCTGGCTTTAACACATCATTAAATGTTACGGATAATATTAAAAAAGATATAGCTGACTTAAATAAAAATATTCTATCTAAAAAAGAACTTGATTGGTTAGACAAACAAAAAATAAAAGATTTAATAGAAAAACAAAAAAAATTAATAGCAAAAGTTGAGCAAACACAAAAACAAAACAGTAAAAACTTAAAAAATAAACTGAAACCAAGTAGTTCTTTGGAAGAAAAACAAAGAAAGCTAGAAGAATTAATGAAGAAAATTATTAATGAAGAAGATAAAAAAATTATTGAAGAACTTGAGAAAATATTAAATGAAGCTAATAAAGAAAAGTTAAAAGCCTTACTTGATAAATTAGAAAATCAGTCTTTAAATATTGAAAAAGAACTAGAACGTGAATTAGAATTATTTAAACAATTAGAATTTGAACAAAATCTTGAAAACATTATCAAAAAATTAAACGAGATTAAGGAAGAACAAAAACAACTAATAACAAAAACAAAACATGAAGATGTATTAAAACAACAACTTTCTTTACAGAAACAGATGAATGATGTTGTTAAAGATTTACAAAACCTTAGAAAAAAGAACGCTGAGTTAGAAAGAAAAAATAATATGCCGAAAACACAAGAAATAGAGCAAGACATTCAAAATCTTATGCAAAAAAGTGTGGACGAGATTAATAAAAATAACAAAAAAAAGGCTAATAAAACACAAAAAAACGCTCTGCAGAAAATAGAGGAATTAACAGAAAAAATGGAAGGGTTACAAATGAGTGGTGATTCTGAAAAGGCAAGTGAAAACATGCAAACCTTAAGAGAAATTCTTGAAAACCTTATTTCACTTTCTTTTGATCAAGAAGAATTAATGGAAATAATAAAGAAAACTCCTAAAAATAGTCCACAATTTGTTGTGCATGTAAAAAAACAAAAGAAAATACATAATGATAGTAAAATAGTAAAGGATTCATTATTTGCATTAAGTAAGCGCGTAGTACAATTAGAGGCTATAATTAATGAGGAAATATCATTGATTAATAAAAATATTAAGAGGGCTTTAACTAATTTAGAAAAAAGAGATATAAAAAAGGGGATGGCAGATCAACAATTTGTTATGACATCCATGAATAACTTGGCGTTATTGCTATCAGAGGTGCTTGAACAAATGCAACAAGATTTAGAATCTTTATCTTCAAATTGTAATAAACCTAGAAATTGTAATAAGCCTAAAAATTGCAACAAACCGTCAATGTCTCAAATAAAAAATTCACAAAAAGAATTAAATAAAAAAATGAAGAATGGAAAGAAAAAAAATGGGAAAGGAGCAAAAGAATTAATGGAATTAGCTAGAAAACAAGAGGAAATAAGAAAACAACTTCTAGAATTAAGAGACGAAATAGGTAGGAATGGTGAAAAAGGAAATATTGACAAACTTTTAGAAGAAATGGAAGAAAATGAAAAGGATATAGTAAATGATAATATAACTAATGAGTCTTTCAAAAGACAAGAAGAAATTATTACCAAACTACTTGATTTTGATGACGCCAAAAGAGAAGAAGAAAAAGAAAAAAATGAAAGAAAAGCAAACGAATGGAAAGAACAAATTTCTTTTGATGATAATGATAAGTATCTTCAATATATTAAACTAAAAGAAGATTATCAAGAACTATATAAAACTAAACCCTTACAGCTTAAACCTTATTATAAAAAAAAGGTAGATAATTATTTTAATATTATTATTAAAAAAAATTAAATGATTTCATTTCAAAATCTAACAAGTATAAAAAAAATTAATACTACTGAAACTGAACGCTTGATAAAAAAAATTATTCTTTCAGAAACTAAAGAAGTTGGTGATATTGTGTGTTTATTCTGCGACGATAATTATTTGTTAAATATTAATATTAAGTACCTCAATCATGACTATTTTACTGATGTGATTACTTTTGATTATTGTGAAAAAGATATTATTTCTGGTGATATACTTATAAGTTTAGAAAGGATTGTGGAAAATGCTAAAAAATACAATGTTTCATTTTTAACAGAATTTTATAGAGTGGTAATTCATGGTTTATTACATTTGTTAGGTTATAATGATAAAACAAAAAGTGAAAAAGAGCTAATGCGCAAAAAAGAGAATTATTATCTTGCAAAATACAAAGAAATTAATCAATGCAATTAGAGGAAAAATATGATGTTATTGTTGTTGGTGGCGGGCACGCTGGGTGTGAAGCTGCACATGCATCTGCGGTTTTAGGTTCAAAAGTAATGTTGATCTCGCAAAACCTAGAAACAATAGCGCGAATGTCATGCAATCCAGCTATGGGGGGTGTGGCAAAAGGTCAAATTATAAGAGAAATTGATGCGCTGGGTGGTATGACTGGAATAATCACTGATAAATCTGCTATTCAATTTAGAATGCTAAATAAAAGTAAAGGGCCAGCTATGTGGAGTCCTAGAGCACAATGTGATAGAAAAATATTTGAGAGAGAATGGCGGATAACACTGGAAAAGAATAAAAATATAGATTTTTGGCAAGATACCGTTGATAATTTGATTATTAATAACAAGGAAGTTGTTGGTGTAATTACAAAGATGGGGATAAAAATAAATAGCAAATCCGTTATTTTGTGTAACGGAACTTTCTTAAATGGTATCATTCATTTAGGTAAAAAAAACTATAAAGGAGGCCGGTCAGGAGAACCTGCAGCAGAGGGTATAACAAAGCAATTAATTGAACTTAAGTTTAAAAGAGGGAGGATGAAAACAGGTACACCTCCAAGGCTGGATGGAAGAACTATTAACTACAGTTTTACTGAAAAACAAGAAGGAGATAAAGAATTAATTAACTTCTCGTATTTATCAGAAAAAAAATTAGAAAAACAACTCCCTTGTCACATAACTTATACATCTCCAGAGGTTCATAATATTTTAAAAGAGGGTTTTAAAGATTCGCCTATGTTTAATGGGAGGATCAAAGGCATAGGCCCTAGATATTGTCCGTCAATAGAAGATAAAATTGAGCGTTTTTCAAACAAAAACAGACATCAACTATTCATTGAGCCTGAAGGTAAAGATACAATTGAAATATATTTAAATGGTTTTTCAACATCACTTCCAGAAGTAACTCAGTTACAAGCACTTAGAAAAATAAAAGGCCTTGAAAATGTCAAAATGTTTAGGGCGGGTTATGCTATAGAATATGATTATTTTCCTCCAACACAATTAAAACATACGCTAGAAACTAAAATAATTAAAAACTTATTTTTCTGTGGCCAAATAAATGGAACAACTGGCTACGAAGAAGCCGCATCACAAGGATTAATTGCTGGTATTAATGCTCATCAGAATACACATAAAAAAGAAAGCTTTACTTTAGATAGATCTGAAGCATACATTGGTGTTTTAATTGATGATTTAATTACTAAGGGAACAGATGAGCCTTATAGAATGTTTACCTCAAGAGCTGAATACAGATTACTTCTAAGACAAGACAACGCGGATAAAAGACTAACAAAAAAAGCATATAAGCTTGGTCTTGCATCAAAAAAAAGATTAGAAAAATTAAAGATTAAAGAAGCTCAAACTGATTTATTATTACAGTTTATTAAAAAAACTAGCGCTATACCTGAAGAGGTCAATCCAATGTTGCGTTCGAAAAAAAGTGCTGAAATCAGACAAAAAGTCAAAATAATTACGATTCTTTCACGTCCACACATTTCAATAGAAAATCTTAAAGTATGTTTAGACTTAAAGAAATTTCTTGATCAAAACAACTTTAATAAGGCGGTAATTGAACAAGCAGAAATAGAAATCAAATACGGAGGGTATTTAAATCGAGAAAAAGAGGTTGCTGACAAGTTAAAAAGACTTGAGGGTATAATTATACCTGACTCTCTTGATTATAATAAACTTCACTCGATTTCAAATGAAGCTAAGGAAAAATTAGCCGATATTAGTCCAAAAACTATTGGACAAGCTTCTAGAATCAGCGGTATATCTCCCGCAGATATTAATATATTGCTTATATATTTAGGAAGATGATAAAAATAAAAAATTGTCCAATATGCAACAATGAAGATTTAATTCATTACATAAACTGTAGAGATCATACTGTTAGTGAAGACGAGTTTCTAATTGTTTCATGTGAAACATGTTTGTTAAAAATAACCAGTCCTAGACCGTCAGAAAACGAAATATACAAGTTTTACGAGTCTGAAAACTATATATCTCACACGAATAGGAAAAGTAGTTTTTTTGATTGGGTTTATCAATTAGTTAGAATTTATACCACCGAAAGAAAGGTGTGGTTGTTGAAAAAAAATACAAAAGGCCGGGTTCATCTTGACTATGGTTGCGGCACAGGAGAATTTTTGAATGCATGTGCTAAAAGTGGATTTGAAACTCACGGGGTAGAGCCTTCAAAAAAAGCAAGAGCTCTGGCTGAAAAAAACTATAATTTATCTGTCACTGGAAATACTGATTTGTCTAATTTTAAAAAAGGAGAAATTAAATCTATCTCTCTATGGCATGTTCTAGAACATGTGGATAATCTAAATAATTTGATTCAACAAATTAAAAAAATACTTTCAGAAGACGGAAAGGCTTTTATTGCTGTGCCCAATCATGAATCATGGGATTGCGATTACTATAAAGAGTATTGGGCTGCTTGGGATGTTCCTATACATTATTGGCACTTTTCGAGCAAAGCAGTTGTAAAATTATTTAAAAAACACGGATTTAAACTAGTGCAAAAAAAACCGATGCTTTTTGATTCATTTTATATATCTTTATTAAGCGAAAAATATAGAAACGGTAAATATAATTTTATTAAAAGTTTTATAATTGGCTTTGCATCTAATTTAATTGGAGCTTTCAGCAAAAAAGGATACTCTTCTCAAATATACATATTTGAAAAAAATAAGTAAAATTTAAAAAAACAAGGCGTTTTAAGACGTTTTAAGACGCTTTTAATGCTTAGTGGTGTCTAATGTCAACTATTTTATTTGAAGCAATTTTATTTTTTTTAATAAACGCCTGATTTTCAATGCTTTGTGATATTTCTTTCTTTTTTAGTTTTTTGTTAGTATATTTGTTATATGAAATATATTTTGATATTACTGGCAAGCGTATTTTATTTTAAC
>PAZP01000031.1 GCA_002715565.1 Flavobacteriales bacterium
AATTCTAACGGAGTTTATATTGATAATGCAATGGTAACGGTAGCAGATATTATTGCTGATAATGGAGTAGTACATGTTATTGATGCTGTTTTATTACCACCAGTAGATTGTAATGGCATAACTAATGGGACTGCACTTGTAGATACATGTGGAACATGTCATCAAGCTTACATATATAATTTTATTACTCATCAGGTCGTGTTTGTAGATAATGCCAATATTTTAGTGCCAGGTGTTGATTATGATCCAACAACTGAAATTGTTGTTATGCCAAATGACCCTAGTAGTCCCTATTGGAATGCCTGTACAAATTCAGTATATGATATAGTAGCTAATTCATCAGATCATACTACTTTAAAGACTGCAATAGATGCATGTTCGTTAGATGGCACATTATCAGGTTCTGGACCATTCACGTTATTTGCACCAACAGATGCAGCATTTAATTTATTGCCTGCAGGAACAGTAACTGCATTATTAAATGATATTCCACAATTAACAGATATTTTACTGCATCATGTTGTTGGAGATAGTGTAATGTCTACCATGTTATCTAACAATCAGGTTGTGACCACATTATTAGGTACAGATGTAACAGTTACAATAAATTCTAATGGAGTTTATATTGATAATGCAATGGTAACGGTAGCAGATATTATTGCTGATAATGGAGTAGTACATGTTATTGATGCTGTCTTATTACCTCCAACACCATCTAATATTTTGAATTTATCTAATACTAATAAGCCTAATTATATGTACACTATCAATATTTTAGGAAAAAAAGTGAATAAAAATTTAAATAATCAAATATTATTTGATGTTTATGATAATGGTCAAATTATTAAAATAATAAAGAAGTTATAGTTAATATTTTTAGTTAGTTAATCAAGGGCTAGCATCTAGTTTAATTATGAAGCTAGCCCTTTTATAATTTAAATTTTATGAAAAGTACAATAACATGTGACATGGAAGGTGTCATAGAAACAATGAATCAGGACGCTGAAAAGATTTTTGGTTATAACAAAGAAGAGCTAGTTGGTAAAAAACGAGTGTCTATTTTTTCTCCAGGTGAAATTGTTTTACAGAATGTAGCTAACTGGTTAGATACAGCGGTTAAGGATGGAGAGTATATTGGAGAAACAATATTTGTAAATAAAAAGGGAGAAAATATAAATGCAAAAATCAGAATTACCCCTACTTTTAAAAATGGTAAAAATAATCCTCAAACAGGGTATTGTGGTGTAACCGAATTAATAGATAAGAATGTAAATGTTCACATAAAATCAACCACAAAATTAATTAAGTGGTTAGCTATTACTAGAATGCCATTTACATCTGTATCTATTTTGCCAATCTTTTTGACAGCAGCATATTTTGCGTTTTACGGTGATAATTTATTTAATCCCTACAATTTACTTTTGTGTGTCTTCGCGATATTTTTCGCTCATCTATCTATAAATGTTTTTAATGACTACTTTGATAATAAGGATGGTACTGACGAAGCAAATACACAATATTTCCAACAGCTTTCAGGTGGAAGTAGAGCAATAGAATTAGGACTTATAAATATAAAAAATACAAAAATTCTTGCGTACGTACTTTGCGGTATTGCTATTGGATTAGGTGTATTACTTTGTTTTAATCTCACATCTTCTAATTTATTTGGTGCTTTTGCTGTTGCTAAAGCAGGATTTTTTCTTGGATATTATTATACAGCAAGACCACTTAGATTAGTTGCAAGAAGAGGTCTAGGTGAACTTTCAATTTTTTTAGCCTTTGGGCCTTTATTAACTATAGGTACAGGCTTTGCTATTTTTAATGGAGATTTTTTAAACTTTAGTAATCCATATTTTTTACACTGTTTATTACTTGGAATTCCTCTAGGATTATTAACAACTAATATTTTACTTATAAACCAGTTTCCTGATTCTCTTAGTGATGCCAAGACAGGAAAAAATCATTTAGTTGTAACGTTTGGGAAGAAAAAAAGTAGATGGATTTATGTTGCCATATTCATAGGATTTATGGTTTCGGCAGTAATATTCTCTTTATATATTCAAAATCTATATAGCTTAATAGCTGTATTATTTTCAATATTTTTTGGAGTTAGTATTATTTCTAAAATTTTTAAGAATTATAACAAACGAAGTCTGATAAATTCCAATTGGGCTACTATTTATTTGCACTCATTGTATTGTATTACATTACTAATAATATTATTAATTAATTAATTTAAAAATGAAAAATATACTTTTAATAGGTTCAAGCAGCGCTTCCTGTGATAAGCTTTACAATAATTATAGCGATACTTATAATTTTATTAGAATGAGTAGGAATGTTGATTATAGTGATATTAAAGACTTTGATGTTTTGGACACCAATACATACCTTAATACAGAAGAAAATATAGATGGATTGGTATATTTTCCAGGTACTATTAATCTTAAACAATTTCAAAGAATCGAATTATCAGATTTCCAGAATGATTTTAATATCAATGTCCTTGGATTAATAAACATATTAAAGCATTATCAAAATAAATTTAACGCAGGCTCTTCAGTTGTGTTGTTTAGTACAGTAGCATCAAAATTAGGTATGCCATTTCATAGTTCTATTGCAGTTTCAAAATCTGCAATTGTTGGTTTAATGCAATCACTTGCAGCAGAATGGTCTCCAAAAATTAGAGTCAATTGCATATCACCATCAATTTTTAAAAGTAACATGTCTCAAAGAATGTTGTCAAATGAAAAAGCATTGGAAAGAATAAGTAATAATCACCCATTAAAAAGAGTAGGTAGTTCTGGTGATATTTCTTCATTAATAAACTTTTTACTTTCAGATGAATCTTCATGGATAACAGGACAGAATATTAGTGTTGATGGGGGTATGTCTAAAATAAAATTATGACCAAAGTTGTTGTCAATGATAAAATGCAAAAAGGATACACTTATTTTTTATCTGAAGAAATAGGTAAAAATTTTCATATTGATTTTAAGCCTCAATTAACACCTTCTCAATTATTGAAATTGGGTATTTTTAGTGGTAAATATATGACAGATTGTATTGATGAATTCCCAAGTGAGTGGTTTTTAGATGCTAAGTTGTCACCAAAATGTAAAAATATTGAATGTAATTTTTTTAAAGTAAGCGCATCTTTACCATTATCTCATTGGAAGGATAAAGGCTGGATTTACAAAGATGATCCCAGAGGTTGGTTTCAGTGGTATTGTCGTTATTATATGGGTAGAAGAATTATTGATGAAGATATCAGGCAGATTAAAAGGTGGATACAAATCAAAAGACATGCAGGAGCAATAAAAAAAAATTGCACAACGGGTGATCTTAATTGTAGGAGAAAGCAAAGGCAAGCCCTGTTGCATTGGGCTTATGACTCCAGATTAATTTAGTTTCATGTATTTAAATAAAAAATCAATAAATAACTTAGATAGAATTCAAAGAATTAATCTTATGAATTCAATTTCTGGTATAAAACCTGCTTTATTAATAGGTACAAAGAGCAAAGAAAATGTTCCAAATCTAGCAATATTTAGCTCCATTGTACATATTAATAGCAATCCTTCCTTATTCGGATTTTTTCTAAGAACAACTAAAAATAATAGGAGAGATACGTATCAAAATATTATGGCAAACAAAGTTTATACTTTAAATCATGTAAATACATCAATTATTAAGAATTCTCATTATACATCATTAAAGTTTAATGCAAATATATCTGAGTTTTCTTTATGTAATCTTACAGAACAATACATAGATGATTTTTATGCTCCATTTGTAGAAGAAAGTAAAATTAAAATTGGATTAAAACTTAAGGAAGTAGTAAAATTAAAAACTAGCAATTCCAAATTAGTTGTTGGAGAAGTTGAGCATATAATATCAAATGATAAATTTTATGATGAAACTAATACTTTGAGATTAGATCATAGTGATTCTATTTGTGTTGGTGGTTTAAATTCATATTATAGCTTGAAAAAAGAATTATCATTTCCATATATTAGTTTAAAAAACATTAACTCAATCCAAGATTTGTTATGAGGCTAGGGTATGCATGTATAAATTTAACATTGTCAAAACAAAAAGATAAGGTTACAACTAATAGAGGTATGGTTAAGAATACATTTCTTAAAAGAGGTTTAGAGTATGCAGGGGAATTATCTTTATTAAATGTAAAAGATTTATATAAAATTCTAAAGTGGAATGTAAAACATGGCATCACATTTTTTAGAGTATCTTCAGATATTTTTCCATGGTCATCTAACTATAACTTATATGATTTGCCTCAGTTTAAAGAAATTAAAGATGTTTTAAGTGTTATAGGAAAGTATGTCAAAAAACATAAAATCAGATTAACAAGTCATCCAGGACCATATAATGTTTTAGTTTCACCAAAAAAATCAGTTGTTGATAATACAATTACTGATTTAAATATGCACGCCCAATTATTCAATTTATTAGATTTAGAAAAATCACCGTTTAATAAAATTAATATTCATTGTAATGGAGTTTATGGGGATAAAAAAAAAGCAATGGATAGATTTTGCTCTAATTTTCGAAATTTATCTTTGGATATAAGAAGCAGACTTACAATTGAGAATGATGATAAACCTTCAATGTATTCAGTTAAGGATTTAATGTATATTCATGAAAAAATAGGTATACCTATAGTATTTGATTATCATCATCATCATTTTTGTACAGGTGGTTTGTCAGAAAAAGAGGCATTACAACTTTCAATTTCTACTTGGCCAAAAAATATAACTCCTGTAGTTCATTATTCAGAATCAAAATCAAAAAACGAGAATGATAGTGCTATTAAACCACAGGCACATTCTGATTATATTAATAATCTTCCAGATACATATGGATATAATGTTGATGTTATGATAGAAGCAAAAGCAAAAGAACTTTCTCTTAAATCTTTTATGAATTTTTAATTCATAACTAGTTCACTATTTATAATAGTTTTATATTTGCATTTAAATGAAGAGGTTTATATATTCAATATTTTTTCTTGTTGTCTATGTGTTATACTTAGTTCCTAATATAATGCTTGATCATCATGAAAATTGTTTTCATGCTGAAAGCAGTTGTTATTCAAAACATAAACATTCTAGCTGTAGTTCAAGTAAAATATCTTGTGAATTAAATTCTAATAACGACTTTACTTGTTCTCATCAAAATCATTATCAAAAAGAGAAAGATTTATGTTTATTATGTGACCATAATCTCATATGCGATCATTTAGTTAATCATATATCCGAATTAAACAATAATATCTTTTTTCTAGATTCTTTTAGGGATTTATATTTTAATATTCCTATTAAAGATTTAAATAATTTCCGAAATAAATCCCCGCCTCATTATATAATATAAATCTAACTAATATTATATAATTTGATACAGAGTATTTTCTAGATACAATGTGTCTTCTAATTTCAAATTTTTATGAAAAAACTATTTTTTTCATCATTTTTAATGATGAATATTATTTTCACATACGCACAAACAAAAGGTGTTGTTTTAGATTCAGATAATAATCCAATCGAAGGGGCTACTATATTTTTAGCAGATCAAAAAATACTTATTAATAGTGATGAAAAGGGGATATATTTATTTAATCAAGAACTTTCAAAAAATTCCTATATCAATATTTATAAACATGGATTTTCATCTAAGATAATTCAGTATAAAACAGAGAAAGACTTAGAGGTTATATTAGAAAGATTACACGTTGCTTTAGATGAGATAGGTGTTACAGAAAATTTTAGTGAATTAGGAAATAATAAATTAACAAGTATTGAAAAGAAATCAATTCAATTTCTTTCATCAAATTCGATGGTAGAGAGTATAGCACAACTTAATGGTGTTGATATAATTTCTTCTGGTTTAGGTATTCAAAAGATAGTTGTAAGGGGACTGTCTGGAATGCGTGTTGTTACATATTTAAATGGGATGAAAATAGATAATCAACAATGGGCAAATGATCATGGTATAGGGTTCACTGATTTAGGATTAGATGAAGTTGAATTAATAAAAGGTTCTAGCGCTTTAAAATACGGTGGAGAGGCGATAGGGGGATTATTATTTTTTAAGGATTTTCCTTTTATTTCTGGTGAAAAAACAAAAGGTTTTGTTTCTACAAAATTTAATAATAGTAGTTATTTAAGTAGTAGTCAATTTGGCCTTAAATTAAATAAGCAAAATTTTTATTTAAATATATATGGTCAATATTCCATTTCATCTGATTATAGACTTCCTAATAATTGGTATTTATATAATTCAAGGTTTAAACAAAATGCAATTAAATTTTCATTAGCTCATAAATATAAAAGATGGCAAAATATTTTTAGAGGTCATTTTCATAATGAAATAACAGGTATTCCTGCACATCTTCACACAGATGACCCTGCATCTGCATCATTAAAAGATATTACATCTTCATCTTTGGATTTTTTTAACCCTAAATCTTACGAAGATGCTCGTCCATCTCAGTTTATAGCTAATCAGTTGTTTACTTATCAATCAAACTATTTGCTAGATAATATTAAATTTAGTTTTAATGCTGGACATTTTATTAATAATTTAAAGGAATATGAAGGGTGGACAAAGCCAGCATTTGATTTAACTATTGAAAGCACACAGTTGATGCCTAATATTCGTTATCATTTACACAACTTAACTTTTAATGTTGGGGCTCAAATTAGTTTTCTGAATAATAAAAATAATATTGAAGATAGATTAATTCCTGATGCAAATTCGCAAGGTTTAGGTTTATATACTATAATTGATTATGAAAAAAATAATTTTGGTTTTAATTCGGCATTTCGATATGATTATAATAGTTTAATTGCAGACAAGCTAGATTATGACGCGGAATTTTCAGGTGCTAGTTATTCATCAGGTGTATATTATACTTATTCTGACAACATATTTAGGCTAACATATTCTAGTGCATTTAGATCTCCTCATATTAGTGAGCTTTTCTCAGATGGAATCCATCATGGAACTAATAGATATGAAATTGGTAATAATAATTTAAATATAGAATATGCAAATCAGATTGATTTTAAATATCAATGGTCTAATGAACATTTAGGATTTGTTTTCAATCCATTTATTCAATCTATTACCGATTTTATAAGTATAGATCCAACAGGAGATTATTTTTATAAATACAATAATTTCGGTGATATAATAGCTTCATATCCAAAATATAATTATGTTCAATATGATAAGGTTGAATTACGTGGTATAGAAATGAATATTCATTATCACCCACATCAGCTACATAATTTACATATTGAACAATCATATACTTTTATGCAAACTGAGAATAAATCAAGTGCATATGGTTTGGCTCTAACCCCAGCTAATAATATTAAAAGTATCGCAAAATTAGATTTTGAGGAGTATCAAAATTTATTAAAATATAAATTGCATAATTTTTCATTTCATCATATTTATACATTTAAACAAGAGAGTATTGCTGAATATGAAGAAATCACAAAAGCATATAATATTTTTAATATACAGTTAGGTCTAAAATTTAATAAAAAATTCAAGGCTTTAATAGGGGTTAATAATTTACTTAATAAAGAATATTCTCCGCATATTTCTAGGGTAAGAGGTGTTGCTGGTGGTGTGCCTAACCCAGGAAGACATTTTTATATTAATTTAAAATATGATTTTTAAAAAAATACTCTGATGAGTCTTTATGAGACGAAATACTTTAGTTTAACACTAAAGTATCAGTATTAATTAAAAAAATAAATTATGAAAAAATTAAATTATTTATTTGTTGCTTTTGCATTTATAGCACTTTCAACAATGACGTCTTGTTCAAAATCTGAAGATGAATGTCATGAATGCCACATTGCTTACATGCCTGCAGGGGGTGGAGCTGAAATTGTGGTTGAATTTGGTGAATTTTGTGGAGATGCTTTAGAAGAGGTAGAAGCAGATGGCTACACAGTAACCATTGAAGAGACTATTATTGGCAGTGATACTGTTCCTGCAGGTACGTATGGAAATGGAAACATGGAGATACATTGTGAAGAGCATGGTGATCACGATGATCATGATCATTAGTAGTAAATTAATAAAGCCTTCTCAATTGAGAAGGCTTTATTTTAACTTTATATAAATTTTATTTTATAATTAACCTTTGCTTTTTATTGCAGAACCAACTTTTCCTTGAGTCAGAAGTTATTTTACTTATTACAATGTCACCATCTTCCGTTTCCTTTTTTCCGTATATTTTAAGCTTATATTTAGAAGTTGAAAAAGGATTTTTAAAGTCTTTAAGTTCTGCTCCTCCTAATTTATAACTATTATACATTACTTTTTTTGTGTTTAGAATTAGATTATTTTTTTTTTGATAATTAATATTTATCCATTTTTCTTCCGGATTTAATTTTGATTCATACAGGCTTTCTGATTTTATGTAATTTCCAACACCAGGAAAATATTTCTGATCCATTAATATTGAACATATGGATTTGTTAGGTTTGATATTTTTTGTTAAGTATTTTAAGTGATTTTCTAAATTATAGGATTTATTTAGAAGGTCGTATTCAGCATTAAATTTTTCATTAAATTGTATTTGTTTTATTATTTTCATTTTTCCAAATTTTCGTACATCTCTAAAAAACAACTCTTTTTTATTGTTATAAATACGAAAATGACAATGTTTAATTAAATGTTGTGACCACCCGCCTGTCATTCCTAAATGAAAGTTAAAAAGTTGATTATTTTTTAGTTGTAAGAAAATATTTTTTCCTACAGTAAATGTTTTGTTATTTTTTTTTAGATTATTATTAACTGTATTAAATACATCTAAATATTTGATATTATAATAATCTGTAATAATTTCAAATTTAATTTCAGAATCAGCTTTAAAAAATTCATTAAAATAGTTTGAAGCAATTTTAACTTCAGGTCCCTCGGGCATTATAATATCTTTAATTGCAAAAATAAAGAAAAGAGTTTTTAAATAAATTTCTTTTTTTATTTTTAATAAAAAAATATGAAAGAAATAGAACCTATTAATTTAATGAACAAGTTTTCTTTATTTGAAGAAGAATGGACTCCTAAAATTATAGGGGAGTTAAACAATCACTATCTTAAAATTTGCAAATTGAAAAATAATTTTGTTTGGCATAGTCATGAGAAAGAAGATGAACTATTTATAGTTTTGAAAGGGACTTTATTAATTGATTTTCGTGATTCAAGGACAGTAAAAGTTGAAAAGGGAGAGGTTTTAATTATTCCAAAGGGTGTAGAGCATAGACCCAGAACTAATGGTGAAATAGTATTTAATTTACTGATAGAGCCAAAAACTACTTTGCATACAGGAAATATAAATCATCAACTAACTGTAAAAAAATTAGATTGGATTTAGCTAGGACAGCAAGTTTTATCTTGACATTTACAAAATTGCATATTATAAAAATGTAAAATAATTATCATGGAAGCAGGTATATAAATTAAGTAATCTGCTATAGAGAAAATTTTTAATGAATGATTCGCTATTATAATAAATAATGCAATCCATGATACCCAAAAGGAATATTTAAGCCAATTTAGTTTTGAATTTTTTGTAATAAAATAAATAGCAATGAATGAAATTAGCAGAAAAATATAATCAATGGTTGTCCACCATGTTGGGGCTTCAGAACAACAGGTTGCGGAGCATGCTTTAGCAATAAATATAAATGGGGTTGCTAAACAATGAATTCCGCATAAAATACCAGCAAGAATTCCAATACTATCAAAAGGCATGACAATGTTTTTCATAATACTTTTTTAATAATTTTTCAAAATTAGCTTTTTTTTTATAAATGCAAACTAGTTGCATTTTTTTTTATTTTTGTTACTTGAAAAAAAAGTAAATGTTTGATTCTAAATTAATTTTATCTGAAAAAAAAATAAGTAAAACAAAATTTAGAACTGATTTGTTAACTTTGTTTTATAATTCAAAAAAATCATTATCAGTGGAAGATATTTTAATTTTTTTCAATTATTCAGTTAATAAAGCAACTGTTTATAGGTCTTTAGAAAGTTTTGAGAGTAAAGGTTTGATTCATAAAGTGCCTGACAATTATAATCATAAGAGATTCTCTATATGTAAAGAGATAAATTGTGCAGTCAATTCATATGATAATAATCACGGTCATTTTATTTGTTATATATGTAATCAAACATTTTGTTTAGATGATATGCCAATCCCAAGTATAAATAGCATTAAGGGTTATGATATTCATGAATTAAATCTTACAGCTAAAGGATATTGTGAAAGTTGTAAATAAAATTAATTATAAAACTTTTTAAATGTTAAAGTCTAAGTCTTTATTTTTTAATTATGATACGACAAATAAGTTTAATTTTCCTGATATAAAATTAAAAAAAGGAGATAGCTTATTAATTTTAGGTGAATCAGGAGTAGGAAAGACAACATTTATTCATATTCTAGCAGGATTATTACGTCCTAACTCTGGTATTATCGAATTAAATGGTGTAAATTATCATGATTTGAATGACAGAGAACTTGACTTATTTAGAGGTGAAAATATTGGTATGATATTTCAGAAACCTTATTTTGTAAGAAATTTAAGTATATATGATAATCTTCTATTAGCATTATATTTATCTAAAAAACAAGAATATAAAAAAAATATAAAAAAAATATTACAAGATATAGGTTTAGCTAATAAGTTGAATTATAAGCCTGATTCATTAAGTCAAGGTGAACAGCAAAGGGTAGCTATTGCTTTAGCAGTTGTCAAAAGACCGTCTCTAATTTTGGCTGATGAGCCAACATCGAGCTTAGATGATAAGAATTGTAATAAAATAATAGCTTTATTAAAAAAACAAGCGGAAATAGCTAACTCTCAATTAGTTATTATTACACATGATAAAAGACTGAAAGATCAATTTAACAAATCTATAACGCTATGAATATAAGAAAAGTTGCTTGGAACAACATTATATCAAGTCCTCTTAATACTTTGTTAAGCTTAATGCTAATGACTTTTGGAGTTGGCATTATTTCACTTCTTTTATTGTTAAACAACCACATGCAGGAACAATTTCAAAATAATATCAGGTCAATTGATATGGTTGTAGGAGCTAAAGGAAGTCCATTACAATTAATACTTTCTAGTATTTATCATGTTGACAACCCAACTGGTAATATACCTTTGGAAGAAGTTAATAAATTAACTAAAAATCCATTAGTAGATTTTAAAATACCTCTTTCATACGGAGATTCATACAATGGATTTAGAATTGTAGGGACAACTCATCAATACCCTAAACTTTATGAAGCTAATTTAGCGGAAGGTCAATTATGGAATAGTAGCATGCAGGTAGTTTTGGGAGATGCAGTATCTAAGATTACAAATTTAAAAATAGGTGATGAATTTTTTGGAACACATGGTTTTGATGAAAATGGTCATGTGCACGACAATCATTCATATGTAGTTGTAGGTGTTTTTGATAAAACTAATTCTGTAATAGATAATTTAATAATTACAGATTTAAAAAGTGTCTGGAAGGTACACGACCATGCACATGGAGAAGAATGTAATCATGATCATGACCATGCACATGGAGAAGAATGTAATCATGATCATGACCATGCACATGGAGAAGAATGTGATCATGATCATAACCATGAAGAAAAAGATGCCTACGATTATGAAAGTTTATCAAATGATTTAATGATAACATCTATGTTAGTAAAATTTAAAAGCCCTGTTGGAATTATACAAATGCCAAGAAAAGTTAATGAAACTACTAATATGCAGGCTGCTTTGCCTATTTTTGAAATAAATCGTCTAACTAATTTACTTGGTTTTGGTGTTAAAACTATAAATTTTATTGCCTTAATTATTATGCTAGTTTCTGGACTAAGTATTTTTATTAGTCTATTTAATTCACTTAAAAAAAGAAAATATGAACTTGCATTAATGCGGGTGCATGGAGCTACCAAAATACAATTAATAAAATTAGTTTTATTAGAAGGTTTATTACTATCAATTGTAGGTACATTTTTAGGTTTACTTATTAGTCGTTTAAGTTTGTTTATAATCAGTATATTGGTTAATCATAATCAAAAGATAAGTAATATAGAATTTTCATTAATAAATAATGAAATTTGGCTTGTTCTTACAGCAATATTTATCGGATTTTTAGCATCTTTAATCCCATCTTTTATAACATATAAAATTAATATCACTAAAATTTTGTCAAATGCATAAATATCTAATAATTTTTTTCTTGTTATTATCACAAACTAGCTATTCTCAAAAAGAAATAACATGGGAAGATTTAGAAGATATTGAATTTAACGAGCAATATGTAGAGGAGTTAGATGAATATATTTTATTTCCACAATTTGGACCCAGTTTAAGAGAGTTGGATAGAGAAGAGGTTTTATTAACTGGTTATGTTTTAGCAATTGACCCTGATAAAGGGTATTATGTTTTATCTAAAGGACCTTTTGCTTCATGTTTTTTTTGCGGAAGTGGAGGGCCTGAAACTATAGCGGAACTAAGTTTAAAATCTAATAAAGAATCATTTTATATGGATGAGTTTATAACAATTAAAGGTATATTAAAATTAAATAATGACGATATATATCGTTGTGTTTATATCATTGAAGATGCAGAAAGAACTAAATAATCTTTTCATCCATTTTTTTCAATATAAATTATAATAAAATAAAATATATTATTGTAGGAATAAATAATAAACTACATATAATTGAAAATTTTTCAGAATGATGTTCTTTTGAATGCCAATAAGCAAGTATAATTAATGGAGCTTGAAAAGGCATTCTAATCAAAGATTGAACTTTAGTTATTTCAAGTATTTCTCTTGCAGATTCAGATGTGTATAGATAAATATTTGCTGGAAATACAGCTAGTAATAAAAATATAATTCCCCAACCAGCTATTTTTCTTGTTTTAGTATGTAATAAAAATAAACCTAAGATAATTTCAGCAAATCCACTTATTAATACAGCTTCTTGTGGCCATTTTATATATTTTGGTACTATTGCCATAAAAAAATCTGTATTTGTAAAATGTTTCACCCCTACTATAATGTATAGAAGGCTTAAAGTGTAAATTGTTATATTTTTATATAATCTCAAAATATAAAATTTTCTTTTGTGTTACTTTTAAATTAGTAAAATACAATATTCATGCAAAAAAATGAATATTAACAGCAACTACAATTTTCCTGTGAAATGTGTTGTTCAGATTTTTTAATTTTACAAGAATAAATAGGATATTTTGCAAGAAACATTTCTGTTAGAAATATGTCTGAAACATTGTTGTTATTCCCAAATTTTTCGTTTATTATGGAAGCAAATTCTTCGACTGTATATAATTTATCTTCTAGATTTAGTGGATTTTCCGAGTTTTCCTTCATGAAATTTTGATTTGTGCAATAATATAAAAAACAGAAAATTTAAGTTATTTTTTTTGAATTTTTTTAAAATTTAAAATGATTTATTAGTTTTGTTTTATGAAAAAACTCTTTTATTTATTCGTATTTTTTTCACCTTATATAACTATTTCACAACAATTAACTACTGAAAATATTCTGTATGATGGAAATAATAGAGAATATATAATATATGTTCCACAATCATATTCTCCATCTATTGCATCTCCAATACTATTTGCATTTCATGGTGGTTCTGGATATGCGAATGATTTTATGAATTATGAAGCAGATTTTAGATCAATTTCTGATACAGCAGGCTTTATTTTAGTATACCCACAAGCTTTGGAAGATCCTAATGATGGAAATTCAACAAATTGGTTACATAAAGAACCAACAGATCATAAAGATATTTTTTTTATTGAAGCACTTATTGATAATATAGCATCTTCTTATAATATAGATATGGATAGAATATATGCTTGTGGATATTCATTAGGAGGAATGTTTAGTTATGAGTTAGCTTGTCAACTTAATAATAAAATAGCTGCAATTACCTCAGTTGCTGGTGCCGCATTTTATGGGGCATTTGCAAATTGTAATATAACACATCCTACAGCTGTATTAAGTATAAACGGAACTGCTGATGGAATACATCCATATAATGATCAAAATGGATGGTATTTTTCAATTTCTGCTATTGATAGTTTCTGGGCATCTTCAAATAATACAGATGTTGTACCAATAGTAACACAATTACCTGATTTAAATATTTCAGATGGAAGTAATGTTGAAAGATATTCATGGCAAAATGGAGATGGATGTGTTGCCGTTGAAGAACTTAAAATTATTAATGGAGGTCATGATTGGCCATCACCACTTGCGTCATGGGCTAATCAGGATATTAATGCCAATATTGAGGTGTGGAATTTTGTATCTAAATTTGATAAGAATGGCCTCATAGGTTGTAATACTACAAGCCATTTTAATATGGATATTTTAAATTCTAAAAAACTTGTTAGAATAGTTGATGTATTAGGATTCAGAAGAGAAGAAGTGAAGAATCAACCTATTTTTTATATTTATGATGACGGATCAGTTGAAAAGAAAATAATTCTTGAATAAACATAAATAAGTGTATAGGTATACGATTTAATCTAAATATTTTTTAAATTTCTTTAATAACTAATTCTTCATTTACTCGGAATCTTTCAGTATATATTCCTTTTTTATCAGCTTTTCCAATCCCAAATATCATAACTACGTGACATCCCCAATTTAGTTTAAGTAATTTTTTAATTCTTTTTTCATCAAACCCTTCCATTGGGCAAGAATCAAATCCTTCAGCTACTAAAGACATCATAAAGTTTTGGCAAGCTAAAGCTGTAGTTTTTGTTACTGTTTCAAATAGATCATGTTTATAAATAGGTCCTCTTGGCACGGGTTTAAAGTAACCAATAATATTTATAAAAATAAAAATTATACGTTTTATTATCCCAGATATTCCAAATCGATCATGAAAGTAAGCAAATGGAATAAGTTTGTTATAATAGTTATTTATAATGGGATAAAATTTATTTTGTTTTTTATATTCTTCAACAATAAAATCTCGATTTCTCTTCCAAGTATCAATCCTTGCTACTGCAACTACTAATTCTTTTGCAGTTTTTGCTGCATTTTGAGAAAAACAAGCTTTTACTACTTGCTCTTTTTTTTCTAGATTTCTGATCCAATAAAATTCCCATGGTTGTAAATTAGATGAGTTTGGTGCTAATAGTGATGCTTTCAAACACCTTCTCATCACAGATTCTGGAACTTCTGTATTTGTAAACTTCCTTACTGACCTTCTTTTTTTTACTGCCTCAAAAAAATCCATATATTTGATATTAATATAATTTACAAAATTACAAATTTATTGTTAATTCATATTGGATGTGTAAGTATATAACTAGATATAATTAGCTTTATATTATTCTTGAATTCATAAGGAATTTATTTAAAAAATAACTGTATTTTTAATAAACTATATATTTTTTTAGTGTTAAAATCAATTTAAAAAATTAAAAATTATGAAAAAATTATTCTTAACTTCAATAGCATTTTTTATAATCTTGTTTGCTCAAGGACAACAGTGTCAAGCAAATTTCAGTTACATGCAAAATGGGCCAACAACTATTTTTACAGATTTATCTACTATAAATTCTGGCTGGTCAACAAATTATTCTGTAACATGGGATTGGGATTTTGGAGACGGAACTATATCGTTCCAACAAAATCCAGTACACACATACACAAATAATGGTATTTATACACCTTGTTTAACTGTTGTTTATTTTGATTCGGTTACAATAAATACATGTGTATCTGTTTATTGTGACTCTATACTTATTGGTAATTCAATACCTCCTACATGGAACTGCAATCCAGCTACAGGATGTTATGATCCTGGTACAGGATTAGGGCAATATAGTTCTTTATCTTCTTGTCAATCTGCATGTGGTATTACACCTTCTTGGGATTGTCCTGTTAATACGCTAGGAGGGTGTTATGATCCTGGTACAGGATTAGGGCAATATAGTTCTTTGTCTGCTTGTCAAGCTGTTTGCGGACTACCAACACCATCTTGGGATTGTAACAATGGGATTTGTAATGACCCTGGCACGGGATTAGGGCAATATAGTACTTTGTCTTCTTGTCAAGCTATTTGTGTTAGTACAGTATCTAATCTTTGTGATTCTATGACACTTATTAGTACAGGAGGTTCACCGCAAACAATTTTAGTGGCAGAAGTATCTAATATTAATACAATTATTGATTATTGGATTACTACTGCTCCAGATGGAACAATTTTAGGTGAAGATAGTATGTGGAATTCACATCAGATTTTTAATAATATGAATAATGGGCAGCCTTATGACACTATTAATGTTTGTATTACTTACGGAAGTGGTGCTGTTGGATATACTACATGTTGTGTAACCTGGATATGGAATGCAAATCTAGGAGTTTGGGCTAAAATGGGTAGTATTACTTCCTTAGAAGAGTTAGGCTCATTAGATAAAAAACTAATTAAAGTAGTTGATATCTTAGGAAAAGAAACAATAATAAATCATAATAAAACCTTATTCTTTATTTATGAAGATGGGACTATTGAGAAAAGGTATATTCTAGATAGAGATTAATTAAAAAATTTTTAAAATTATTTAGGTGCCACAAAATGTTTGAAAACATTTTTCAAAATTTGGAGGTGATGGTTTCATGAATTTCTCAGAATTACATTTATGTTGGTAAGGAGTTGAAAGGATTTCTAACAGTTTATTAATATATTGCATGTCTCCTGAAACAGCTTGTTTAATCGCTTCATCAACTAAATGATTTCGTGCAATAAATACTGGATTATTTTTTCTCATTAATTTTTTAGCTTCTATTAGAGTATTATTTTTTTTAACAGATATACACCATTTTTTTTTCCATTTCATAAAATCTGCATTGTTAATTTGATTTTCATCAAAATTATTTTGAGATAAAAAATAGAATGTATTGGTATAGTCCATTTTTAATTTTTTCATTAAAAATAACAG
>PAZP01000032.1 GCA_002715565.1 Flavobacteriales bacterium
GATTTATATAATTTAATAATTGAAAAAATTCCTAGATCAAGGTTTTCTGATGATGCATCTGTTAAATTAGGTGAATATTTTTATGCAAGAGGGCTTTACTCCCAAGCATGTAGAAGTTTATCACAATTTCCTAGAAAACATCCTCGCTATCATGATATGCAAAGAGTAATAGATTTATTGGTTACTTCATTCCAAGCTGTTGGTCAAAATGATTCTGCTAAATATTATCTTAGCATATACCAGGGTATGTTTCCTTATTTGGATGTGGAAAAATATGGTATTAATACTTCCAATTTGAATCCACCGAGTACCCAAAAACAGATGTTTAGCAATAAACGGTCTCCTTACGTAGTTCAAATAGGAGCTTTCAGTAGCCTAAAAAATGCCAATAGGTTAAAACTACAAGCGAACCAAATAGGTCATAAAGTTGAAATTGTGCAAATAGAGACAAAGGACAGAACTTTAAATGCTGTAAGGGTTATAAGATATAATTCTAAAACCGCTGCTGAAAAAGTTGGTCAAAATATTAAAAGAAAATTAGGTGTCGACTACAGAGTCTTATATCGTCCAATTGATGGATGAAAATTTGGGAATGATTGAGTTGCTGGTGCTCTCCACGGCCTTCAAAGCCGTTGTCTGTAGTAAAACTGCAGAGCTGGGTTCGATTCCCAGGCGTTCCCGCATAAAATTCGTTCAAAAGGTTATTCAGGATACACTTTTAAAAAGCTTGTATCGTTGTGGTTGAACATGTTTACTAATTTTTCTATTGTTCCATTAAGAATATCTACAGTTTTAGGCACAATCTTATCATTTGGTGGATTTTTATTTGCTCTAGCTATTCTTATTGAAAAATTTCTTAATCCTGAAGTCCCTCAAGGCTATGCCTCTTTAGTAATTATCTTTATAATATTCTCTGGTGTTCAATTAATTTTCATAGGCTTGATTGGGGAGTATGTAGGAAGACTTTTTATTTCAAATAATAAGCATCCTCAATTTTTTATCACTAAGAAATACGAGAATAATGAAACATAATATTCACCATGAATATGAAAAGAACCATTGGTGGTTTAAAAGCAGAAGAATGGTGATGAAACATGCTCTAATGAAGATAAAGTCATTAGAAGATAAACAATTATTAGAAGTAGGATGTGGCACTGGAGGTAATTTAAAATATTTATTTAAGGATATAAGACACAAACATGGTATTGAAATTGATGAAGACGCTTTAAAGTATGCAAAAAAAACGTGCAAAAATTCTAATATATTTTGGGGTGATGCTAATTTTTTAGATGAAATTAAAATAAAATTTGATATTATCGCTTTTTTAGATGTTCTTTATCATGAAAATATTATAAATGTTGAAACCGTTCTAAAAAAAGCATATGGGAAATTGAATGATAATGGTTTTCTGATTCTAACTGAACCAGCATTTGAGGTATTAATTGGAGATCATTCTCGAACAGTTAAAGCAAAAAGAAGATTTAGAAGAGATCAATTAGAAAAAAAATTAAATAAAGCCGGATTTAATATAGTTAAATTTTCAAGATATTGGGGTTATTTAACTTTTGTGATATTACTTTTTAAAAGAAGATTACTTGAAAAAATATTACCATTTTCTCTAAGTAATGAGGGGACAGACATAATTCATATTCCTTTTATTAATAAGTTTTTATTTTGGATCACTAAAGTTGAGATGCTTCTATTAAGATTATTAAATCTTCCTTTTGGTAATTCAATATTAATTATTGTTCAAAAGTAGAAAACATCTTCTGATATAATTACAAGTGATGATCCAATTGGAATCCATTTTGTATTTGTAATGATTAGAATTAAAGCAATATCATTTTTTGTTTCTAATATCCAAATAGGTAAAAAACAAAGTATGATTAATTTTTAGATATACTTTTATTTGCAATATTTTACGCCTATATTTTGAATCTGAGGTATTTATAACAATCAATGAAAAATATAATTTTAAAATTAATTCTGTTGATTTTTACTATTGAGGGTCTTAGCGCTCTTCATGGAAAAATTGTTTTCTACGACGGAACTTATGTTGTTGGCAAAGTAACTAAAGTAGATGAGGCATCAGTCTATATTGTACCAATTGGACTGGATACTCCTGAAGGTGTTCTTGTTGGCAATATCGATTCGTTAAGAATGGAAAATGGTATGGTTCCCGTTGTAAATAGTGCTGTAAAATACTTTTATCAAAATGGCGAATTCCTTGCAAATGATTCTGACTGGATGGATGAATATGATGATTTTAAATATGACGATTATGCTTTTATTCAGGAGGAATATAAATATGAAGAAACAAAAAGAATTAACACAGATTATTGGTCAATCTCTGCATTTGGTGCATATCCTGCAATAAAGTTTAGTTCGTTAGTTGATTCTATGAAAATTACTAAGTTAGCTCCAAATTTTGGAGTAGGCATGCAATCTCCGTTTTACCCCATAGGGGCATTAGACTTTTCTGGCGGTTTTAGGTTTATGACCTTTGGAATTATTGAGCATCCTGAAATGGGTGATATAGATGCATTACAATTTGCTGGATTTATAAGCACAGATCTAAAACCAGTTCTTTATTTTTTACCGAAAGATATTCATCTATGCGTTGACTTTGGCTTTAGCTATAGCATGGGTCTTAAAGTTGAACCAAAATCAAGTCAATATGAGGGCGATCCAACATATGGAGGAGTTGGTATTTCATCGGGATTAAATATTGATTATCATTTGGAAGAATTACCAATTGCATTACGCTTTTTTGCAAGAAGTACTATTGTTCCTCAAGGTATTCCATTTCCTGATGAGAAGACTGGTTTTGTAAATTTTGGTGCTAACATAATTATTGCACTTAAAAGACATCACGATTAGTATTTTATTTTATGTTGTCAATCAATTTCAAATAACCTTGGTCTATCTTTACTGATAAACACTGTTGTATTGCATCGATGCGCATTACCAACCGGTTCTGGTTCTCAATGCTTAAAACCTCACCAACTAAACCTTTAAGTGGGCCATGTTCTACAATAACGGGATTTCCTTTCAGAAAATAATTTTCTGCTCTTGGTTCGAACCCCCCTTCAACCATTTTATTTATTGCATCTAACTCTTTATCACTTACAAGAGCAATTTTTTCCCCAAATTTCACTATTCTTACTACACCATTGGTTTTAGATATTTGTATGGAGTGCTTTGGATCAGTTTTTATAAATAAGTACGATCGAAAAAGAGGAAACTCAACCCATTTTTTGCGATCACTCCACTTTCTCCTTTTTCGAAGTAAAGGTAAATATACTTCAAATTTATTTTTTAAGAGTTCGTCTCTTACAACTTTTTCATGTTTTGGTTTGGTATAGACAACAATCCATTTTGTACTATTTACTTTATATTTCAAAATATTTTTCAGGCCATTTCTTTTTTAAAAATTATGTATTAAAATTATGTAATGTTTGTTAATGTTTACTAAATTAGTTGATAAAGTAATAATAAATGGTTGATAAAAATATCCTTTGAATTCATCAAGTCAAATAAAAAAATTTATTTTAGATAATCTATCTAGTCACCGTAAGGATATAATATATACAGCGATTCAAAGATTTGGAGTTTCGCGCCAAGCAATACTGAAACATATGCATACTCTTATTAGTGAAAATAAGGTAATTGCTCATGGAAAAACAAGAGATCGGTTTTATGAACTCAGGACTCAACTTAGTTTCAACAAGACAATCAAGGTGGATCATAACTTCTCATGCTCTAAAACTATAAAAAAATATGTTTTACCTCACCTAAACAAACTTCCTGATAATGTAGCTCAAATTGTAAAATTTTCTATGGCTGCTCTTTTACAAAATATTATAGATCACTCAAATTCAGATCAATTGTATTTTAAATTATATTTCAATCATGACTGTTTCCATGCAATTTTAAGAGATAATGGCAAAGGCCTTTTTAGTCACATTAGTTCAACTAATAATCTTGGAAGTTTAAATAACGCTGCAATTGAATTGGTAAAAGGTGGAGTAACTACAGATAAGGAAAATCACTCCGGATATGAATTGAACGCTGTAATGCATCTTTTTGATTCATTTAAAATTGAATCTAATGGTATGTATTTGGATTATAATCATATTGATCAAAGTTACATTTCAGGAGAATCAGCTCAATTACAGGGAACCCGCATGCATTTCAAAATCAGTCCTTTCTCAAAAAGGACATGTCATGAAATTTTTAAAAAAATATTTGATGTTGAAAATAAAACACTCTCAATTCCAATAAATCTTCTAGCAATTTCTGATAGTGATCAAATTAACTCCAGAGATCAGGCAAGAGAAATATTGAACAATATTTCAGGTAGTAAAAAAATCAAATTCGACTTTAAGAGTGTAAATCTAATTAGTCCGGCATTTGCAGATGAATTGATAAGGAAAATTAAAAATACCGATCCTAATATTGAAATTCAATGGATTAATTCAAATGAGACAATTGATATGATGATGTCTCATTTTCTGAAAAGATTATAAAAAGTAATCTTTAGAAAAATGTTGAAACTTTTCAGTACGAAATGGGACTGACAAGGCGAAGCTTTATCCTAGTCAGATTAGTACTTAAAATTATAAAATAAATGGAATAAAAATTAAAAATGATTGATTTTCATAATCATGTCCTACCAAATGTAGATGATGGTTCAAAATCTTTGAAAATGTCTCTTAATATGTTGAAATCTGCAGCTGCTCAGGGGATTACAGATGTTATAAATACTGTCCATTACTTTCATCCAAAAGTTAAGGATGGCGAGATAACGCTCAATAATATTCTAGAAAAAACTGGTTTGTTACAAAATGAAATTGACAAACATTCAATTCCAATCAAAATACACTGCGGCTCTGAAATATTTTTTCGACCAAATCTTGTAGAACTAAAGAATGATCCATTAGCAACCTTTTTTCATGGTAAATACATGCTTATCGAATTTGATCTATTTCAAATACCTAGTACATATAAACAAGAATTATTTAATCTTAAAATGGAAGGTATCACTCCAATAATTGCTCATCCAGAAAGGTATCAAGCTATACATAGAAACATCAATATTATTCCAAATTTATTAGAGGCAGGCTGTATAATTCAGTTAGATGCGGGTAGTTTATTAGGCCATTTTGGTTCAAAGGTCAAATTAATAGCAGATAGAATTATTAAAAATAGGTGGTGCCAAATAATTGGTTCTGATTCCCACAATGATCGTCGAAGAAACTTTTGCCTTAATGCAGCAATTGATTTGATCAATAATCGTATTGATCCAAAACAATTGGTCATAGAAAATCCAAGAAAAGTATTAAATGGTGAAGAGATATTAGTTGATGTCCATTATGAAGAAATTAAAGAAAAGCAGGGAATTATTTATCAGATAAAAAGTAAAATGGGTTTAAAATAATAAATGTTATTTCAAAGAAAAATAAGTTTAACTGTATTGCTTTGTTCTATTCATTTCATTTTCTGTCAGGATTTGGTTGAAAACAATAATATCAGCGATTATCAAATTTCAAGCGAGAAATATATTACCTCTCAAAATGGAAGCATATTAATGCATGTCAACATATGGGGCAAAGTAGTACAACCAGGCAGGAAGTTGGTCTATGACGGTATTGACATGGCAACACTTTTATCAATTGTAGGAGGGCCAGGTTCAGGTGCAAACATGAAAAAGGTCAGATTGTATAGAGAAGTTGCTGACGAAAACGGACAATTGGTCTATGAAATTAATTTAGATAATTTTATAAGGAGTGGTGATAGATCAGACTTCATTAAAATTAAGCCAAATGATACCATCCTAATTCCTCAAACTGTGACCTCATTGTTATTAAATCAGGTAGGAACCCTTAATACCTTGTTGTCATTCTTAAACTTTTATTTAATTATAAACTCTCAGTTTAACTAGTTAATTGTAAATAACAATACTTTGAATAATAAAGAGACAAACACATTTGAAAAGCAGTTTACTGTGATGGAGTTAATGGGAATACTTCGTTTTCACTATAAATTGATTTTAACGATTACTTTGTTTGGCATTATGATTTTTACTTATAGAACTTACACAATTCACCCAGTATACAGATCTACAAGCTCAATAATTATTAAGGAAAAGCCAGGTACATCTATGATAATGCAATATGGTAGTAGAGACCGATCTGATATGAGCAACGAAATTGAAGTATTACGATCAAGAAGATTAGCAAAAGATGTTGTGAAACTATTTTGGGACTCTAACCGTCGTAATTCATTGGCCCTTTTCAACACGAGAAAGTATTATCCAAGAGGGGAAAAGTATAGGAGAATTTTAAAGGAAATTATGTCATTAGGGATTTATAGTCCTGAGATTGAAAAAGAGGAACATTATACTGAGCCATATTCAGATGCCATTGGGGAAAAATTTTCTCAAAATGTTATGAATGGGATATCAATAAAAAGAAGAAATGCAACGGGTGTCCTTGAAATTACTTTTCAATCAGTATTTGCAGATGAAGCCAGAAGAATATCTGATGGCATTGCGCAAGTATATAAAAACTTAGAAAAAACTATAGGGAATGAAGATGCAACTCTGAGAGTGGAGTTCATGGATGATCTTGTTAATCAGCAAGAAGGTAAACTGTTACTTGCAGAGGACAGTTTAAAACAATTTAAAATAGAAAACAGCTTTTTCAGCAGTGATGGGGAGGCTTCTTCTGTAGCAAGACAGATTTCTGCTCTTGAAAATGACATTTATAATACACGTTCTGAGTTAAACATGAGACGTGAGAGAATATCTTTTTTGAACTCCAAGTTATCTGCTGAAGAAAAGAATTTTGCTACAAAAATTAGTACTGATATTAATGCCCAGATGATTGTTCTTAGAAAGGAGATTAACCAACTCGAATCTCAATCAATTCAAAACGCTATGATATATGGTGAGAATCACAGTGCAGTGATAGAAATTCAAAAAAGAGTTTCAATTATGAAAGAAAAGCTAGATGAGAAAGTGCAACAACTCATTGCTCAAGGGATCACTTCACAAGATCCTCTTGCAGAGAGGCAAAAAATAATTTCTGACATTTTATCTTTAGATGCTGAGATATTTGGCTTTTTACAAAAAGAGCAGCAAATAGAAAATTTATTAAGTTTATATCAAAATAAATTGTTAACCCTGCCCGATAAGCAGCTAAAAATGGCCTCCCTAATGAGGGATGTTAATGTACTTAGTCAAAATTACATGATGTTGAGGCAAAAACTTGAAGAAGCTAAAATTGAATTAGCTTCTCAGAGTGGCAGAGTCCAGCTTTTGGATTCTGCTCGACGTCCCTCGAGGCCCATATCACCAAATCATAGAAGCGATATTTTACAGGGTCTTATTATTAGTTTAGCAATTTCATTTGGAATTATTTTTTTAATTGAATTCTTAGATAATTCAATACGTTCCATCAACGATATTGAAAATCTTAAAATGTCAGTATTGGGAGTTATTCCTGCAATTTCAGGTTCAACAAATGCTGTAATTAACTATAGAGCCAAACTTTTTGGCAAGCAAAAACAAATTTCAAACAAAAATATTACTCGCAGGCTTATAACGCGGGAAGATCCTCGATCGCCAATTTCTGAAGCATATAGAAGCTTACGCACTAATATGATTTATAATGACGTTGATTTAAAAATAAAATCTATTCTTGTTTCAAGTGCAGGACCTGGAGAAGGCAAAACAACTACTGTGGCAAATATGGCGATCACATACGCAAACCTAGGAAAAAAGACATTACTCGTTGATACGGATTTGAGAAGGCCAGTAGTTCATAAAATATTTGATCTAAAAAAAGAACCTGGCATCACAAACTTTCTAGCGGGTACTCAAGAAGATTTTTCATCTCTAATAAAAAGTACAAGTATTGAAAATCTTTTTGTGGTGACATCTGGCGTAATACCTCCAAATCCTTCAGAATTACTGGGTTCCAGTAAAATGGAAAATCTGATAAATGAACTGGAGAATGAGTGGGATATTATATTATTTGATAGCCCTCCGCTGGTTGCGGTTACAGATGCAACAATGGTCAGCAAGGCAATTGACAAAATTATAATAGTAGTAAAAATGGGACAAACGGAGAAGAAAGCCTTCGAGCACACAATAAAATCACTTGAAAATGTCCATGCTCCTGTTGCTGGAGTGGTCCTAAATGCTGTCACGAAATCGAATAGCTATGGATCATACTACTATTACTACCAATACTATAATTATTATGGAAGTGATTCTGATAAATAGTTTATAGCTATTACTCCCTTCTAAAAAGAAAAATACTTTGATATCATTCTTAGATTAAGATTTAAAATTTAAAATGTCGGTTAAAATCATCGCAGAAATTGGAATAAATCACAATGGTGATTTAAATATTGCAAAAAAACTGATTGATATTGCATCAGTGGCAGGTTGTGACTTTGTAAAATTTCAAAAAAGGAACCCCGATATTTGTGTTCCATCTAATGAAAAAAGGAAAACAAAAACCACACCTTGGGGGAAAATGTCCTATTTAGATTATAAATGGAAAATTGAATTTAATAGATCTGATTATGATGAGATTGATGACTATTGCGCTAAAAAAAAAATCAAATGGTTTGCAAGTGTTTGGGACGAAGATTCAGTTGATTTTATGCAAAAATATACTGATACTATTAAAATTCCATCAGCTTTATTAACTCATCATGTTTTGGGGGAATATGCTAGAAAGAAAAATAAATTTCTAATGCTTTCAACTGGTATGAGCAATGAAAGTGATATTGATGCTGCAGTGGCCTCTTATAGTCCAGATTTACTTTTTCACACAAACTCAACCTACCCATGTCCAATAGATGAATTAAATCTTGGTTACATAAAAACTTTATTGAAAAAACATCCTTCAAAAATTATTGGATATAGTGGTCACGAATTTGGTCTAGTGGCAACATTTACTGCAGTTGCATTTGGAGCAAGATACGTTGAAAGGCATGTCACACTGGAGAGAACTATGTGGGGCTCAGATCAAATGGCCTCTGTAGAGCCGGGTGGTTTGATAAAATTGGTAAAAGGTATTCGCGATATGGAGAAGGCTATTGGATCTGATGGTCCAAGAAAAGTAATGAAAAGTGAATTAAAAAAGTTAAAATCACTAAGAGGGTAGGTTGTGAAAATTTTCGTTGAT
This sequence comes from Flavobacteriales bacterium, assembly GCA_002715565.1. Classification (GTDB taxonomy): domain Bacteria; phylum Bacteroidota; class Bacteroidia; order Flavobacteriales; family BACL11. The sequence goes on from PAZP01000032.1 coordinate 9,204, forward strand.
ATAGATGATACGATCTGTACTACAAATGGAGATCTAGATTATTCAAAAGCAAAACCTATCAAGAGGAATATAAAACATATAAATAAATTATTTGATATGGGTCACAAAATAACTTTCTGGTCTGCACGAGGAAGTGAAACTGGAATTGATTGGGAAGATATAACAAAAAAACAATTTAAAGTTTGGGGAGTAAAATATCATAAACTGATTTTAGGTGAAAAGCCTGTTTTTGATTTACTAATTGATGACAGAGCGGTAAATGTAAGGGATTTAAATCAAGAACTAGTCAGTTCTTTAAACAAAAAATAAATACATATTAAAATGGATTTCATAAAGAATATAAAAAAACAAATTAACTATAGTTTTACCATAAAAAATAAGCCTCCTACTGCGGTAGCAATTGAAACCAACTCAATTTGTAATAGAAGCTGTGAATATTGTCCAGTATCAATCGAAAAGAGGGAAAAAGGAGAAATGAGTAGAGAACTGTTCATTAAAATTATTAATGGATTAGATGATTTAAAATTTCATGGACTTTTAACTTTTCATCATTTTAATGAACCACTAATTGACAAAAGATTACCTAGCTTAATAGAATATGCTAGATCTGTTCTGGTTGATGCACATATCAGAATCGTTTCAAATGGAGATCTTATTAATGAGGATTCTATTTTAGATCTATTCCATAGCGGAATAAGCGAGCTAAGAATTTCGGGTCATGATGAAAAAGCCTCTTCGAGGATAGAAAAATTAATTTCTAATTATAGCGGTGATTATAAAAACAAAATATTTTTCCAAAGGTTTTATGATGGAAGTATGAGGATGAGTAATTGGGGTGGGACTATTAAACTAAGTAAAAAATATGATAAACTAATGTCGCATCCTTCTGGTGGCTGCAAATATGGTCAACAACTTACTATTAACTATAAAGGTGAGTCTGTCATATGTTGTAGAGACTACTTCTCTGAAGGAATGATAGGCGATCATAAAAGGAATACTGTTAAAGAAATTTGGAATAATTCCTCAAAAGTAAGAAAAAATATTTCTCTTGGAAACTACGAATTTGATATTTGTAAAAATTGTAATGTACCACAATCATCCTGAAATATTTCTTTATTTTCTAAAAATATCAATTATTTGAATAAAAGTATAACTACAACTATCAAACCCAATAGAGGATTATTTGATATCCAAATTTTGGAAATATGGAGTTATAGAGATCTCTTGTGGTTATTAATTAAAAGAGACTTCACAGTTTTTTATAAACAAACAATACTTGGTCCGTTTTGGTTTTTTATACAACCGCTATTATCAACAATTGTATTTACAATCATTTTTAATAAGGTAGCAGGAATTTCAACTGATGGTACTCCACCAAATTTGTTTTACATGTCAGGAATTATTGCCTGGAATTATTTCTCTGGATGTTTGTCTGAAACATCTAATGTATTTAACAGAAATGCCGGTCTTTTTGGTAAGGTCTACTTTCCAAGAATAGTGGTACCCTTATCTATTGTTATATCTAAACTAACAACTTTTTTTGTACAGAGTGTTTTACTATTAATTTTACACTTCTATTATAGTTCAAATGGAGATCTAAATTACCATTTTGACTATTCCTATATTGTATTACTTCCGATAATGATCTTGCAAATGGCAATATTAGGTTTGGGTTTAGGATCAATTATTTCATCATTGACTGTAAAATATAGAGATTTAGGTTTTTTGTTAGGATTTGGCACACAATTACTTATGTATGCCTGCCCAATTGTATATCCACTTACTTCGGTTCCAGAAAATTACAAATCTTACATCCAATTAAATCCTATGACTCCAATAATAATAGGTTTCAGGAAAATATTTACAGGAGAAGGTCAGCTTGTCTTAGATATATATCTATTATCAATATTCACTTCAGTGTTTATTTTCTTTATTGGCTTAATAATCTTTTCAAAGGTGGAAAAGAATTTTATTGATACTATTTAGAATTTGATATTTTGAGAAAAAGTTTTTTCATTGAAAGATTAGGTTTTCCCTTATCGTTATTACTTACAAATTATACTTTGAGGATTTTAGTTTCAATATTTAGTAACAAAAGAGATTACCTAAAATTTCTTTACAAGCTTACCCGATCGTATGATTGCAAAAGAGTCTCAACAGATGTAAAACGTATAATGTTACCTCTATTGACAAGAAAACAAAATTCAATTTACTTTGATCGTATAATGGAATTCTGCCAGTTTTTTGATGTTGGATATATAGAATTAAATAAAATAATTACCCGATTTGGTGTTCCTGATCAACCTGTATTTAGGAAAAATATTTTTAAAGGGTTTGACAAAATCAAAGATACTGAAATAAAGATATTTTATAAAGGAATAGCCAGGCTTCATACTTTAAGACTATTGATGAAGTTTGAAAGAGAAAAAGATATTTTTGAATTTGAACAACTAATAGGTCAACCAGATAAAAAAATGATAGTACTTGACTATGGATGCGGAGTTTCCGATTTAGGTCTAGTGGCGGCATCAAAAGGTTGTAACGTTACAATATGTGATTTAAATGATGAAAAATTCGATTTTGCTAGATGGCGTTATGAAAGGAATTCATTGAAAGTAGAGACTATTCCAATAAACAATCCAATGAAACTTCCAGAGTTGAAAGAGAATTCTTTTGATATGATTCTTGTTGCTGATGTGATGAAACAGGTATTTAAACCTGTAGAGCATATTGCTATGTTTTACCATGTACTTCGCCCTGGAGGTTTATTATTCTGTAACCAAGGAAATCCCAAAAGCATAGATCAATCAAAATATTCAACTAATCCAAATGATAAATGGACTGTTACTGATCAAATCGATAGCTCACTTGAGAAGATCAATAATAAAGAATATGCGATCTATTTCAATAACCATTTCACAAACTATGAAACCAACTCCCAAAATTATCATTGGTGGTTATCAAAAAAGTCCTTTTCTACAGAAAACAAAAAAGAAATATGGATGCAATAAAAGTCAAAAATCTATCAAAAGAATATAGACTTGGGGTTATATCGGCAAGAACCTTATCTGAAGAAATTACCAATGGCATATCAGCCTTTATGAATTGGAATAAAGGTAAGAAAAAGCAACAAGCAATAAATCACCTTAACACTTCTGATAAATCAGGAAAAGTTATGGCTTTGAGGGATATTAATTTTTCTGTGAAATCAGGCGAAATACTTGGAATTATTGGTAAAAATGGAGCTGGAAAATCAACCCTATTAAAACTTCTTTCTCGAGTTACATCCCCTACTAATGGGACTGTAATCATTAATGGGAAGATTTCATCTTTATTAGAGGTTGGCACTGGATTTCATCCAGAGTTAACAGGAAAAGAAAATGTATATCTAAATGGCGCAATACTAGGTATGAAAAAAAAAGATATCGAAAAAAAACTAGATAAAATTATTGAATTCTCTGGTATCAAAAAATATATAAATACACCTGCGAAAAGATACTCTAGTGGAATGCGTGTGAGGTTAGGGTTTGCAGTAGCTGCACATTTGGATTCAGATATAATTCTTATTGATGAAGTATTAGCAGTTGGAGATGCTATTTTTCAAAGATTGTGTGTAGAAAAAATATTAGAGTTAGTTAATGATGGGCGAACAATACTTTTTGTTAGTCATAATATGACACTAATCAGCCAATTGTGTACTAAAACTATTCTGCTTAACAAAGGAAAAATAGAGCAATATGGTAATACCAAGGATGTCATCAGAAAGTATATGTATGATGACTTCAAAAAAAGTTCTGCATATAAAAAATGGGATAAGGGAATTTCAAATATTGGAGTAGAAGAACTAAAAATATTAGAAGCATATATTAAAAATAATGACAACGAAGTAACAGATGCTCTTCAAAATAACCAGCCATTTAAAATAATAATAAAGTACAGATTATTACAACCAATGGAAATATGTCATGTAGGTATTTTAATAAATACCATTGAGGGTATAGAGGTTTTCGATGGCTATGAAACGGATAATGAAAATCTATGCGATCATAAAGATATTGGTATTTATGAAACAAATTGTTTAGTTCCGGAAAACTTATTGAACGAAGGAAAATATTTTATTTCAATATACTCTGGTATTGCTGGTGTAAAACAGTTTGCCAAACTAGAAAATGCATTAAGCTTTCAAATTATTAGGCTAGAGGACAAAGGTTCAGAACTATTGATTAATAGAAAGCCTCGCGGAATAATAAGGCCTCAATTAATTTGGTCAAGAGAAATAAGCTCTAACTGACAAATATACATTACAAATGAATTACCAATCAAAATCACTAGTCAGTTGTATTGTAACAACAAAAAATAGGGCTTCTTTTTTTTTACAGAGGGCAATTAATAGTATACTCAATCAGACCTATCAAAATATCGAATTGATAATAATTAATGATGCATCCGACGATGACACAAAATCATTTTTAGAGAAAATTTCCAATGAAAAACCAAAAGTTAACCATTTTTCGCTTGATAAATCTCGAGGCCCTCAATTTTGTAGGAATCAAGGTATAAAACTTGCTAATGGAAATTATATTGCTTTTCTTGATGACGATGATGAGTGGTTGCCAAAAAAGATTGAAAAACAAATCAATCTAGCAGATACCTATAGCATGGTTAGTTGTCCAGCAAACATAGTATCAGAAAAAGGTTCCAATAAACAGAAAATTAAATTTTCAGATAAATTAGTATATAATTTTGAAGACATCTTTAATTCTACTAGATATTTTTATCCATCGGGGATATTGATGAAACGGGAATATGCTAAATCCTGTGGAGGATTTAACATAGAACTTCAGGAATGGGATTATTTTTTAAAAGTAGTAAAAAATCACGGACCCGCTGTTGTCATCGATGAGCATCTTGTAAATTTTGATAGAAATGAAAACGTAAATAGACTTTCAAATGAATCCTACCATCATGATTTAGAATTAATCATATATAACAAATACAAAAAAAATGTAAGACTTAAAAATCGCATCTACAGAATTATGAACATCCATAGGGGTAGATATTTAAAAGAGCATAGTTCAATCAGGTCTTCCTACTCTTATTTATTATTCAATTTTTATAAGTATGTGAATATTATTTTCACAAAATTAGGAAAATAATAATGTTTTTTATTATTGGGACAGGAAGATGTGGAACAAAACTTTTGAGACAAATGCTGATTAATCATCCAAAAGTGAAAATCATAATTGAATCACACTTCTTGCCAATGCTTTATGAAAAATTTGGTACTGAAAATGTGAGTTTTAGGAAATTCTATGATGTTATAGAAAATCATTTCGATAGTGCTGGTAACAGTTGGCTTTTGACAATACAAAAAAAAGAAAAATTGAAAATAGATAACTTTCAACAGAACTTTGAAAAGTATTGTGAAAGTATAAATCATAAAACAATCAAAGATTATTACGAAGCGTTTGCTTCCTTTTTATATGGAAAAGGATATTATTTAGGTGATAAAACTCCTCATTATGGGACAAATATGTTGATGATAAAAAAAATTTGGAAAAACGCAAAATTTATACACCTAACTAGAGATGGTATTCATACAAGTATTTCAATGACCAAACATAGAGGTTTTATCAAACTAATTAACTCAAAATTATCTGTAGAACTTTTAGATAAATGCCACTATAATGCCCAAATCCAAACTTTCTCTGATGAAAAAATCACTTTAGATAAAGCAGTTAAATTTTGGAAAAAAATCGTAAAAAAAATAATTACAGATTCCAAAGAAATTCCCAATAATGATTATTTAGAAATAAAGTTTGAAAATCTTATTAATGATACCAGCAAAACTTTATATAAGATTGGGTCATTTTTAGAATTGCCTGAAGATAATGATTGGATAAAACGTTCAGTGCTATTGCCTAGAGCATTTTACTTATTCAATCAAAAAAGTATTATCGATAGTGCAGAATATGATTACTACAGTTCTATTATTAAAGAAGAACAACAATATTTTGGTTATCCATTAGATAAAAAATATTATAAAATAAATAAATTAGATTTTTACAGAAAAATTTTCCAATGACTATAATGAGATGAAACGGTTTTTAAAACAACATTTATTTCCCTCAGAGGATCCGTTGAAACTATTGAGACATAATAGAGGAATTATAATATTAATGTATCATTCAGTGCATCCACCCGTAAATAAGGTAGATTATAAGTATAGTATCTCATCTGAAGATTTTATAGAACATGTTAGAATCTTAAAGGACAATACAAATATAATTAGCACGAAGGATATATTATCAAACAAAAACATAAGTAAAGACAAACTAAATGTTGCAATTACATTCGACGATGGATATAAGAATAATTACTCAATAGCTTCAAAAAAATTAGCAGAAGGTGATATACCTTTCACAATTTTCCTAACAACTTATTTTATGAAAAGGAGGTTCAATTCTTTTTTAGATTGGAATCAGATTATCAAGATGAAAGAATCAATGGATGTTATATTTGGCTCGCATAGTGTAAACCATTGGAATCTCACCATGCTGGATCAAAATGAGTTAGTTTATGAGTTATCAAATTCAAAAAGAATGATTGAGGATAAATTGAATGATAAAATTGACCTTCTAGCCTACCCAGGAGGAGGGTTTAATGATAATGTAATTGAGATAGCTAAAGAAGTGGGCTATAGTGCTGCATTCAAAGATAGGATAGAAAAAGGAAATGAGAATAACAATCAATTCCATATTGGAAGGATTAGTATTGATCAATCTAATTCAGCAATAAATAGTTTTATTGGTACTTTGAATAGGGTGGAAAAATTTACAAAGATAAAAAAATAATTTGGGTTACAACTCCTTAATATATAATTCAGGAAAAAGTAGTATTGATAAAAAGTGGGTGGAATATTCCCTTGGAGAATTAAACAACAGAATTTTTAAAAAAAATAAAATTGATATTAAAAATTCTATTATCATTAATTCTGTTAATAAAAACCAATTATATAAAATTTTAGACAATCCTAATAATAGAGTAGAATGGTATTCTACATCTTTGTTATTACCTCCTAATTCAAATATTGGCTTACCTGACAAAATACCAATTATTTTTAAATTAAATGAATCCATAGATCAAAATAATCTCATAATAAAAAATGAAAATAAAGTTATCTTCAATTTTGATATCGTAGCGGCGACATTTTTTATGCTTTCAAGATTTGAGGAAATACATTGTAATGAAAAAGATGAACATTGCCGTTTCCCTTTTGATAAATCATTTGCCTATATTAATGGATTTTTAGACAGACCAATTATTGATGAATATGCACTAATTATACAAAATTGGATAAAATATCTCTTCCCAAATTGGGAATTACCAAAAAATCAATTCAAATTTAATATAAGTCATGATATTGACTTGCTCTACGATAAGAAAATATTTACTTCTAATAAGCAAATAATTAGAAATATTAAAAAGTATATCATTAGTTTTGATTACAGGAAGGTATTTCAAGTACTTGTTAAAGGATTGAAATATCAATTTGGAATTAAAGTAAATAAAAGATATATAAGTGGTATCGAAACATTAATCTCATTGCTTGAAAAAAGTAATTTAAAAAGTACCTTTTATTTTATGGGTGCAGAAAAGAAACAATATGACCAAGGTTATGATATATTTGAATTTAAAAGTTTAATTAAAAATATAACCGATAGGAATCATGAGATTGGTTTTCATCCTGGTTATCATACAATGGATGATGGTAAAAGAATGATTGAAGAAAAGAGTAAGATTGATCAAGTTTTATTAAAACCAACTACAAAAAGTAGACAACATTATTTAAGATTTATCGTACCAAATACCTATTGGTTGTTATTTAAGTGTGGCATTAAATACGACTCAACACTAGGCTATAGTAAGGTAAATGGTTTTAGAGCGGGTACATGTTATCCATTCAAACCTTACGATATAAAAAAAGATATAGTTATTCCCATAATTGAAAATCCTCTAGTTGTAATGGATAAAACTTTAATTATTAATAATATCACTGAAAACAAAATACGTGAGAGATTTTTATTTTTCACAAAGATTTGCAAGACAGTCGGCGGTCAATTCAACTTTTTATTACACAATAATACAATTTCAGAAATTGAACCTGCTTTAAAAAAATTGATTATCAGCCTTATTCATGAAACATCATTATTAGAAAGGAAGGATAAATAATCTTTAATGGATGATCTTGTAAGTGTAATTATTGCAACTTATAACAGGCCAACACTTCTCAAAAGAGCATTGCGAAGTGTTGAAAAACAAACTCACAAAAATCTTGAAGTAATAATAATAGATGACTGTTCAAAATTTTCACCAGAACATATAATATCACAATTTAAATCTCTTAATATCAGATATTTTAGAAATAAGACTAATTCTAAAGTTGCATATTCAACAAACAAGGGAGTTAAACTTGCAAAAGGTGAATACATTGCATTATTAGGGGATGATGATGAATGGACATCTAAATGTAAAATAGAAAACCAGCTAGGTTGTATAAAAAATTCAAAAAAGTCAAATGTTGGTGCAGTTTTTACGGGGTTTAGGTACATTGATGATTTTACTAAAAAAGAAATAGAAAGTATTTATCCAAATATCGGAGGTAACCTATTAAAAAAAATACTTGTTAAAAATGGGATTTTAGCCAGCACTACTGTTTTAATGCCATCAAGTGTTTGGCAAAGTATTGGCGGTTATAATGAAAATATAACTAGAGGCATAGATTCAGACTTATTTAGAAGATTATTAATCGCAAACTATAATATTGTTTCTATAAATAAAATTATGGCAAATGTATATATCGGTCGTAAAGATAGAATGGGATATGGATCATCATCAGAAAGTCTTGAAATGCATATCAGAAGTGAAAAATATAAACTTAACAGATTTAAACTTATTTTTGAGGAATATTCGTTTGAAAAAAAAGAAGTTTATAAAAAGATTTCAAAACATGAATACAAAGCTTGGATTTTTTCAAGGAAAAACACATATCTGATCAATTCAACATATCATCTATTTAAAAGCATGCCATTCACAAAAGGTCAATATTTGAATTCTGCCAAAACTATGCTTGGAAGGTTTTATAATATTTTAATTTTATGCTTAACAAGATGATTGGCAGGTAAAAAACACCAATTATGTGTTACCATAATTATTAAGAATGTATAAAAATATTAAAGGGATTCTATGGCTGACGACTTAGTAAGTGTAATTATCACTACTTATGAAAGAGAAAGTTCATTGGCCAATGCTATAGGAAGTGTTTTATCTCAATCATATGAAAATCTTGAATTAATCATTGTTGATGACGGCTCATCTGTGAATGTTAATAAAATACTCAGTTCTACAAAAAGTAAAAAAATTCGTTATTTAAAACATAAATATAATCTAGGATTAAGTTCATCCAGGAATACGGGAATTCAGGCAAGTAAGGGGAAATATGTTGCATTTCTTGATGATGACGACAAATGGAAGGCGGATAAGCTTGAAAAACAAATTAAGATCTTCAAAGATACAAATTTTAGTTCAGTAGGTTTGGTATCTTGCTGGGCCGATCAATATGATAAAAAAGGAAAATTTCAAAAAACAAATCAAGTTTCTTACAGTGGGGCGATAAAACCTTTTGTTAATTCTGGTCGATTTAAAACAGTTCCATCAAGTATATTAATTAAGAGGTCCCTGTTGGAAAGGATTCGAGGCTTTGATGAAAGACTTAAATCTCATATAGATTTCGACTTATGGATGAAATTGGCAGAAATAAATGCAAAATGTTATTTTGTTCAGCTACCTTTGGTAAATAATTATACCAATCAAAAAGGCAGATTAACTTCACCAAATCAAAAAAGGTTAGAAAGCACATTTAATTTTATTAATAAATGGAATCCAAGCTGGAGGAGATGGTTCTCTCACAAGCCTGCGCAAAAATTATCTTGGACAATATCAAGAAAAGTATTGGTGCCTATAATAAAAGAATTGTTATTGGACAAAAAAATTATAATTTTAATTAAAACCTACTATTTTGTAATCAAACAGAACCCAAGTGCGGTTAGGACAAATTATCAATTCATTCGTTATACACTATTTAATGCTTCTTAAAAAATGAGATTAATAGAATCCATGATAAATAATGATGAAGCTAAAAGAATATCTATAATCACTCCTTCATACCAACAAGGTCATTTTTTAGAGGATACAATAAAATCAGTTTTAAATCAACATTGCCCTTATCTTGAGTATATAATTATTGATGGTGGAAGCGTAGACCAGACCTTAGATGTCATCAAAAAATATGAATCAGGAATCTCATATTGGGCTAGTGAGCAAGATAAGGGGCAAAGTCATGCAATTAATAAGGGGTGGAGAAAAAGCACAGGACAAATTATTTCCTGGTTAAACTCAGACGATCTATATCTAAATGATACTTTGAAATTTGTGATTGATTATTTCAATAAATATCCGAAATGCGATGTAGTAGTGGGCGCATGTCAAAGAATCGATGAAAATGGTAAAAAATTAGATTCTATCAAACGGGTCAAAGAGTTTGATCTAAATAGTATTATTTACAACTACAATTCGCTACCACAGCCGTCGGTCTTTTTTAAAAAGAGTTTAATTGAAAAATATGGACTTTTAAATAATAATTTACATTACTCCATGGATACGGAACTTTTTTTACGCTTTTGGTTTAATAATGCCGAAATTCATTTTATTCCAAATAAAATTCTTTCCTATGAAAGATGGCACTCAAAGCAAAAATCAAGAAATCTTTTTCTTTCAAGAAAAGAAAAGGCATATGTTATACACAAATATTTTGAGCAACATTTAGGCGGCCGTTGGACAAATCTATTCAAAATGATTTTATATAATAGAAAATTGTCATTAAAAAGAAATGGAATGATAAGGTGTTTTCATGGCTTTCCTAATGGTCAAGAGAAATCCATGATTAATTACTTTTCAGAAATGTTTTTTCTTTAAGATTAAAGAATCAATTAAAGAACTTGATTAAACAAATTTCATCAACCAAAGTGACTAAACATTAATTGGATAAAGAACGAAAGACTAGAGTCCTAATTGTATCTTTATTTGCAATAAAATCCAATCGTAGCAGTACCGCACAAAATACGAGGAACATTGCCCAGTACTTTATTGAAAAAGGAGCTGAGGTCCAAATAGTGACCGGGGGTGAAATCAAAGAGGATATAGAGCAAGATGATTATATTGTAAAATGCTATCCTCTTTTTGAAAAAAATAAAAGTATGAAATGGTATCACTTTTATAGACCAAATGAATTCTTAAAAAAGAATGCAAAAGACTTTTTTAAAAAATGGAAACCAGATATAATTTATTCTGGAGCAATTCAAGGCCTACAGGAGTTTATAATTGAAGGAGGTAGAAATAGAATCCCGGTCTACCAAATGATTCATGATTATTCACTATTTTGCCTTAAACAATGGTTGGTAAAACCAAATGGTGAAATATGCAGTGGGCCTGAAGAGAGTCATTGTAAAAATTGTATAGAAAATAGTCTTGGGAAAAATGATAAAATCAAAAATAATGTACTATCATTTCCAATTATAGGTAAGATACTTAGACTTTGTTTGGCTAAGAATTCAAGATATTTTGTACATGTCAGTTCTTTGATTGAAGAATCCTTTTATTTGCGAAAACAAATGCTCATGAAAATTAAAAAGTTTATTTCGCAAGGCAATAACGTATCTAATGTTCTTGAAAGCAATGCCTTGAATAAAGATGACATTTTATTCTTACCTCAATACATTGGTGAAAGCAGATTAATAAAATATGATAAGGGTCCTAAAGATTATGAGAAGATAATATTTTGTTTTGTTGGAAGATGGACACCATTAAAAGGAAAGGATATACTAATTAAATCCTTTGATGATATGATATCAACAAAAAAAGTGGAGATGTGGATAATAACTCCAAATAAAAACATTAAATATCTAGAGAAAATGACTTTTCGCAAATCAGAAAAAAGTAAGATGATAAAAGTATTTAACGATGTAAATGGGATTAAAGTATCTAAACTAATTTCAAAAGTACACTGTACAATTGTTCCTTCCATATGGAAAGAGGTAGGACCGCGGGTTATAATTGAATCATTTTCCCAGGGCATACCAGTTATTACAACAGATTATGTTGGTGAAAATAATATTGTAATTAATAATTTTAATGGAGCACTGTTTGATAGCAGAAAGCCAGAAAATCTTAAAAGAATTATGGAGAATATTGTCAATAATCCCATAATTCTTGATAAATGGTCGAAGAATATTACACGTCAAATAAGCAAAGAGGATTGGTATAAAAAACTAAATGAAATGGATATGATGGGCTACTCAATATGATAAAGAGGTTCTTCAAAAAAAAAGCAGTTGCAACAACTTACTCATGGGTAAGGATAAATAAAGGTCTCTTCAATGGGAAAACTTTATTTCTACCAGACTCATGGGGTGAAAAAATTATTAATGGTGAACATGAAAGCGAAATAATAAAAACAATGGAATTGATTGTAAACCAAGATGGCACTTTTTACGATATTGGAGCACATTACGGATGGTTTTCGATTGCTTGGTTATCACTAAATGGTAAATATGTGGAGGCATTTGAGCCCTCATCTTATAATAAAGGTATAATTAAAAAAACTGTTGAAATTAATGAATTTGGTAAGAATTTAAATCTTCACGCTTTTGCTTTAGGTAAAAAATCTGAAGAAAGTGAATTACAGTTATATCCAACAGATACAAGCAGAAATTTTATATCAAAATCAAAAGATAATAATTTGAAAACAAGAGAATCAATTCAAATAAAGTCTCTGGATGAAATCTATGATACTTTAAAATTGAAGAAACCTGATTTAATAAAAATAGATGTTGAAGGCTATGAAATAGAAGTACTGAAAGGATCAAAAAATTTATTAAAAAAATTAAAACCTACCATTATAATAGAAATACATGATGTCACAAATGGATTACTAGTGGCTGATTTTATGTCAAAATTAGGGTTTAAAATGAAAATTTTAGGTTACAAAGGCAAAAACCAAACTTTACCATTAGTCCTATGGTTACCTAATTGATGCACCTTTTTTAATAAGAAATTTTTTCAAAAGAATTTTCATATATAATAACAAAATTATACTTGTATAAATTTTCATGATGGAACAATAATTAAATGAGTAATAAAAAAAAAATTTATTTCTACACACAAGTAATACCTGCCGAAACAGGGAGTGGTGCATCTGTAAGAGTATTTACAAATTTAAGAGCATATTTGGATCTAGGTTATAGCGTTGAACTCATTCTATTTCTGGAAGATTTAAATAAAAATATAGAATTAAACAAACCTTTAAAATTAATTGAAATTAAAAAGATTCAGATAGGTTCAAATAATTACAAATTTTTTGAAAAGTTAGCATTCTATATCGGTTTCCCAAAAGAGTCCATATTAAATCATCTTTTCCCTGTGAGGAGAATAGTAAAAAAAGAAATTGAAAAACGTTTGGCAGAGAACAATTCAGATATCCACCACTTTGAATATTTAAACATTGCTAGCTCTATAGTTGGTTTGGATGGAAATTTTATTTGGAGTAACCATGATCTTAATCCTGAAAGATATCTTTCAATCCAAAGAATTAGGAATAAAATAAAAAAAAGACATTCCTTTTTCAGCAAACATTTAAAATATTTTCGATTGAGAAGAAGTGAAAAGTGGATCGCTAATCATTCAAAGATTATGCTAAATATTTCCGAATTGGAAACAAATATATATCAAAAAAGAATCAAAAATGTGAATTCAAAATTGTTGCCTTTTAGTTGGCCTGAAGAAAAGTTTTTAAGCCAAAGTAAGGTATGGACCAATGATGGAAAATTAAGAATGCTTCATGTAGGAAGTCTTAATTCAATGGTGCCATTCTCCTCATTAGATTTCATAATTAGGAAGCTTTTTAAAATAATTCCAAAAGAAATGTTAAAGAAGATTGAACTTATTGTTGTAGGAAATAATCCCAATGCAACCTTTAGCAACTACATAAAAAAATTGGCATCAGATTATGAGAATATTCATTTCCTAGGATATGTTGAAAATTTAGACTCATTATTTATGGATACAGACATTCAAATTGTATGTTCCCAGTTTTCTTCAGGTTTGCGTACAAGAATTGTTGAATCATTTGTACGTGGGCTTCCAGTATTGAGTACTGTATCTGCCTCAAATGGATTATATGGTTTAGAAAATTGGAAGAATATTTTAATTGGGAAAAATGAATTAGAAATAATGAAAATTATTACAGATTTACTAACTGATAAGTCTCCTCTAGAAAATATTGCGATTTGTGCAAAAAAACTTTACGTTGAAAAATATTCAAGAAAAGTTCATTCAAAAAAGTTAAACAACTTTATCAATTTTTATACATAATCTAGGTTAGATAAATATTCAAATAATTTTTATCATATTAAAATCAATAATACCCGAGTGGAAAAAAAACTATAAGTTCAGTGGTGGTATAAAATCTCTGATTAAATGCATCTTTAATACTCTTTTAATACAGTTAAGAAGGAATAAAGTTGAAGAAAGTGAAAAAATAGAAATTCTTACCTTTTCAATCTTGCCAAGCATCACCCTACACTGGTTAAATATTTTAACCAAAATATTTCCATCTAAAAATATTAAATATACAGTTGGGGATTGCTCAGGTTCATTTAGAGGTAGAAGATATTATCCTGACTTAAGGCATGTACCTTTTATTAATCTGGAACATGGGGTCAAGATAGATATTTTTATAAGAAAAGTTTGCAATTCAGAATTTATTTTAATTTGCGATGATGACATTTTTTTGATTGATAGATCGCCGATAGATTGGGCATTAGATAAGCTAAAGAGTAATAAAAAATTAGCAGCTGTTTCATTATTTCCTAGACCAGAATACAAAAAGAGATTGAACGATTATTTTAAGTTGTACGATGGCATTAATTTGAGAAAAGATATAAGTCGTTTAATGGGATCATATTGTATAATAATTAGAAGGGATATATGGATAAGAGAAAACCTTTATTTTCAGCAAGTAAAGCCTGAAAATTGGAAAGACGTGGGAAACTTTTTTGACACAGCTGATTATTCAAACCTTAAATTAATAGAGCTAGGCTATAAAATAGAATTTGCGCCGAAAAGTTTACAAAATAAATTGATATTTTTTAGTAGTCTTAGCCTCTGGGGAATAAAAATACAATCAACATTAGGTAATATTCATGAGGCAATTAAGCCAAGGCCTGGTGAATATGAAAAAGCTTATCAAACAGCAGTTTCAATCATCAATTTTAATGAAATTATAAGAAAAAGAAATTATTTTAATAATACCAGTTTATTTCCAAATACTTTTCTTACAAAAACAATAGAAATATGTAAAAAAAATCTTAAAAAGAATGATTTAAAAGTTCTAACAAAAAATCTTAAAAAGAAGTTTAAAAAAATTAATCAAATTGAAAAAATGTATTTTATAAACAAGTATAAATCTTATGGGTAGGACTGGACAAAATCCGCTCAAATGGATTCAAAACGATGAAAATTATCAAGACATTACCATAATTACAATCGTTCACATACCAGATTTTTCAGGTTTCTGGGAGAATAGTTTTGAAGCTTTAAAAACATGCTTGAATAGTTTAAAACAGAATACTGATGAAAAGTATGATTTAATGGTTTGGGATAACGGCAGTTGTAGGGAAGTTAAAGATTACCTATTTAGTTGTCATGCAAATGGTGAAATAAAGTCACTATTTTTTTCTAGTTATAATATGCGAAAATTAGGTGCTCTTAACCAATTACTACACCTAGCACCTGGAAATATTATCTCATACTCTGATTCCGATGTTTTCTTTAAGAAAGGTTGGCTCAAAGAAAGTTTGCGAATAATTAAAAACTATCCCGAAGTTGGAATGGTGTCAGGTCTACCTACAATTGATAAAACAGAAAACTACTTTGGTAGCACCTATCAAGGTATTGAGAATGCTAGCGATTTGCTTGTTGAGACAGGAAATAATTTGATTCCAATTGAATATATAAATGCACATAGAAAAAGCATTGGTAAGTCCAAAGAAGAATATTTTAGTTCTAAAAATAAAAGGATTGATACAAAAATAACACGTAATAACGTAAGTGCATACGTTTGCGCTCAAGATTTTCAATTTACATCAAAAAAAGAAATTATTGATAAGGTGCTTCCCTTAGAGGTTCGTTCAGAAAAAGAATATTATGATCCAATTTATAGCCCTGTTTTTGAGGCAAAATTAGATGAATTAGGGTTCTGGAGAGTATCTACAGAAGATTATTTAATTCATCATATTGGAAATAATGTCGACATGCTAGATTATGAACTATTAAAAATAAATAATAATCCAAAACAAAGAAGTAAAGATGCGCCTATCACAAAAACTAAATCTAAAAATAAAATTTATAAACGTTTCAAATTACATCCATTAACAAGAAAAGTTTTAAAATATGTCTACTCGAAGATTTATAAGATATTATACGAATTTTGAATATTCTTTTTGCAACTTTATATAATTTAAAAGACATAAATAAAGGTTCAGGTACATATCACTATATGTATAAAGCCTTAATTAATCAGAATCATAAAGTACTTTTACTTCCTCATTTAGACTACGAATTCCCTATTTTATCAAGATTTTTTCAATACTTTACTAAACGAGTCCTAAAGAAAAAATATTTTTCATATATGGACCCATTCATTGCGAAAGAAATTGGTAATAAAATCAGTAAAGGACTTGATGGCAAAGAATTCGACTTTATATTGACAAACGATTATCTAATTGCTGGATATGTAAAAACAAAAAAACCAATAGTTTTATGGACAGATTCAATTTTCCCTAAAAATTATAAGATGAATACACATCCTTGGCTTAATAACATGCCATGGTTTGCTGTTAAATTCTATAAAATGATTGTTTCAAGGGCATTGAGAACTATTGATTTATGTATTGTGCCTGGAGAATGGCATAAAAAGGAGATATCCAATTATGATATAATTGAAAAAAGAAAAATATTAAAAATACCTTTTGGTGCAAATATCTCCGAATTTGTTTTCGACGGCTATAATTCCAAAACAAATATTAAAGAAAAATTAAATATACTGTTTGTCGGAAAAGATCAGAGGAGAAAGTCGCTGAATCTTGTTATATCCGTTGTGCAAGAATTGAAACAAAGAGGATTAAATGTATTTTTAGATGTTGTTGGAGTAGATTCCAAAGGTGTAGCATGTGATAGTGAAATTATTAAATTTCATGGATTCTTAAATAAGAAAAGTAACGATGATCTAAAAAAAATTCTTTCTCTATACAAAAAAAGTAATATCTATCTAATGCCCTCAATTGCTGAGGGATTTGGAATTGTTTATATGGAAGCTGCGGCATTTGGTACACCATCTATTGGCTTCAAGACACAAGGTGTTTCAGAGGCTGTAAAGGATATGCAAACAGGACGATTATTAGACCTTGGTTCAAGCTCTTCAGATTTTGCCAATACAATAATTTCTTGGCATAGAAACCCTAAATTATATAAGAAGTTATGTATTCAAGCTCGAAAACATTATGAGAATAATGGAAAATGGAATTCACTGATCTTTACTTTTTTGACAAAAGTAAATGAGCATCTAAGGCTAAACAATAAAATCATGAACTATCATTGATGCCAGATTTTTCTTTAAATAGATTTTCCAGGTTTCTTAGAAGAATTATAAAAAAAATCAATCGCATTATTAAGCCATTCCATCAGGCTTATTTGGACCTCTATCTAAAAAATGTTTCAGGTGTGATACATTTAGGAGCTAATAGGGGGCAAGAGAGAGAATTATACGCTAAACATAATTTAGATGTTATTTGGGTAGAACCAATTGAGGAATATTTTTTAGCGCTAAAAGAAAATCTGAAAGAATTTCACAAACAAAAAGCCTATCAATTTTTAATTACAGATAAAGATGATGAATATATTGATTTTCACATCTCCAATGATGATGGAGGATCTTCATCAATTTATAATTTAAAATATCTTCCAAAATTATGGTCTGATGTAAAGTATGAAAATATGATTAAGATGAAAACAATTACAGTTGACTCATTGTTAAAAAAGCTCAAAGTAAAGAAAAAATATGATGCTCTTGTTATGGACATACAAGGAGCAGAGCTTTTAGCCCTTAAAGGCTCGATTAACTTGTTGAAAGATGTTACCTACGTAAAAACTGAAGTTGCAGATTTCCAGGCATATGAGAATGGATGCCAATTAGAAGAGTTAGAGCAGTTTTTATCTGAATTTGGTTTTAAAGAGGTGAGAAGATTTAAATTTCGTTCGAGATCAAATGTGGGATCCTATTTTGATATATTATTTAAAAAGGTATATCAGAAATAGAATGTAATAATTATTAAAAGTTGAAGATACTATATATATCAATTAAATATAACCCACTAGACCCCAGTGGAGGCAGTAGTTTAGATTATGAGCTTTTCCGCGTTTTACAGCTGATATCAAAGAACATAGAGGTGTTACAATACAGTGATAAATACAACTATAAAATATTTGCAAGTATAAAACGATTTTATAGAAAAATAACTGGCAAGAAACTTTACAAATATGGATTAATTGATTCTTGGATTTTATCTAGGGAAATTGAAAATGTATTAAAAAGTAATCAATATGATTTTGTTTTTACAGCTTATCCTAATGCAATGTGTTTTTATAAAAACAAAGTTCCGCTAATTTTAGTTACTGATACGACATTCATTGGACAACAAATTCAATGGCCTTTATATGGTACAATTGGAATGCAACTATCTGTTTGGCAAGAACTTAGAGCCTTCAAAAAAGGTAACAGAATAATTACTTTTAGCAAATGGTCAAAAGAGATACTTAAAAAATATTATATGATTGAAGCAAAAAAGATTGATTTTTTTCCAATTCCAGCTGCAATTCCAGAAAAATTTTCAAAAAGTACAAGCAATACAATAAATGTTAAGACCTTAAAACTCCTAATTGTTGCAAGAGAATTTTATAGAAAAGGGGTAGATATTGCTATTGAAGTTGTTAAACATTTAAATGCAATTGGTAAAGAAACAAAGTTAGTTATTTGTGGCTTAACTGGCAGAAATAACTCGCAAATTGAATTTATTGGTCCATTTGATAAAGGAAATGATTTAGAGTTAAAGCAGTATATAAGTACATATAAAAATGCTCACTTACTCATTCATCCAGCCAGGTTTGAAGCTGCAGGAATCACACCTAGTGAGGCTGCTGCTTGTGGTATTCCAACCATAACTAATAATGTAGGTGGACTTGGGACAACTGTTCAACATGGAGTTTCGGGAATTGTTTTACCTGCAAAAAGTGATTCGAGTGCATATGTAAGGGAAATACTTAAGCTTATTAAAAATCCATATAGATACACAAAACTTTGTCAAAATAGTAGAAAGAGGTATGAAAAAGAGTTGAAATGGTCCTCACAAATAGGAAACGTAAAAGGAATTCTTCAAAGCGCCAAAAACTATAGTGGAACATAAATGAGAATAGTTGCTATAATACCCGCAAGGGGTGGTTCAAAAGGGATTCCAAACAAGAATGTTAAAAACTTTGATGGGAAGCCATTGATGACTTGGACTATTGAACAGGCCTTAAATTCAAAATTGATTCAAGAAACTTACATTACCTCAGATTCTCATCAAATTCTCTCCATCGCTAATGATATTGGAGTTCGAACAATTTTAAGGCCAAAAGAATTATCTAATGATAGAGCCTCATCTGAATCTGCAATACTGCATGCTCTGGGATCGATAAAAAATCAACCTGATTTAATTGTATTTCTTCAAGTTACCTCTCCATTAAGGAAAAAGGACGATATAGATTGCGCTATTCAAAAACTATTTGATGATAAGGCAGATTCATTACTTTCATTATGTAGATCTAAGGAGTTCATCTGGGAAAAATCAGATAAAAGATATACACCTATAACTTATGATATGACAAATAGGTGTGATCACAGAAACTTAAAAAATATATATTATGAAAATGGTTCTATATATATTTTTAAACCTGAAATACTTAAAAAATATAATAATAGGTTAGGAGGTAAGATTTCAGTTTATATCATGGAATCATGGCAAAAGGCAGACATAGACGATCAAGATTCATTCGATCATTGTCTCCTAAAGTTTAAGAAATATAATCCTGTTATTTTTGGTGAAAAAACTTGAGAAAAATAAATTAAATGAGAAAAGATACAGTGGTTATAACTGGATCAAATGGGCTGATAGGATCCGATTTAGCAAGTAATATGAAAGCTAAATATAAAGTTAATAGGTTATCGCTCAGTTTGGGACATGATTTGACAAATGAAGACTTTGTTAAAGAATACTTTTTTCAAAATGATGCAGAATATTTAGTTAATTGCTTTGGATATAATGATCATATTGATAAGACTAAAAATAAAGATGGTATCATGGACGTAACGCTTGAAAGTATAAATAAATATCTATTGGTAAATGTCTTAGCTCTATTCTCAGTTTGTAGGGAATTTGCAAAAAATCCTAAATCAAAAGGGATTGTCAATATTTCTTCAATCTATGGGCAAGTATCTCCTAAAAAAGTTCTATATGGTAAATCAGAAAAACACATTGGATATTCTATTTCAAAAGCGGCTGTTAATCAAATGACAAGACACTTAGCAACACACTTAGCCCCGAAGATAAGAGTAAATTGTATATCGCTGGGAGGTATTGAACACAACCAAGATTCTGACTTTATTGAAAAATATAGTCAAGAAGTTCCAATGAGAAGAATGATGCAAACTGATGAAGTTTTTGGCATAATTAACTATTTATGTAGTGATAAATCTACCTACACCACTGGTTCAATAATTAATATAGATGGGGGATGGACGTCATAATAAACTTATTAAAACTATTCGATTTCAAAGTGGGTAAAAATGTTTGACATAAACTTTTACATGCAGTCTTATGCACTAATTAAAGAGATCGATAATGGTAAAGAATTTTCAAAATTAGAATTGTATAATTACTTTGAAAAAATTAGATCTAAGGATCCAATCGTTTACAATATTGAGACAACTAATGCATGTAATATGCGCTGTAAAATGTGTCCTCGCACAAGTAGGATGACAAGGAAGATATCTTTTTTAGAAACAGATTATTATGAGGGGGTAATAAAACAATTAAAGCCACATGATAAAAAGCTATGGAGCAAGTGGGAACAATTTTGCATTGATAACTATGGAATCTCTTCGATTGATGGACCGAGTGAGAATCACTTTTTCCTTTATGTAATTCCTAAGGTAATTCAGCTTCATGGATATGGTGACCCTCTTTTAGATAAGAACATTGGTAAAGTTGTAGATATATTGACCAAAAATAATTTAGAATCTTACTTTAGTTGCACACCTGCAAATATAGAGGTAATGAAGACTATTGAAATGATGGACCTTGGATTAGGTTATCTCAAATATTCCTATGAAAGCACAGACGATGCAAAATTTAAAGAAATAAGAGGTAATGCCGCGAATTTTCAGGAGGCATATGATAAAACTATTCAAGTATTGAATGAGAAGGAAAAAAGAGGATTAAGTACAGAAATTATAATTACAATGATTGATATTGGCCACGATCAAAAACAACAAGAAGAGTTTGCTCAATTAAGTGAAGCATTTAAGGGTTTAGATGTTTATGTTTACCTAAAAAGTGAAGATCAGCAGTGGTATCGCAAGGATGAAACATTAAAGGATTATTTACAATCAAACAAAAGAGATTTGCCTTCGCAAAAGGATGACTATTACGGAACTAATTCAATACATTGGCAAGAATTTTGTAAGCATCCCTGGATGTCTATGAGTATCAAGTCAGATGGAGAAGTGCATATGTGCATGGAGGATTATAATAATGAGATTTTCTTGGGGAATTCTTATGAAAATAGTCTAGCAGAAATATGGAATGGTGATTTATATGATAAATTTAGAAAAGATCACTTTGACTTAACACCCTGTATAAAATGTACAGAAGAGTGTGATATGTCACTTGTTGGTAACAAATTAAATAATAGAACAAAGTTAGAAATTTTATCATCTTAAGTACCTACATGTGGAATTAATTATCTATTTACATTTTATAATATCATAGATAAGAAAATCAAAGTATCAATCAAACATTAATTAAGAAAGGTTGTCTGGCCACAATATTTATAAAATCTAAAATTTTTAATTTAAAAACAGTCATTACTTTTGCTTTTTTACTAAGAATATTAATTTTATTACTTTTAGTAAATGATGGCAATTTTATTGCAAGTGATTCCCGACTTTATAAAGAATCTGCACTTACACTGCTAGAGAACAACTCATTTTCTCTTTCCAGGCAAAATTTGGATATTCCTCTTTTGATAAGAACTCCTGGTTATTCTTTTTTTATTGCAATTTTATATAAAATATTTAATGTTCATGATATTGTTTTAATTATTGCAAATATAGCTATTAGTTTGATTTCTTTAGTTTTAATAAGTAAAACTTTATCGCTCTTTACAACAAGTAATACTGCTTTGATTGGTTCATTACTGTATGCTGTGGAGCCTTTATCCTTATCTTTGATTTTCTATGTTTTACCCCAAATTCTTTTTCAATCTATATTAATAACTATTGCCTTTTTTTCAATAAAACTATTAAAAAAAGATTGGACATATAAAATCTGGTTTCTTTTTGGACTCTCATTATCAGTCGCTAGTATAATAAAGCCAGTTGGATTTTACCTTATTTCCCCTTTTGTTTTTGGAGTAATTGCCTTTCTTTACTTTCAAAGGGTTCATATTTTTTTCATAGTTAAGTATCTAATAATTCTCTTCATTCCTATAATTCTCATTACTGGGGGTTGGCTTTATAGAAACTTTTCAATCACGGGTGATTTTACAATTTCGCATATAAAAGCCTTAGACCTTATCTATTTTAAAGCACCTGCTATTTTAGCATACAAAGAAAGCATTCCATTTGAGGAGGCAAGAAAAAAAATTGTTGGTGAAAGAGATGTGTGGAATTGGATTTTGGTTAATCCAAGATCAGAAGAAATTAATATACTGGAGAGCGAAAGTATAAGTATACTGATTGATAATCCTTATTTAACATCTAAAATATTATTCAAAGGCATGATAAATACCCTTTTTGGTCCTGGAGATGGTCAATTTTATAGTGTTATTGGTAAAGGACATTTACGACAAGGTCCATTGGGTGATATTTTTAGATTATCTATTGGTGAGTATTATTATAAATGGATTTTAAACAAGCCATTACTTTTTATTATGTTTCTTTTATTTTCATTCTACCTGCTTATTCTGTACAGTGGTGTTGTAAGTTTTTTTTACAATAAGATTTATGCTAAAAATGAATTATGGATAAATTTATTTTTATTCTTAATTCTTTCTTATTTCATCATTATTTCAGGAGGTTTGGAAACTTATTATAGGTTTAGAAACCCGATGACACCATTTTTTATAATCTTATCATCACAAGGATGGGACTTTTTACTTTCTTCTTTTACTAAAAGTCGATTTAAATGAATACAGATGTAAAAATAAATAAAAAAAAATTATTAGTTTTTATTGTCGCCTACAACGCTGAAAATACTATTGCTAATGTATTAACTAGAATTCCGAACAATTTATCTAAGGATTATGAAATATCAATTTTAATCATTGATGATGCTTCTAATGATAAGACATTTGATATAAGTAAAAACTTTAAGGAAAAGAAGCTAAGTACTTTTCCTATTACAACCTTGAAAAATCCTATTAATCAGGGTTATGGCGGCAATCAGAAAATTGGATTCTTCTATGCAATTAAAAATAATTTTGATATCGTTGCTCTTATTCATGGAGACGGGCAATATGCACCTGAATGCCTAAATGATTTACTATTACCAATTAATCAGGGACTTGCTGATGTGGTTTTTGGTTCTAGAATGATGACTAGGTTTGGAGCTCTGAAAGGAAAAATGCCGCTTTATAAATTTATTGGTAACAGAATCTTAACAATATTTCAAAATTTTATGTTGAACTCTAGCCTTAGCGAATTTCACTCAGGATATAGAGTCTATACCGTGAAATCACTAAAAGTAATTCCTTTTGATTTAAATAGTAATGATTTCCACTTTGACACAGAAATAATCATTCAATTGATGTTTGCAAAAAAAAGAATTATTGAATTACCTATCCCTACTTATTATGGAAGTGAAATATCTCGTGTCAATGGTCTTAAGTATGCATATAACGTAATTCTTTCAACACTTAGAGCATGTGTTCAAAAATTCGCAATACTTTATGATCCAAAATTTGATATTCAAATGGATGGTGAAGAAAATTACTCATCAAAGGTGGGGTTTTCCAGCTCACATAGTGAGACAATAAATCGAATAGAATCAAACAAAAACATTCTTGACATTGGTGGAGCTTCTGGAATGATTTCTGATGCTCTTAAAAAGAAAAATTGTTCAATTACGGGTCTAGACAAACATAATCCAAGAAAAAACACTTATAATGAATTTATTAAGTTTGATTTGAATTCTGGCCCAATTCCAATAAAATTAAATCCTTTTGATTATATACTATTATTAGATGTAATAGAACATTTATTGTCCCCGGAAAAATTCATATCTGATTTGAGGAAATATGGGAAAATTAAATATAAAACAAAAATTTTAGTTAGCGTGCCAAATACAGCTTTTTTACCATTAAGGCTTAGTCTTTTCTTTGGAATATTTAATTATGGTAAAAAAGGAATTCTTGATAAAACTCACACCCGTTTGTTCACTTTAAGCTCAATAATTAATCTTTTAAATCAAAATGGCTTTGAAATAAAGAACATTAAAGGGATTCCTGTACCATTCGGATTAATTTTTGGAACAAATTCCTTTATTTCTAAAATTTTTACATATTTTAATTCGATAGCAATCAGAGTTTGGAAAAGGTTATTCTCATATCAATTTTTTTTAGAGATCCGTCAACAACCAACTTTGGAACAACTATTAGATGAGGCGAGCAATAACTCAAAATAGATGGTTATTAAAAACTTTCAATTAAAATCAAATTAGTTGTTCAATCTAATTATTTAAAAGTGTTCAAATTATAATGCATTCACATAGATTTGAATAAAGCACAAGTAAAGAAACCACACATAGTGCTCGTAATTGCCCGAGGAGAGGCAATTAGAAATTTTGTTTTTTCAGATTTTCTTAAAGAACTAAATAAACTTTCTACAATATCAATCTTATCTTCAATTCCCGATGGTGAGATTATTGATTATTCATCTCCTTACGTAAAACAAATAATCCCATTAAAAAAGTATAAAGAGAACTCCTTTGTTGTGTTTTTTAGAGAGATTATTCATACAGCGCACTATAGATGGAATTGGACTAATGCTGTAAAGTACTATTGGCATAGACATAACAAAAGAGTAGAAGGAAAATTTAAAGAGAAAATTAAACTTTTGGCCTGGAGGACATTGGGACTGCCACTTGCAAATAAAAAAGGGCTGCATATTACAACAATTATTGAAAGATGGTTCAGTTGGGTATTTCGTCCAACAAAGGATTTTGATAAGTTGTTTGATCAAATAAAACCCGATATTGTTTTTAATTGTTCACACGTTCATGGTGTTGATGCAGATTTGCCAATGAAGATAGCCTCGAGAATGGGATTTAAAACTGGTACATTCATATTCTCTTGGGATAACTTGTTTACAAGAAGTAGGATTTTCCCAAAATATGACTTTTTCTTTACTTGGCATAATGAAATGCGCAGCCATCTATTTAAAATCTATGAAAATGAAATTAATCTAGATGATATTTATGTAACCGGTACTCCTCAATTTGATTTTCATTTTAATAAAAGGTATTATTGGGATAAAAAAACTCTTTACAAGAAAATGGGTCTTAAGATAAGTCGACCTTATATCTTGTATACAACAGGCATGCATCCAGTTTTTTTAGAAGAGGATAAAATGGTAAACGCCGTAATCGATATTCTAAAAAGAATAAAAAAATCAAATAGGCCTTACTTGGTAGTTCGAACATATATTAAAGGCAATAGTAATGAGATGATTGCTTTATCTGAAAAATATCAAAATGACGATGATGTCATTTTCCCAACAATAATGTGGGATAAGAATTGGAACATGCCACTTTTTGAAGATTTATTTATTTACACAAATCTTCTTAGATATACATCACTTGGTATTAACGCAGCATCAACGGTATCTATTGAATTAATGATACATAACAAGCCAATAATTAATTTAGGATTTGAACCTCCCAATAGCTCACTTCCTTACTGGACAAGATTTTCACAGCATGTGGATTATGAGCATTACAGGCCCTTAGTTAAAAGTAAGGGTGTTGCAGTAGCAAAATCATTAGAAGAACTAGAATATTCAATCAACAGATCACTCAATCATCCAAAATACCTAGAAGACTATCAGAAATTATTTCTTAAAACACTTTTTAATGATTCCCTAGATAGATTTTCAGCGAAAAGAATTGGAAAAATCTTGAATCAGAAAGCAATCCAGAATGAAAAATAAATCTCCAATTATACTAAATTGTTTTTCACGAGGTGGGAGTAATATACTTTGGAATTTCTTTTTATCTCATCCTTCTGTACTTCATCCCATAGAAGAAACCATACAAATATTCAATACCACTTTTAGAGCTCCGAGACTTGAAGGATATAAAATAGTAATGATGGAAAATCGTTTTGTATTCCGGCAGTGGGAATTTAAGGAAATAAATCCTGTAAATATCGAAACTGCTAGGTATATAGATACAATATTATTTAATAAAAAAATAAAAAATCTTCAAGATTCTGAAATGAAATACAAAACTTCATCTGTAAAATACAGTCCAAGTGAAATCAAAAATACTAGGTTAGTTATAAAAAATAATAATGGACTAGTATTTTGTACGAATATGTTTTCTAAAATATATCCGGATGCCAGTTTCATTGGCTTAATAAGGCATCCTGTCCCTTTATTTGAAAGTCACAAGAGGAGAAAAACGCCTGTTTCAAAATCGATTGAAACCTTTGTTGATTATTATAAAAAAATAGCAAAAAAAATTAAAAATGATCAAAAAATAATAAGCAATTATCACATTATTAAGTTTGAAGAATTATTATATGAGCCAATCCCAAGCTTGGAAAAGCTTTATAGTTGGACAAATCTTGATTTCAGTATGGTTGAAGAAATTAGATTAAAAGCGAAACCATTTATGAAAGATGATGGATCACACTCAACCAAGTTCACAAAAAACAAGCATTATTGGTTTAAGCTTGACGATGTTTATAAAATTTTGGAACCTAAAGTAAATGATTTTCAATCAAAACAGTTGAGCCAAAAAGAATCACAACGCATATTAGACTTAACAGAGTCTATCAGGGAGGATTTTGGTTACAGCATCTAATTTAACTATTTCAGTAATTACTCCAACATTATCAAGACCAGAAGAGATAAAGGGTATGATACAAAACTTAGGAGAAATGAAATATTTACCGAAAGAAGTAATTTACGTAGATGGTGCACCAAAATCTGATAATAGAACTCAAAAAATTATTAAAAACTTAGATAATAACTTGCCATTTAAGGTTGTTTACATACGGAGTGGTGGCGGAACTGCAGTTCAAAGGAATATAGGAATTGAAGAAGCAAAGTGCGACTTAATTTCTTTCATTGATGATGATATACGATTGGAAATTGATTTTTTTAACATAATTGTTCATCATTTTCAAAATCCTAAAAACAATGATATTGGCGGGATTGTTGGTTATCGTACAAATGAACATATAAATGCAAGCAACCACAAAAGGTGGTACTGGTATAAGAAACTTGGAATCTATTCAAATTTTGAGCCAGGGAAGTTTGATTATAAAACTGGCTACCCAATTAATGCCAATTTGCAACCTCCCTTTACAGGTACAAGAGAAGTTGATTTTATGACAACTGCTTGTGCAGTATGGCGAAGAGAGGTTTTAGATGATGGTTTTCGTTTTGATGAATTTTTTAAAAATTATGGTGTTCTCGAGGATGCACATTTTTCCTTACGTGCTGGGAAAAAATGGAAATTAATTCAAGCCGGGGATGCTCGTTGCGTACATTTGAGATCAGTAAGTTCACGAGAAAGTTCATATTTAGTTGCTAGTAAAACCGCAATTAATTATAGGTATGTATTTATTGATATAATTCCTAGTAGGACAATAACGCAAGAATTCAGATTTTGGAGTGTTCAGCTATTTGATTTGTGCCATTTTATTGTGTATGCAATCTGCAATTGGAAAAAGGAAAACTGGTTAAAAGTTTTAGGGAAATTGGTTGGTATTTTTAAAGCAATACCACTATCGAAAAATAAATTTCACACACAATAGAATGAACAGTTATATTAAAAACTTTTTTAATCTTATTTCTAAACCTGAATTTTTCAATGGAAAGGTCGTACTAGAAATAGGCTCTAGAAATGTTAATGGATCACTTCGTAGTATAATTGAAAACTATGAACCTCTAAGTTATACTGGAATTGATATAATTGATGGGGAAGGTGTTGATATTGTTTGTGATGCAAATGAATTACTAAATCAATTCGATGATGATTCTGTAGATGTGATTATTTGTACAGAGTTGTTAGAACATGTTAAAAATTGGAAAAATGTAATAAATAATATAAAACAAGTATTGAAGGCAGACGGAATAGCTTTTATTACTACAAGATCTAAAGGATTCGGCTATCATGGATTTCCAAATGATTATTGGAGATACGAGATTATAGATTTTCAATATATATTTTCGGACTTTGATATTATTTGTTTAGCAAAAGATACCGAGATGCCAGGTGTTTTATTCCTAGGAAGAAAGCCAGCTTCTTTTAAAAAGGCAGATTTAAAGAAAGTTAAGCTGTGGTCAATTATAAAACGTCGAAGAACGAATTCTGTTTCTCGCCTTTCAATCTTTTTGTTTCTCAGGTTATTACCACTTTATAAAAATTACCTCATGCCTTTTATAGTAAAACCCATAAGAAAGATCTCCAATTTTAGAAGTTATAATGGTAAAAGGATTTAATGTTCTCCATAAAAACAATATTAAGAAAACGTTTAAGACCGCTAACTAGGCAGAGGATAAGATCATTGCTTGTTACTTTCTTAAACCTATTTTTCAAAGTTAAATTGGACGATTTAGCAAATTTATATGGAACAGATAAAAACTACAAACATGACTATACCAAATACTATGATATGCTATTTTCAAAAATTAGACATAAGAAAATCATACTACTTGAAATTGGAATTGGCGGTTATGAAAAATCTAATTTGGGCGGTGCTTCGCTGAGAATGTGGAAAAAATATTTTAAAAGAGGCTTGATCAATGGTATCGATATATATGATAAAAAAAAGATTGAAGAAAAAAGGATACGAACATTTAGAGTTAATCAAACCGATCAAGCAAATTTGGAAATAGTAATTACAAAAATAGGATCGCCTGATATAATAATTGATGATGGTAGTCATCATAATGGTGATGTAATCAAAACATTTATGATTTTATTTCCACATCTAACCTCAAACGGATTTTATATAATTGAAGATGTACATACCTCATATAGGGATTCATATGGAGGGGATTCAAAAACTTTAGAAAATAAAAAAACAACTATGAATTTTTTTAAAAAAATCGCTGATAATTCAAACTTAGAATTTTTTAAGAAAGAACTTCTAGATAAAAGTATTATTAAGACAAGTATTGATTTTATTTGGTTCACAAAGGGAATGATAATAATCAAAAAATGATGAGATTTCATTAGAATAGATCTTAAAATATCAATCTATAAGTATATTAAGAATGATTACAATTTATCCAAAATTTGATGCTTACTACTATTCATATTACCTTTATGGCCTAACAAAAAAATATAAAAATATAGAATTTTCTAAATTAGGTTTTAGAAAATTTCATCATCATTGTCTTGCATTTATTCTTCACGACGAAAAAAAAGATTATAAGATTTACATTTCAGCAGGCGATGGACCAGGCTTCAATCAAGCAGGTCTTGAATGGAGCGATATATATGCCAAAGTCAATATTAAAAAGGATACAATTCCTAAGGAATATTTTGAAAAAGTAATCCCAATTGGTCCAAGTTTTGCAGTCAAAATATATGATTTAAATAATAGTATCAAAATAGGGCTAAGAAATTTAATTAAGGACCTCCATACGACGAATTATAGGCAGCATTTATCCAATTACTATAGACAATATAGGTACAGGTCCCCAATTAAATTGTATGAACCTCAAGTTGAAGACATAAACTATATTTTTTATTGCGCTACATTGTGGAGGAAAGAGGAGAAGACTAATTATTTCAGGTACAACTTTATGAAGGCTGCTAAATCATTACCAAATCTTCATTTTGAGGGAGGTTTTGCACCAGGCAAAGAGGATATAAATCAATATAATGATTATCCTATTCTTGAGCGCAAATTCGATCATGAAATGTATTTAGAAAAAACTAAAAAGTCATTAGTCGCATTTAATACCCCCGCAGTACAGGGTTGCTTAGGTTGGAAGCTTGGAGAATTTCTTGCATTAGGAAAAACAATTATTTCTACTCCAATTGATAATATTTTACCAAGTCCCTTAATCCATGGGAAACATCTTCATATTGTCGATGGATCAGTCGCATCAATTAGAAACTCTATTAATCTGATCAGATCTGATAAAAAATACAGGAAAATGTTGTCTACAAATGCTAGAAAATATTTTCTTAAATATCTAGAGCCTAAAATTGTTTTGCAGCGAATCTTATTAAATGCAAAAGAGCATGATACTTAATTACTGAATGTCAAAACTAGTAATCATTACTCACAAAGAAATATACTCTGGGAAGAATGAAAATTCCTTTGCGACAACTGGAGGATTTCCATTTCAGATAGAAATGATATCAAAATTATTCTCAAGTACATCATTACTGTGTACTTTAAGAGACAACCCCAATATTGACAACTTAACTGAAATCAAAGGAAAAAATCTATCAGTTGTAGCATTAAAAGAACCACCTTTTAATAATTATAAAAGACATTTGTCATTGCTGATTTGGCTTCCCAAAAATATTAAAACTATTTTAAAACATATCGAATCTGCTGATATTGTTCATTCTATGATCCCAGGTGACATTGGTTTAATTGGATTGTTGATAGCATTATTTTTGAAAAAAAAAATATTTGTTCGTCATTGTGGAACATGGGGAAATAAAACCACTTTAGCAGATCGATTTATTTTTTGGCTATTGCCTATTGTGGCTAGTAAAAAAGTAATTGTTTTTGCAACTGGAGGAGGCCAATCAGTTCCTGAACCAAATAATCAATACATTCATTGGATTTTTTCAACATCGATACATAAAAAGGAATGGGAGAACATTACTCCTGCTGAACCCTGGACCCCAGAGCTAAGTTTGAAACTTATTTCCGTATCAAGAATCACTAAAGATAAAAATATAAAATCAATTATTTTTGCATTCTCACTGCTTAAAAAACATTTTTCTGATATTTCTTTAGAAATAATTGGCGATGGCGAGGAGAAAAAAAAATTAGAAGAGATTGTTATTGAACTAAACCTAAAGGGTAAAATTACATTTACCGGAAACTTAGATCATAATTCTGTAATTAATAAGATGTCAGAGAGTCATATATTTCTTTTCCCAACCAGAACAAAGGAAGGATTCCCAAAAGTACTCATCGAGGCAATGGCATGTGGATTACCAATTATTTCCTCAAGGGTTTCAGTAATACCAGAAATGATTGAAAATAAATGTGGTATAATCTTAGATGCCACAGATGCTAACTCTATTTGCGGAGGAATAATTGATATGATTGATAATCCTAAAAAATTAGGAAAAATGGGAAAGGAAGCTCGTAGAATTAGTCAGGGATTTTTCCTTGAAAAATGGCAAGATTCTATAAAAGTCACTCTTGGAAAACATTGGATTGATCAATAATGATTAAACTAAATGCCCTTATTACAAATACCTCATATTATTGTGGGATATCATATCTATTTCGAAAAATATTTTCAAGTAAAGGGAAATTTGTTATTATGTTCCATGGAGTTTCAAAAAAGAAAAATCCGAATCTGCCAATGGATATCCAGCCCCACCTTGATATTAATCAATTCAACTTTATTTTGAACTGGATAAAAAACTCTTTTCAAATTCTTGATCCAGATACTTTTATGACAAGCCAGCAAAATGGAGTATTACTTACTTTTGATGATGGTTTTCTAAATAACTTTTCAAATGTTTTACCAGTTTTAGAGACATATGATGCACCCGCACTTTTTTTCATAACTACAGAAAATATAGAGTTTCCAGAAAAATGGCTCCACTTTATAACAGACAAGCTAAAAAATTATGGGATAAATAAATCTGACCTTTCAAGAGATACAAGAAAAGATCTTTTTGATGGTATTTCCAAAAGAAATCTAATTAAAATGTCATCTAATCCTCTTGTAACAATAGGTAGCCATTCTAAGACTCACCCACTACTGTCTCAATGTTCAAATGAAGATTTAAACGTAGAAATTATTCGCTCAAAAAAATATCTGGAATCACTAATTAAAAGACCAGTAAGGTTCTTTGCCTATCCATCAGGTGATTACAATCAACTTGTTTTGGATAAAGTTTCAAATTCTGGATATGAGGCTGCTTTTGGGATTGATAAAATAGAAAATTTAGGTAGAACTAAATTTGAAATACCTAGGATCGGAATTTATTCGAGCAAAAAACCTTACTTAGCTGCAAAATTTAGTGGGCTATATCAGAGCCCAATTAAATATCTTAAATAGTTGACTTAAAATGAGAAAAAAAAGAATTGTTTTTTTCATAGGTCAAATAGGTTTTGGTGGTAGTGAAAAACAGTTATCACTCCTGCTTAATTATCTTGATAAAAAGAATGACTATTTTGTAGTTGTTTTCAATAAAAGCAATTATGGTGAATTAACTAAAGAATTAAAAAAAAATGGTGCCAATATTATTTTTATTCCAGAAAAGCTTAAATCCATTTTTGGTAGATTAATTTTTTTAGTTTCAATTATTTTTAAAATCAAGCCAAATATCATTCACTCCTGGACAGTCCATGATAATGCTTATGTTGGAATAATAGGAAGACTTTTTAATATAAAAAAAATATATGGATCTGTAAGAGGCTCTTTAGATGGAACAAGTTTCTCGATTATGCCAAAAGTATTTCAAATACTATCACTAAGACTTGTACCCAAATTAGTTGTTAATTCAAATGAAATAAAAAATGAACTCGTTCATTGGGGTGTCAAGTTAGAAAATATAATTCTTTTACCTAATTGTGTTAAGCCTCAAAAAGTTATAAACCCTAGTTCAATAAAAGAGAGCCCTGTTATTTGCAATATCGGTAATCTAAGAAAAAATAAAAATCAGGCTTTATTTATCAAAGCTATGAAAATTGTAATTAATGAAATTCCAGAAGCAATTGGATATATTATCGGACAAAAAGTAGAAGATGAACCAGGAATTGAAAATATACTAATTAAATTAATAAATAGGGATGAACTTAGTCAAAATATTAAACTTCTAGGTTTTCAAAAAGATACAACTGAATTTCTCAAAAAAAGTACAATCTTTGTTTTGCCATCTTTAAACGAGGGTACACCAAATACTGTCTTGGAGGCAATGTCTTTAGGTGTTCCTGTCATAGCATCACGAGTAGGAGGAATACCTGATTTAATTACTGATGGCCTTAATGGTTTTTTAGTTGATAATAATGATGCAGAAAAACTTGGCCAAAAAATATTAGAACTATTGAATGATGAAAAACAAAGAAAATATATTAGTACTAATTCAATTAAATTTATAAATCAAAATCATCATCCACTTCAAATAAAAAAACTGGCAGAAAGAATTTATGAGTTTTAGTTAATAATGCTCTTTAACAGTTATCTATTTTGGTCTTTTTTCTTCTGTGTTTTTACATTGTATTGGTTGGTACCTAAAAAATTTCAAAATACTGTATTATTAATTTCATCCTACGCATTTTATTCTTTTTGGGACTGGAGATTTTTGGGTTTGATAATTATATCTACCTTAACAGATTTTATTTTAGCAAAAAAAATTACTGTAAGTCCCAAAAACAAAAATACTTATTTATATATGTCATTGACAGTAAATCTTGGAGTACTTGCTCTATTCAAGTATTTTGGATTTTTTATTGAACAGATTAATCATCTTCTTTATCTTATTGGTATTAACTCATTTTCAAATATTTTACATTTTGTTTTGCCTATTGGGATATCTTTTTACACGTTCCAAACCATTAGCTATACTGTTGATGTTTATCGTGGAATTACAAAGCCGATTAATAATATATTAAATTTTGCGTTATATGTATCCTTTTTCCCACAGTTAGTAGCAGGTCCCATTGAGCGGTCTTATAAACTATTGCCACAGTTAACAAAGGTCAAAAATTTTAAAAACATTAATTTCACTGAGGGGTTTTACTTTATACTCTATGGTTTATTTATGAAAATTGTTTTGGCTGATAATATGGCGATAGTTTCAAATGGCATATATAACCAAAATATTGAAAGTCTTATGGGTGTAGATATAATTGTTGGGACATATGCTTTCGCATTCCAAATCTATGGTGATTTTTCAGGTTACTCACTAATTGCTATAGGGGTTAGTAAGCTATTTGGCATTGATTTAATGAGAAATTTTAAGGTACCTTATATTTCGACCAATCCTTCGGAATTTTGGAGGAGATGGCATATAAGTTTATCCTCTTGGTTAAAAGATTATCTATACATTCCCCTTGGAGGTAATAAGGCTGGTATAAAGATTACATATAAAAATTTACTGATTACAATGTTACTTGGAGGATTATGGCATGGTGCAAATTGGACATTTATTTTTTGGGGTTTATTTCATGGTCTAATCCTAATTGCCTATAAAGCATATGATTACAAGTTTAAAGTAAAATTATTAGTAAGACGAAATCCATTATATCAAATATTGCAAACCTTCTTTTTCTTTCATTTGATATGTATATCATGGATATTCTTCAGATCAGAGACAATCATTGATGCATATAAAATATTAATCCAAATACTTTACAATTTTTCATTCTCAAGCGATACGCTAGGAATGATGGGTATGATTTTATTTTTTGTTGCACCAATCTTCGTTTATGAATATTGGGATGAAAGAAAAAACCACAGTTCATTCAATGAAAGATCTTTGTCCTCTGTTATGTTATTCTCTAATTATTGTATTTTTATGATAATATTATTTCAAGCGCCAACATTTCAGGAGTTTATTTATTTCCAATTTTAAAAAAATTATCTTTTCCATACTCTTGCTTCTGATCATCACAGAAATAATTTTATTTTTTACTGAAGACTTTTTATCAAAAGATATACAACATTTAAAATCCATAGATAATATTACCAAAGAAAATAATGAGATGATTATTATTGGTAATTCATTGACAAGAAAAGGCATCAATGAAACATTGTTAATTAAAAATTTAAAAACAAATAAAACAAATTATAAAAAGGCAGGGATAATTTATTTAGATGATACCTCAATCATAGAGTGGTATTATGTTTTCAAATCCTATTTTTATGAAAATGATATTATTCCTAAAAAGTTAATTATAAACTTTGCTCTTAATCAACTGCGCACCCCTGAGTTAGAATTTGAAGAATTGTCTAGAATTGCCTCTTATGTTCCTATAAAAAAACTTTATGCAACTTGTGAACAAGAAACTTTGAACTTTTCACAAAAAATAGATCTTTATCTTGCAAAATTTTTTCGAATATTTTGTCATAGAGAAAGAATATCAAAACGAGTTTTAGATCTTATTCCTAATTATAGAAGTACAATAAGAAAGTTGAATGTATATAATAAACCCAAGAAAAAATATTTTAAAAATAATCATGATTATAGACATTTAGATAAAATTATAGAGATGGTAGAAATAGCAGGTATCGAATTAATCTTTTGTGCAATGCCATTACCAGAAAGCTATACTATTGATAAGAAAATAATTTCAATAATCAAGGGCTCAGATAATTGTACAATTATTGGATTCAATGAGGATAATTATTTTACAGATTATCATTTTGTTGATGGATATCATCTGAATCCAGAGGGTGCACAATTATTTACTGAATCATTCGCTGACATGATATCAAATAAGGTGTCACAATTTTAGAAATGTCAAAACCAAAAATATTTTCACTTAAAAGTGTAAGTGTAGATAAAGTTAACATTTTCTTGAAAAAGCAATTTGAACCTTTAAAAGCAAGATTTTTAATTAAGCATGGAGAATGGTTGCATAAGGGAAATGGAAACAGATTTGTTCTTGTACTAAATGACGAAATTATTGGATATTCTGGAATAATTCCGACCCAAGTTTATATTAATGGCGTCACAAAACCAGCAATTTGGTGGATAGATTTAATCATTTCAAGGGAATTTCGTAAGGTTGGATATCAAACTATTTTTGACGAATTCATAACCAAGAGACCAGAAACTAAATTAGGATTCCCAAATAAAATAGCTGCAAGTATTCATGCTAAACATGGATGGAAAATTTATAATAAAATTAAAGTATTTAAGTTTCCTTTAAAGCCAAACCACATTCCAGAAATAAACAAATATGGTCGATTTTTTACTAAATTGATCTATCTGATAATTTCATTTAAGTTGAGGAGAGTTATAAATGTAAAGTCTAAATTGATTGAAAAACATAATACTCCTGAATTTGAACAGTTAATTAATCTGCATCATCAAACAAAAAAAAAATATTTTACAACCTTTAAGGATAAAGAATTTTTTAAATGGAGATATTTTAACTCTCCATTTAAAAAGGATTATGTTTTTTATATATTAAAGAAAGAAGAAATAATTCATTTAACGATGATTGTTCGTAAAATTGAAAAAGAAAATGGATTAAATATAAGGATAGTCGATTTTTTTGGTTACCTTGATGACAATGATGCAATTTTGGAATTGCTAAATAAATTGATATCAGATTCAATAAAGCTGGGAGCTATTCAAATAACTGTTTTTGAAAATGATCCAAACATCAAACGATTACTTTTTAGAAATGGATTCATACTCTTTAAAAAAGTTAGGTTCTGTTCATTCAGTAAATCTCAAACTCTCAATAAAAATACAAAGATTAGGTGGTCAATTTCCGATAGTGATAATGATTTTTTAGATTAAATGAAAAACCTCATACTATCAATATTTATCCATATTATCCTTGGTCTCTTAATTAGTAATAATTCATCGGTTGGAACAATTCATGCTCAAATAGTTGTTGCGGTTGCAATCTACTTTTCTCTTTTTGATAAAAATACAGACAGAACTATGCCTCTGATACTGTACATTACCGGAGCGGAATTATTGTGGCGTGGGTTCGGTGCAAATGTTTTCTGGGAATATGGTAAATATTCAGCCATTTTATTGATGGCAATAAATATTTTTAGATTTGGATCAAAAAAAATAAAAAATAAAATTGGATTTTTAATTTTGCTTTTACTTCTTCCCTCATTTGTTGTTCTTAGTGAGTTTAAAAGACAATCTATTGCTCATGCAATGTCAGGTCCTTTTTGCTTGGGAATTGCAGTAATCTTTTTCTCAAATCAGATCATTAATAAAGAGAAATTAATATTGCTATTAACTGTCTTAGCACTGCCAATTATTAGTCTACTTTCAATAATGCTCATTTCAACATTACAATATGGTGAAATTGATGTTTATGCAGCTTATATAAAAGCATATACAACTGCTGGAGTTGGCCCTAACCAAGCTTCTAATATACTTGGACTTGGAGTTCTAACATTTTTTCTGCTGTATCTTGTAAATAAAGAAAATGCCGTCATTTATATGACTCTTGGCTTATTAATGCTATTCCAAACAATAATTACCCATAGTCGAGGAGGGTTTTGGAATGCTTTTCTAGCCGTTAGCATTTGTATCACATTTCTGTTTGCCGAAAAAAAGGTGAGGCAAAAATTCTTTTTGGGTGTTTCATCATTCTGCCTTCTTTTGTACATCTTTGTATTTCCAATTATTGATGATTATTCTAAAGGGTCTATATCAAATAGATATACCGACACTGACATTTCTCACAGAGAAAACATAATAGAAACTGAGTTGCGAGCTTTTGTTGAAAACCCGTTACTAGGTATTGGTCCTGGAAGTTCTAGAAATTTTAGGATCGAAAATTATAATAGTCCAAAACACACCCATACAGAATACACACGTTTGTTATCTGAGCACGGTTTATTTGGAATTTTTGTAATCTTATTATTTTTAATAATATTAAAAAATATAATTAGAAAAAATAATGGTTTAGCCAGATCAATAAGTCTGTCATTAATATTTTGGAGCTTACTGTTTATGTTTCATTCAGCAACTAGGCTAGCAGCTCCAGCAATAATCTTCGGTCTTTCAACCATTCACT
The DNA here is from genome assembly GCA_002715565.1 of Flavobacteriales bacterium. Taxonomy (GTDB): domain Bacteria; phylum Bacteroidota; class Bacteroidia; order Flavobacteriales; family BACL11. The sequence continues at coordinate 47,859 of PAZP01000032.1, forward strand.
TTAGATTTAGTTCTAAAAATTTATAAATTCTTTGAATATACTTATCATTACAAGTGAGTGGCCTTCTGATCAACATCCAAACCATGTTCCATTTTTAGTCGAACAGGTACAGTATTTAAGAGAAAATGGAATCAAAGCAGAAGTTCATAAAATCAGCACAAAATCGATCTTAAGTAAGATAATATCAATAATTGAATTAAGGATTAAACTTAAAAAACATCGGTATGATATTATTCATACACACTGGGGTTATAATGGACTTTTCTGCTTAGGATCTAATACACCTCATGTAGTCACCTATCATGGTTCAGATTTAAACAAGCCAAATAGATTTAACTTTAGGTTAATAATATTATATTTTATTTCAAGACTAAGTACGACATTCTCGAATTATAATGTTTTTGTTTCAAAGCGGTTGGCTCAAAGTAGTTTGAGAGCAAACAAAAATAGAAGAATAATACCAATGGGAGTAGATTTGAAAAAGTTTTTTCCAATGGACAAATCCAAATGTAGAAAAAAACTGAAAATGCCCCTAAAAAAAAAATTAATCCTTTTTGGAGGGAATTCTACCAAGACTGTGAAAAGAATATCACTTGCTGAAAATTCAATCGATTTATTGGGGCATGATTATGAATTAATAAAAATAGACTACATCGATCACAAACTTGTTCCAATCTATATTAATGCATGCGATCTATTGTTAATGACATCAGAGAGTGAAGGATCACCTATGATGATAAAAGAAGCTCTTGCTTGTAATAAACCCATTATTTCTACAAATGTCGGAGACGTCGCTGAGCAAATAAATAGTTTAGATAATTGTTTTGTTTTAAATGATGAATCTCCGCAAATATTTGCAAAAAAGATTAAGGAATGTATTGAAAACAATAAAATGCCTAATGGAAGACATATGATCAAGAAGAAATATTCATTAGAAAAATCTACAAATTGCATAATAAATATATATAAAAGCATCATTTAAATCAAATGTTGATATCAGTAATTCTTCCAATTAGAAATGAAAAGCAATTCATTGAAAAAACGTTAACATCAATTACGAATCAAAAATTTGATGGCGAATTGGAAATTATCATTTCAGACGGGTTATCAAATGATGGGACATTGGATATAATTAAACAATTTCAAAAAAAATATAGATACATCAAACTAATTAGAAATAATGCTAGAACTGTCCCTGTTGGATTTAATAAAGCTCTAAGCTTTGCTAAAGGTGATATTATTATCCGAGTAGATGGGCATTCCACACTAGAACCTGATTTTATAAACAACTGCATAAAAATGTTAAATAAAAAAAATGCTAGTTGCGTTGGTGGTCCTACAAAACATTTTTCAAATACTATTATCGGTAGAAATATATCTATTGCACAATGCTCATATTTTGGCGCTGGTGGGGCATCATTCAGAACAGGCGTAAGTAAGGGGAAATATGTTAATACTTTGGCTTTTGGAGCCTACAAAAGAGCTGAGTTCTTGAAAGTGGGAGCCTATGATGAAGAGCTAATTCGAAATCAAGATGAGGAGCTTAACTATCGAATAGTTAAAAATGGTGGAAAAATCTGGATTGACCCTTCTATTAAATCGATATATTATGTACGAAATTCTATACTTAAACTCTTTACCCAGTATTTTTACTATGGCTTTTATAAAGTCAGGGTTATACAAAAAATAAAATCAATTTTTTCATTGAGGCATCTTGTACCAGCTATATTTGTTTTAACACTAATTCTATTTGTGGTAATTGCCATTTTTCAAAAAATATTTTGGCCAATACTCTTTTTTGGAGGAATATACCTTTTAATGAACATAACTTTTTCAATATACGAATCAATAAAAAGTCAATCCAAGTCATTGGTCCTATTACCTGTGATTTATTTTATCATGCACCTGTCATATGGTATTGGTTTTTTAGCTGGATTAGTTTTTTTTGCAAATAGATGGAAAGCATCAAAGGTTGTGGATAATTCCTTCAAAAAGGAAAACTTTTCCCCTAGAGTAAATGCATAAACAACTGCTATACTTCGTTCTAGTAACATCATTCGCACATGTGAACTTGTATTCTCAACCTATTCCTAATACATTTTTGGAATATAAGCTTATGAGGTATAACTTTTATATTGACCAAAAATGGAGTGATAATTCAACATTTGGATATAGAAGATTTGAACATAATCATTTAGAATCTGATTCTCTTAAAATCTTATCTAGATTTGGAATATCTTTTGCTAACAATCAAAAAATGTTATTTGGTTATGGACATTTCACATATAAGGAAAATTTTCATGGTTATCTTCATCCTCGGATTGTAGATGATCCAGGGAAATTCTCTGGGTATTCTGGGATTCCAAGAGATATTGAAAGATATGGCTTCTCATCTGGAGAAACAGATATTTCAGGCATAGCCTATGAAAATAATTGGATGATATTGCAATATGGAAGAGGTAGACAAAGTTGGGGTGCAGGCGATGATATCCAATTAGCTTTGAGTGAACAATCAAACTCTTACGATTACGGAATGCTTGACTTAGATTTTGAAAAATTAAGAGTAAGATATTTTCATGGGTATTTAGAATCGGACTCTTTGCTCGTTAACAGATATATTACCGGAAGGGGTCTCGAATGGAACAACAATACAAATTTCTTAATTGGTTTATCTGAAATAGTTATTTATTCTGGAATTAATAGACCAATTGATTTTTCATACTTGAATCCAATCACTACTCACCTTGAAGTAGAACTCAATGATCGTCAAAATAGTAGAGGAACTGATAATGGAAACGGAGTGTGGCAACTTTCTTTAGATTATTTATTCAAAAGGAACCTAAGACTTTCGCTAAACTATCTTTTCGATGAATTCATTTTAGATAATGAGCAAAAAGAAAATGGAAAAGGCACTGGAAAGGCCTACTCTTTCAAGGCTGAATTTTCGCCATCAAAGGATGTAAATTCCTTTATTAAATACTACTTTTCAGTCA
>PAZP01000033.1 GCA_002715565.1 Flavobacteriales bacterium
CATTCTTCTGTGCATTTCATTTATTTCAATTTCTCCATGATAATATTGGAGTTCAGATAAAAGAACATCATTAAGTATATTATATTGCAATAATTTCTTGTTAGCAGATAAAACGTCACCTGCAGCCAAAGCATCTTGATATGCATTATACCAGTTATTGAGATCCTGTCCTATGTAAGAATTGGATACTCCTTCTAACAATCTAGCTTTTAACATACCATAAATTCTATGATAATAAACAAATTTATAAGAAGAATCTCCTTCTACATAATTAGTGTCATTTTGTAATTTATAAAGTAAATCATTTCTACTTTCTTGACTAACATCAGCATCTCTTAAATACTGAACATCTTGTTCCATCTCTATATCAAGAGGCTCTCTACCTATAAGATCTATATAAATTCTATTCACATAATTCTCTAGTAAAATAGTAGGCACTTCAGAATAATAAGGAGCATTATTATTTGAAATAATATCATCATCCTTTTTACATGAAAATAAAAAAGCTAATAATAATGAAATGTATATTATTCTACTCATATTTACTCAACCATAATTTTACGGATTATCAATCCATCATCATAAATAACTTTAGCTATATAAATTCCTTCTTTTAATATGCCCGCTTTTAAAATATATTGATTTTGTATATTTAAATTACTATAATGTAATTTCCCACTTAAATCAAATATTTGTAAATCAAATTTATTTTTAGGTATAAATTCAAACGTCAAATCAGATTTAGTTGGGTTAGGATATATCATAATATCCTCATTTTTATTTTGTATCGATAAGATAGTAGATTCACAAATAGTAGTATCACAACCATTTAAATCAACTACATATAAACACCAACCAGGGTAATATCCTGTATAATGTGTGGTATCACCATTAGTCCACTGATAACTAAAATTAGATGATACCTGACTAGCTTCAAGCATATTATTTATAGTATCAAAATCAACATATAAAAATGGTATAGCGCATGGTCCCGTGTTACAACTATCTACCTGTACAAACACTTCTCCTCTTCTATCACAACCTGCACTATCAAACGCTTCAACAACATAATTATGTGAGTTTAAAGGGAAATCTACTATCCTATGAGAAGGAGGTGTTGATAAGCTATTAGGAAACCAAATTATATTAGTCAAACCAAAAGTATCAATCTCTAAAACAATAGAGTCTCCAAGACAAATAACTGGTGGTGAAGGAACGGTATAAATTGAAATATCTTGAAGTGTAACATTAATACACGCGGAATCAATACATCCATTTGCATCTATTTGTGTTACGCAATATGTTCCTGGACTAGTAATTGTCAATATACTACTATTTGATGACATCCCATTTCCAGACCATTGATAGTTAACTGGAAGTGTAGTAGCTGCATTAGGTGAAGCTGTAAGAACTTGAGGACTCCATAAATTACATATAATGCTGTCTCCTAATATTTCTACACCGCAAGAGCTTTGACCAAATGAAGGAACCCAAGTAGAACATGGTAAAAAACCTCCCGGCATACCATTAGAAGTTGCTGGAATCCAGGGAACATCTGCACAGTCAGCAATACAATAATTTGAATACATTACACCATCACAGCCACATACTGGCATATAAATCATAGGGCACATACATAGCGCATTAGTATCTGCTACACAATCTTGACAAATTAAAGTATCGCAACCAGTATTAAGATCAGTAATAGTAATACACCATTGAGAATAAAAAGGTGTACTAAATGAATTACTAATTATAATTCCATTAGTATCAACCCAACTATACGAATACATAGACATACCATTAACACTAGCATTTAATGTGCGAGGATTAGAAGTATTATCAATATAAACACTAGCTCCTTGTAAATTACATGGTAAAATTTGCCCATCCAAATTAAGTGCAAATATTAATAGATATAAAGCTATGATCATTTTCCTCATAAAAATTATTTTCTGGTAAATATAAGCAAATTTATCTAGTCACTTAATAAGAATAAGAAGACCTATCTGATAAATAGAATTTCTCCATTATGCTCAGATTCAAAACCATAACCCTTGTTGTTGAACAACTTTAAATCATCTACTTTAACAATTTGATTTCTAATTATATAACTACACATTTCTCCGCGAGCTCTTTTTGCAAAAAATGAAATTGTTTTTAACTTTCCATTTTTATAATCTTTAAAAATAGGAGTAATAATAGGATTTGATAATTTATTTAATCTTGATGCTCTACTATACTCATTGGAAGCAAGATTAATTAAAACTTCATCTTGAGTTAAATCTGAATAAAGTTTATCATATATCTTATCTCCCCAAAAAGTATACAAATCTTTTCCTTTAGAATTATTTAATTTAGTTCCCATTTCTAATCTGTATGGCAAAATCTTATCTAAAGGCTTTAACAAACCATATAAACCTGATAATATTCTAAGGTTTTCCTGCGCAAACTCTAATTCTTTATCAGAAAAATCATCAGCCTTCATAGATTTATAAACATCTCCTTGAAACATAAAAATCGGATGACAAGTATTTAAATTATCTATTCCCCAACTTTGAAATCTATTCCAGTTAATATTTGCCAAATTCACACTCAAATTCATTAAGTCTTTTACTTGAGTAACAGTAAATTTCTTTAATTCAGAAATAAGTTCAGTAGATTCTTTTAAAAAAGAAAAACTCATCTCACTATTTAACACATTTAAATCAGTATTTAATTTCTTTGCTGGTGAAATAATTATCTTCATATGAAATTGGTATTATTGCACAAATTTATAATTTTAATTAATGTATAGAATAATACAACGACATAAACTTATTTCACTACACTTTATGGTAGTGATTTTAGGATTTACTGGAATTCTTGGTAAATTGATCTCACTACAAACAATAGATTTAGTTTGGTACAGAATGATGCTAGCTTTTATATGCTTATTTATATTTCTATTACTTAAGAAGAAAATACATACAATAAAAAAAAGAAATATTTTACCCCTTTTATCTGCTGGAGCAATAGTAGGATTACATTGGCTATTCTTTTTTGAAGCAATCAAAGTATCAAATGTTGCCATTGCAGTAATATGCTTAGCAACATCATCTTTATTCTCGGCATTCTTAGAACCTATGTTTTTTAAAAGAAAAATACTAAAATACGAAGTGTTTTTTGGAGCTATAGTGATGCTTGTTTTATCTTATATGCTTTACGAGAAGCCAGAACATCAAGAAAATGAAATAAATATATGGCTTGGATACACATATGGTATTATCAGTGCATTATTAGCCACATTATTTACCCTTATCAATGCAAGATTTATCAATAAAATAGATGCTGTAAAAATTACTATGCTAGAAATGTTGGGAGGTGTTATCTTAATAAGTCTTTTATTTATTTTTCAGCAAGACTATTCAATTTTGTCAACCAAAATCAATGTTGAGGATTTTAGCTATTTACTTTTACTTGCTACAATATGCACTGCAGGAGTATTTGTTTGGATGATTGAAATAATGAGATATATAACACCATATTCTGTAATTATGGCTGTTAATCTAGAACCAATATATAGCATCATAATTGCACTAATGATTTTTAAAACATCTGAAGAAATGAACCTTTCATTTTATATTGGCAGTACAATAATTTTATTTATAGTATTTCTAGATGGATACATAAAAAATAAGCAATAGTTTGTTATAAGATTCGTAATGATTATTATTTTTGCAAATTAAATATATAACTCATGAAAAAGATATTAACTATTTCCATTTTCACAATATTTTTATGTTCAACTGTATATTCACAAAATAAATTTAATCAGAAAAAAAATGATGGTTATAAAATTAGTGGAGAAATTATAGGACTACAAGACTCATCTGTAATATTAGCATATTATTTTGGAGGAAAACAATACGCAACAGATACTGCAAATGTGATTAATGGCAAGTTCGTATTTAATGGAGATAAAAAATTAAAAGGTGGTATGTATTTAATTGTATTACCTGATCAACAATATTTTGATATTATTGTATCTGAACAAGAATTTTCTTTTAGCACAAATATATCTGATTTAGTAGGAAGCATGCAGTTTAAAAACTCAATAGAAAATCCACCTTTTTACGAATATCTTAATTTCATTGTTAAAATGCAAAATGATGTAATGCCACTAAGAAAGAAACTTGAAAGTGCCAGCAAGGCAGACAAAAAAGAGATACAATCACAAATAAATAAAATTGATAATAAAGTTAAGTTTTACAGAGATAGTTTTGTGAAAAAAAATAAAAAATTATTTTTCTCTAATGTTGTTAATGCTACAACTGAGATAGAAATACCTAAATCTCCTCTAGATTCACTAGGTAATCCAGATCAAACATTCCCATACAGATATTACAAAAAACACTTTTGGGATAATATGAATTTTTCAGACGAAAGAATGCTAAGAACTCCTATATTTTTTAGCAAAATGGAACAGTATTTTGAAAAACTTACACCAAAACATCCTGATTCAATTATTATTTCTGCAGATGTTTTAACAGAATTATCTAGATCAAATAGTGAAATATTTAAGTATGTAGTTTCTCATATAACTTCCACTTACGAAAGATCTAAAATTATGGGTATGGATGCTGTTTTTGTTCATATGGTTGAAAAATATTATATAACTAAACAATGTGATTGGATTGATGAGAAACAATTAGAAAAAATTGTTGATAGAGCAGAAAAAATTGCTCCTAACTTAATTGGAAAAACATCACCCGAATTTATAACTGCATATGGCACTCCATTTATGAAAGATCTAAATAATAATATTTATACTATTCAAGAGATAAAAGCCAAATATACAGTACTTATTTTCTTTGGCCCAACATGTGGCCATTGTAAAAAAGAAATTCCAAAAGTTAAAAACATACTTGATTCTTTAATAGTTACTGGGATTGATATCAAAACAATGGCTGTTGCAACAGAATTTGACAAAAAAGAATGGGGAAAATTTATAAAAGATCAGAAAATAGAAGATTGGATAAATGTAGCAGATATCAATCATGATAAAGAAGGAAATCCTGTAGCTAGTTCAGATTGGAGAGATAAATACGATATTTACTCTACTCCTGTAATTTATCTTTTAGATAAAGAAAAAAAGATTCTTGCAAAAAGATTATCATATAAACAATTAGGAGATATTATCACTACATTAGAAAAATAGTTAAAAGACAACTTGTGTAGCACCTCCGTCTCTAGAGACATAATATCTTAACTTGTATTCATCTAAAATATTATGAACTTCTGTACGTAGAAGACCAGTACCTATACCATGCACTATTACCACTTTACTAATATTTTTATCTAATAACTCATTTATTTTTCTTCTACATACCGATAATTGTATTTGAACGATCTCAAAGTTGCTCATACCCTTGTAATCCTTGAGAATTTTTTCTACATGTAGATCTATCTTATACTCTACTTTTTGATAATCTTTTTTAAAATTATTTAAGTTAGTTAGTTTATCTTTTTGGAAAAAATTTGACCCATATGCTGAGGGAGAATTAGTTTCTTCTTCAAATAAAATAATATCGTTAGACAAAACTTCAACATCAAAACCATTTGAATTTCTAACTAATATTTTTTCTTTGGAAAGAATTTCAAGTACTATTCCTTCTTGTTTTTCCTTTTTAAAAAGTATTTTATCTCCAATTTTAAAAATCATAATAAGTTAATAATAAATCAAATGCCAGTGCAAACTCTTGTTTGACCACTCTATAGCAGGCATTGGAAATTTAAGAAACCCAAAGGTATGCAATACACTATTTAATAATTTATTTTTTGTTTTTATTTTATTTAAATCTACATCTAATGAGAATATGTATTGTCTTTTTCTTTGCTCAGCAATAGGACTTTGATATGGAGAAATCATATTATCTCCACTATATCCTAAAGCTAAACTAAACCAATCTGGAAAATTATCAAACCTTTCCTTAAATATGGATTTAATATTAAAAGTAACCCAATATGTTTGACCATTATAATCCTTTAGTAATCTTTGAACATTGTTTTCACCTAACTGAGCTGGATTAGCGCTAGCCCATTTAGATGGACTATAACTGTACTTTAATTGTATTCTCTGTTCGTTCCAATATAATTCTTGACTTATTGCTAACATTGAGCCTGCTGTATTTGCTAATAAATCACCAGCAGACGCACCCCACTGAGCTGATTTACCATCTAAATATTCTATTATAGTAAGAAAAAAACTACCTGTTAAACCTCCATACCAGATAGCATTTTTTCTTTTCATTCCTGTCCATTTATATGCACTTATGCCAGCAACACCAGAGTAATATGAGGCTGACATATGGCCAAATTTGTCCATTTGTAACCACTCAGCATTATCATTAATAAAATGAAAATTACTTTTTGGATAATCAGCATACCATAATTCATTTAATGTATATAGAGATAATGTATATGCAGTTATTTCAGAAATAAGCAAAATATTTCTTTTCTTTTTATCAAGTGTTATAGATTGATCATGATATGTAGTATTTATGTCAAGGGTTTCAGCATTTACATGAAATTGACAAAAATATAATAAGAAAAGTATTATTAACTTTAAACGCATCTACAAAATGGCAGCTTTAGTAGCTGCTAAAATATCAAATGCTTGATCTTGACTATTTGCTTCAGCATATGTACGCAAAACAGGTTCTGTCCCTGATGGACGTATCATCACCCATGTATTAGCGTCAAAAAAGAACTTAAATCCATCTATTTTTTCTATGCGTTGCACTTTATATTTTCCAAAACTCTTAAAACGATCATTCTCACATGCTTTTATAATATCTTGCTTTTTTGCATTATCTATATGTAAATCGATACGCTCAAAAGCAAATTCACCAACAATATCATACACTTCTTCAATAAGCTGTTTTAATGATTTACCAGATTTACACATAAATTCAAATAAAATTAACCCCATCCATATCCCATCCCGCTCAGGAATATGTCCCTTAGTAGCAATACCTCCAGACTCTTCACCACCTAAAAGAATATCTTCTTTAATCATTTTTCCAGCAATATGTTTGAAACCAATTTTTACTGTTTCGTGCTCTAAACCATAGTAATCACAAATTTGTTTCACTTTAACGGAGCAAGAAAATGCCGTAACTACTTTCCCAGACATTCCTTTATATTTAACCATATAGTGAATTAGTAATAAAATCAAATGATGAGAATCTATAAAATTACCCATAGAGTCATACAGGCCAATTCTATCAGCATCACCATCCGTAGCTAAACCACAATCAATTTTATTGTTTTTTATTAATTCTGAAAATTCTATTAAATTTCGATGAATTGGTTCTGGAGCAGTATTTAAAAATCCAGGGTTATCATCACAGTGTAATAAAGTAGCACTAGGCAATAAGTTTTTAACTGCATTCATACCTGCACCAAACATTGCATCATAAGCAAATTTCATATCAGATTTATTTACTAATTCTAAATCGAAATTAGCAGCAGCATGCTTACAATATGTATCTTCTAAATCAACATATATAATTTTATTCTGATTTATTAAATCATCTATAATAATACTATTATAATCTACCTGACATTTATCAGGAATAATATCTTCTATCTCTTGAACATCAATAGGAAGTAAAGGTCCTCCAAAATCTCCTTTCAATTTATATCCGTTGTAAGCTGGCGGATTATGAGATGCTGTAATAACAACACCTAAGCATGCCTGTTCATTTAAAACACCCAAAGAAACCATTGGTGTTGTTACAAAACCCTTAGCTAATTTCACTTTAATATCATAATATGAGAAAATTTTAGCCGCAGTTTCAGTAAACATTTCCCCACCAAAACGACAATCATGTCCAATCACAACAGATGGATTTTTATATTTTTTCTGCAACCATTCTGACACAGCAATACTAACTCTTGCGACATTTTCTGTTGTATACTCTGCTCCTATGATAGCCCTCCAACCATCAGTACCAAATTTTATTTTATGCATAGTAAATATTTTATGATACAAAACTATAAAATTAACGCATGATTTTACGTCTATTTAATGCCTTTTGGTACTTTCGAGCGTTTCTTAGATGCTTAGTATACGTTGTAGCAAAATTATGATAACCTGAAAAATCTTCCTTAGCACACATAAATATATAATTATGTTTATCAGCGTTTAAAACTGCATCAATAGAATTAATAGAAGGTATACATATTGGCCCTGGAGGCAATCCTTTATACTTATATGTGTTATATAAGGATTCAACCTTTTTATCTTTATTCAATACACGTTTGATTGAATAATCTCCAATAGCAAAAATCAAAGTTGGATCAGATTCTAATTTCATATTACGTCTTATTCTATTAAGGTATAAGCCAGCAATCTTTGGTCTTTCATCTCTTTTAATATTCTGTTCCTTTTCAACAATTGAAGCTAAAATGGAAACTTCATATTTAGTAAGATTAATAGTATTAGCCTTAGATATTCTGTTTTTATTCCAGAAAACATTATATTCTTTAATCATTCTATCTATAAATTCATCGGCATTTGTATTCCAATAAAATTCATATGTGTTAGGAATAAAAAGACAAGAAATATTTTGTTTATTTAATCCTATTTTGCTTAAAAAAAGTGTATCATTTATATAATTTATTATACTTATTGAATCTGCTTCTATTTGCTTTGCAATAAGTGATGCGAAATCCTCCTTTTTTCTTACGTTATTAAAAGTTAATCTAACAGGAACTTGCTTTCCAGATCGAAGTAAATTTATAATTTCATTATTATTTAAATTATGTTCAATCTTATATTTTCCAGCTTTTATATTAGAAATATATTTTTTTTGTCTTGCAAGCCATAAAAAAGAATTAGAATTAATTAATAAACCTTTTTCTGATAATATTTTAACAACATCTTGAATGTCAGAACTTGTAGGAATATAAACATATTCTTCCTTTATGTTATCTGGCAAAACAATATTAGGCTGATAAACTCGAGTATATAATTCGTACACTAAACTACTTCCTATAAATACCAAAAGGAATAGAAAAACAAATATTATTTTTTTAAAATATGAATATTTAATATTTTTTTTTCTTTTCTTCAATTTAAAATTTCTTTTAATTTATGTTTGGGGTCAATTTCTATAATTTTATTGAAATAATATAAAATATCTTCTTTATTATTCTTTAATTGAGATAATAGATAAAGATTCTCATAAGCTAGAAGATAGTCAGGATCTAACATAACAGCTTGTTTTAATCTATTTTCTGCCATAAAATATCTTTTATTAATTATATCTATATATCCTATATTTAAATGAATTTCCTTAACAGTTGGATTTAATTTAAGAGCATTGTTTAATAATATATACGCATCATTATATTTCTTACTATTAACCCAAAAAACAGCTAATTTTATCTTATAATCTATGGCTTTTGGCATCAATTGGACTGATAACATTAAATATTTTTCTGCCAGATCTAATATATCATTTTTAGAAAAAATATCTCCAGATCTAGAGAACGCCATTGCTAAATCACTTGTTTTATAATTAATCGTATCTAATTTATGATTTAAAACATAATTAATTAAGCCCCCATGGTCATTTTTCAAATAATAATATTTCACAAAAGAAACAAAATGATCATCCGATTTTTGAAGAAAATAAAATGCACTATCTAATAAATAACTATCATTAGAAAAACCTTCATAATGCTTTAAATATGCTTTAGCTCTTGAAAGAGAGCTGGCATTTTTGTTGTTGATAGGAATTAGGCCTAAAAAACTACCTTTTTCATTCTTTTTCTTAGAATGCACACCTATTTTATGGTCTGTTATGGAAACATGCATAATATCTAGAGTATTGGATTTAGGCATATGACAAGACACACAATTGTTTACCTCTTTTTCATCACATTCTTGATGACACTGCTGACACTTATTGTCAAAATAATTATTATCTAAAGTCTGTACACTTTTATGTGGATTATGACAAGAAATACAAGTTATATCTGAATTTTGATAACAACTACTCTGCTTTAATCTATCCACATGTGAAGCCATTATAAATGAATTATTATTATCATATTTTGGAATATATGTTTCCATAAATTCATGTAAATGCATACCGGGTTTATAATCAGTAAAATCAGATGAATCATTTAAAACTGTAGTGCCTTGTAAATGACACCTTTGACATACATCAAATTGTAATTTCTTATCTAATCGTGAAGGATTAACAATTGTATAATCAATATATTTAGAAGTATCTACTAATTCCCCTGCAAGTTTTCTTTTAACGTGAAGTTCACCGGGACCATGACATCTTTCACAATCAATACCAGTTAAAACATGCTCGTATTTATTATCTGATGTTATATCATGGGTTGGATGTGCATTATGACACGTCATACATTCCATTCCTATTTTTCTAGAAAAACGACTATTCATTCCATTCTCAAAACCTGGTGGTAAATCAGCAATATTATCCTGAGTATAATATGTATATGGAATTTGATGAAGATAACCATTTATTTCAAATATATGAGAATTAGTATGATGTCCGCTACCAATTTTATAATCTACCTTTTTAATTAACTTATGAATAGTATCTAAATTTCTCAACCTATACTCTAGTAAATACAAACTATCACTCTTCCAAAAAGGCTTATAATATAAATTTTTATCTGAATCATATACTATTGGAACTGTATCTGAAATAGCGCTATTTTGTTTAGTAGCATAGTGAAAAGATTTACCCATACCTGTTTCTAAATATGAATCATATATTTCAGCATGACACATTCTACATTGCTCTTTTCCTACATACTTAACAGTATCATTATGATTAAGGTAATAAGTATATTTAGTTACCTCACCTCTTTGACAAGCAGAAAATAAAAAACATAATAAAATGTAACGCAATAAACTAATCAAGAACTTATATTTGCTTATTTATATTTATTAATTAAATCTCAAATTTAAAGATAATTTCTAAGTATAAATGTTTTGCATATTTTATTTTCTGTAAATAATTTAAAACCACAAGAAGAAAAAAGAGATATACTTGACTGATTTTTTATATTAATTTTACATAATAATTGATCTGATTTTAATACTTCAAAAGCATAAATTGAAATTAAATTAAGTGCTTCTTTTGCATATCCTTTTCTTCTAAAAGGTTGATCAATAATTATTCCTACCTCAACTTGGTGTATTTTATAATTAAATAAATCTATAAAACCTATTGGTTGATTTAAAAGATCTATTACAAATCTAAATTGATTTGCAATGGAAATATCAATATTAGAATTTGAGATATAATCAATCAGTTTCTTCTTAGAAATTTTTTTTCTTTCACTTCCATATTTCCATAATTCTTCATTGTTCTCTATATTATAAAGAAAATCTAAATCATCGAATACTAAATTTCTAAGAACTATGTTTTCACCTATTAACATGAAAACTCACCAACAAAAACAATATCTACACCTCCAGTTAACCATATATTTTGGTATTTACCTCTATACTCTTCAAAGCTAACAACTAACTCTCCTCCTTTAGTATGTATATGAAAATTTTCTTCTTTATAATAATTTGTATAATGTAAAGCTATTGCAGTTGCAACTGCACCTGTCCCACAACTTAATGTTTCTGCCTCAACACCTCTTTCATAGGTCCTAACAAAAATATCTTTTTCACAATTAACAAAATTAACATTTACCCCTTCTTTTTTAAATCTTGGAAGATTTCTAATTTTTTTTCCTTCACTATTAACATCAAGACTACTAAGATTACTTGTTAATTTTACATAGTGTGGAGAACCTGTATTTACATATATAGCATCAGATAAATCATCTATTACATCAACATTTTTCATTTTTAAGGATACTTCTCCATCTATTATTTTAGCTTTATGAATACCATCTATTGCCATAAAAATAGCTTCATTTTTTATTATATCTAAAAGTGAGGCAAATGAAACAATACACCGTCCTCCATTACCACACATACTAGAAATGTAACCATCTGAGTTAAAATAAATCATTTCAAAATCATATTTATCATGATTTCTTAACAAAATTAATCCATCAGCTCCTATTCCCATTCTTCTTTCACAAAGAGCAGAAATAAGCGCACTATCATTATAATCAAACAAATTATTTCGATCATCTATCATAATAAAATCATTACCAGTTCCTTGATATTTATAAAATTCTATTAACATGATGTAAAAGTACAAAAAAATGGACTTAAAAATAAAGGTCCATTTAAATAAGAATATCTATTTTTGTTCTTATAAATTAATAATATTATATATGTTAAAATCATATGAAAAGCACCTTAATAATTGGGTCAATAAAGAAAAATTAGCAGTAAACCTTCTTAATTCAATTGGAACATTAATGTATGATAAAGGAATTGAAATAGTTCTTTTCCGCAATCAACTTTTAGAAATTGGAGTTTCTGAATTAATGAATCTATTTGCTTATGCAAACAATATTATTGGCAGAAAAACAGATATTGAAACTGCAACTTTAATTGCAGAAAAAATACAAATGATGGCTCTACCACCTTCAAAATTAGATATAGGATTACTTACAGCTGAATTTATAGAAAATAATAAAAAAAATTTAGATGATTTTCTTAAAGAAAAACTAAAAAATATTACCAACAATAAAAGTGAATTACATAAAGCTAAAGATGTTGTTTTATATGGATTTGGAAGAATAGGAAGATTAGCGGCTAGAGAGCTAATAAAACAAGCTGGAAAAGGACAACAATTAAGATTAAAAGCAATTGTTGTTAGAAAACTTACAGATGAGCAAATTTTAAAGAGATCTCAATTATTTAGAAATGATTCTGTTCATGGATCCTTTAAAGGAGTTGTTGATATTGATTTAGCAAATCAATCTATAGTTGTTAATGGACAAGTTATACAATTTATTGATGGTCAAAACCCTAATAATATTGATTATACAAAATACGGTATAAACGATGCTTTATTAATCGACAATACAGGTGCCTTTACTGATAAAGAATCACTATCTCAGCATCTAAACTCAAAAGGAATAAGTAAGGTCTTACTCACAGCACCAGGAAAGAAAATTCCTAACATAGTATACGGCATTAACTCAAAAGAATTAGACATTGATAATAATCATATATTTTCTGCTGCTTCATGTACTACAAATTGTATTGCTCCAATACTAGATATAATAGAAAAAAAATATGGTATTTCAAATGGTCATCTTGAAACAGTCCATTCATATACAAATGATCAAAATTTATTAGATAATATGCATAAAAAGCCTAGAAGAGGTCGATCAGCAGCTATAAATATGGTCATTACATCTACGGGAGCTGGAAAGGCAGTCACTAAGGTAATCCCTTCTTTAGAAGGGAAATTATCTGCAAATGCTGTTAGAGTTCCTACACCAAATGTTTCTCTAGCTATACTCAAACTCAATCTTCAAAAAAACACATCAAAAAGTGATATTAATAACATTATTCGTGATGCAGCATTACATGGAAATCTAGTAAATCAAATAAATTATCAAGTTGATCCTGAACTAGTTTCGACTGATATTATTGGAAACAGTTGCTGTTCAGTTTTTGATAGTAATGCTACAATTGTTACTAAAAAAGGAAAAGATGTAGTTCTTTATGTATGGTACGACAATGAATTTGGGTACACAAAGCAAGTTATTCGTTTAGCAAAACAAATTGCAAAAGTTAGACGATTAACTTATTATTAATCTAATTTAAAATGGAGTTAAACAAAAAAGCATTTATAAGATATAAATTGCTAAATTCTTCATTTACAGGTCTTTCTATAGGTATATTATTTACTATCTATACTCCTTTAGATCCCTCTATATATTCAATTGGAGGTATATTATTAGCAATAGGGATGCTTGTAATTGCTAAATTTTATGAAAGTATCTTAAACATAAGATCGTTTTTTATAATCTCACTACTAGTTGAGATTGTAATGCTACTAACTATCTTAATTTTTTTAATACTGAAATATTCACTTACATCAGCACTGTTAATTTATATAGGATATCAATTTACTTTTATTTTTGGCAATTACCTTGTAAGGGCAGAAACATTAGTAGCAAAAGAAAAAGAATATCTAGGTAGAATAGATATAAGTAAACAAATTGGGTATATAATTGGATTATGTTTGTCTTTCATGTTTTACAAAGCTTTAGAATATAGTTTTGACATAACAGATAATAAGGACCAAATAAACATCCTGCATTATTTTCTTATATCACTTCAAGTTACAATAGTTATATTTCTAATAAACTCATTTAAAAATATTAATTTATCCAAATAATCATTAATCTATTTATTATTTTAGCACTATAAATCTTTAAAATATGACATACATAGTTGATTCAATTAGAACACCTATTGGAAATTTTGGTGGAACATTAAAGGAGGTTAGAACCGATGACTTAGGTGCTATTCCTATTAAAGAGTTAATTAAAAGAACAAATATTAATACAGATAACATTGATGATGTCATTTTAGGATGTGCCAACCAAGCTGGTGAAGATAATAGAAATATTGCAAGAATGTCTCTTTTACTTGCTGGTCTACCATTCAAAGTTCCTGGAGAAACAGTGAATAGATTATGTTCGTCTGGCATGTCTGCTGTTATTCATGCGCATAGAGCGATATGTACTGGAGATGGAGATTTATTCATTGCTGGAGGAGTAGAAAATATGACTAGAGGTCCTTGGGTAATTTCGAAAGTATCAAAAGCTTTCGGAAGAGATGCTCAAATGCATGACTCTTCTTTTGGATGGAGATTTATTAATCCAAAAATGAAAGAATTATATGGAACAGATGGAATGGGTGTGACAGCAGAAAATCTAGCAGAGAAATATAATATTAATCGTGAAGATCAGGATTTATTTGCTTATAATTCTCAAATGAAAGCTACAAAAGCTCAAAAAGAAGGTAGATTTAAAGAGGAAATCATATCAATAGAAATACCTCAGAGAAAAAAAGAACCTATTATCTTTTCTGAAGATGAATTTATTAGACCCAATACAA
>PAZP01000034.1 GCA_002715565.1 Flavobacteriales bacterium
TAACTTTTCTCTTGCTTCTTTATTATTTTTTAATACTACCGAAACAACACGAATAGTGGCATTCCAATATCTAGCATATTCTAATGCATATGTAACTTTTTCTTTTGTCTGTTTTTCTAAATCTAGAGGCAATATAATATTCTTACAACCTTGTCTATGATCTTTCCCTTTAATAGTAATTACTGGACAATGAGCCAATCTCACAACACGTTCTGCATTAGAACCTATAAATCTTTTCACTCCCCTTTTAGGCTGTCCATTGGTACCCATAACAATCAAATCAACTGACAGCATTTTGGCTACTTCATTAATTTTATTATAAACTTTACCTTTCGCCACCATAGTATCTACTTTAACACCATATTGCGTCGACAACCCAACACTAACTTCATTTAATTTATCATTAACTTTTTTCTGTAGTTCATGGCTTTCATCATCTAAAAATAATGACTGAATAATATTAGCTTCTTCTATTACTGATAATAAAACAATTTCTGAATTTTTAATCTTAGCAAGATTAAATGCCTGTACTAATGCTATCATAGATTGTTCTGAAAAACCAATAGGCACTAAAATTTTACTTGTTTTTATTGACATAATATTTCTTATTTTTGAATGCAAAATTACATATTTAAGATGAATATAATACCTGAAACAGAATTAATACTTACAGAGAAAAAACGGATTTATCATCTTAACTTAATCCAAGAGGAAATTGCACGTGATATTATACTAGTTGGAGATCCTTCAAGAGTTAAAATGATATCAAACAAATTTGATATTATTGAGCACAAAATATCACATCGTGAATTTATTACTCATACAGGAATGTTGAATAATAAAAAAATTTCTGTGATTTCCACTGGTATCGGAACTGATAATATTGATATTGTTATAAATGAATTAGATGCTATATTTAATATTGATTTTAAAACAAGAAAAATAAAAAAAAATAAAACAACATTGAATATAATTAGAGTAGGTACATCTGGGGCAATACAACAAAATATACCTATTAATTCGTTTATAGTATCGACTTACGCATTAGGATTTGATGGTCTTGCCCACTATTATGAATCAAATAAGGTATTAAAAAAAGATATTTTAAATAAATTTAATAAGTACTTCAAAATTTCAGAAAAATTAGCGGAACCATATTTTATAAAAGCTTCAGATGATTTATTAAATATATTTCAAGATCTTAAACAAGGAATTACTGCAACAACTAGTGGTTTTTATGCACCTCAAGACAGAAAGCTAAGATTAAACCCCTCAATGAATGATTTAAGCAAAAGATTAAACAAATTTAGTTACAATAATATTAGAATTACTAATTTTGAAATGGAAACATCCGCACTATATTATTTAGGACAAACTTTAGGACATAATACATTAACTATATGTGCTGTCTTAGGAAATAGAAACACGAATAATTATAGTAAAAATACTAATGAAACTATTAACAACATGATAGATATAGTATTAAAAAGATTATGCAAATAATATATGAGAATCAAAATTATATATATATATACATTATTTAGTTTTTTAATAAGCTGCTCTACAACTTATAATATAGAATCATATTCTGATAGCGTAATGATAGTTAATGAACAGGCAGATAGTAATATTTTATCCATTATAAAACCTTATCAAGATAAAATCAAAAAAGAAATGGATGAAGTAATATCTTTTAGTTATTATGATTTAATTAAAGACAAACCAGAAAGTACAATTGGAAATTTTGTTACCGACTTATGTCTTAAATATACTAATGCTGATGTTTGTATTATGAATAATGGTGGGTTGAGAACTAGTATCTATAAAGGTGAGATTACAAGAGGGAAAATATATGAATTGATGCCATTTGAAAATGAATTAGTTGTACTAGAATTAAACGAAAATGATTTTCTTGGATTAGTTAATTACATATTAAAAAGAAAAGGAGAGCCTTTTTCAGGATTCAAAATAATTGCAAAAAATAATAAGTTAGTAGAATACTCCTTTAATCATGAATTAAAAAATAAAAATAAAATAAGAGTATTAACTTCAGATTATCTAGCAAATGGCGGAGATAAAATGTGGTTTTTTAAAGAAAAAAAACAAGAGAAAGTAGGCCTTAAAGTAAGAGATGCAATAATAGATTACTGTATGAAAAATGACACTATTAAAGTTGAATTAGATAATAGAATTATTATAAAAAATGAATAATAGAAGAAAATTTCTTAAACAAAGTAGCTTAGGAATATTTGGTCTATCAATTATTCCAAATATTTCCTTTGCAAAGAAAAAAAATATATCTATTACGATTTTACATACAAATGATATGCACAGTCATATACACCCTTTTAAAAGCGGACGTAATAAAGGAAAAGGAGGAGTTGCGGCTAGAGCATCATTAATTAAAAAAATAAGAGATGAAAATGAACATGTACTGTTATTTGATGCAGGAGATATTTTTCAAGGAACTCCATATTTTAATTTTTATGAAGGAGAACTTGAATTTAAATTAATGAGTGAGATGCAGTATGACGCAGCAACATTAGGCAATCATGATTTTGATAATGGTCTAAGCGGTTTAAAGAAACAATTAAAACATGCTAATTTTCCTTTTTTAATTGCAAATTACGATTTCTCAAATACCATATTAAAAAATAAATTCAAACCATATAAAATATTTAATAAAGGAGGGATTAAAATTGGTGTGTTTGGAATAGGTATAGAATTAAAAGGTCTTGTGCCAAAAGAATTATATAATGGAACCATTTATCAAGATCCTATAGAAACAGCAAATTTTTATGCAAAAAAACTTAAAGAAGAATATAATTGCAATCTGATCATATGTCTTTCTCATTTAGGTTTTAAATACAAATCTCAAAAAGTATCAGATTTTACTCTTGCAGAAAGTAGCAAAAATATTGACCTTATAATAGGTGGACACACACATACCTTTTTAAAAAATGCTGTTATTAGAAAAAATATTGAAAAAAAAGATGTAATAATTAATCAAGTAGGTTGGGCAGGTATTAATATTGGCAAAATTGTTTTTAGTTTTAGACAAAATAAAGCCAAAAAATTGTTAAAAGTAAAGTCAATTTTTGTAAAATAATTAAAAGAATGTTATTAAAAGATAGAATTTATTAAACATTTTTTATTATCGCTTATCATGAAAATCTATACTGTAAAAAAAAGTTTAAAGTCAAGCACTAAATTTCTTTTTTTTTAAAGATAAGTTTTTAATATTTGCTAAACCAAAACAACAAAACAAGTTAAATTTAAAAAAAACGACAAATCTCTATTTAAACAAAATGTTAGAAAAAAATTGTGAAGAAATTTGGGAAAATTGCCTGTCTATAATTCGTGATAACGTGACAGCTCAAAACTTTAAAACATGGTTTAAACCTATAAAAGCAGTAAAATTAGATGGAAAAATACTTACTGTTCAGGTACCAAGCCAGTTTTTTTATGAATGGCTAGAAAACAATTACATTACTTTAATTAAAAAAACATTAAAAAGAGAATTAGGTAAAGATGCGAAATTAGAATATAATATACTTCTTGAAACCTCTTCAGGAAAAAAGCCATATGTAACAAAAATTCCTAGCAATGATCAGGACAAGGTTAAAAATGATCCTGTAAGTATGCCTATTAACATAAGTGAAGCAGCAATAAGAAATCCTTTTATTATTCCAGGACTACAAAAAATACATATAAATCCTCAATTAAATGAATCTTATACATTTGATGCATTTGTTGAGGGTGAGTGCAATAGATTGGCTCGTTCTGCTGGATTTGCTGTAGCACAAAACCCAGGAGGAACATCATTTAATCCACTATTTATTTATGGCAATGGAGGATTAGGAAAAACACACCTAGCTAACGCTATAGGAATTCAAGTGAAAAATAATTTTTCGGAAAAAACAGTTCTTTACGTATCTGCAGATAAATTTCAAACACAGTTTGTAGACGCAATTATGGATAATAAAAAAAATGATTTTGTTCACTTTTATCAATCTATTGATGTGCTTATTATTGATGATGTGCAATTTTTTTCAGGAAAAGAAAAGACACAGGATGTGTTCTTTCATATTTTTAATCATTTACATCAAAATAAAAAACAAGTAATTCTAACATCTGATAAAGCACCCGTAGATATTATTGGAATGGAACAAAGATTATTATCTAGATTTAAATGGGGGCTTTCTGCTGATTTACAAGCACCAGGATTAGAAACTAGACTTGCAATTTTAAAGAAAAAAATAAAAGCAGATGGCATTGATATTCCATTTGAAGTTATTGAATATATTGCATACTCAGTTACAACTAATGTTAGAGAATTAGAAGGAGCTCTCATATCATTATTAGCACAATCTTCTCTAAATAAAAAAGAAATCACAATTGAGCTAGCAAAAAATATGCTAGATAAATTTGTTAAAAACACTGTAAGGGAAGTATCTATAGACTATATACAAAAAGTTGTCTGTGATTATTTTTCTATTCCAATTGAGACAATGAAATCAAAAACTAGAAAAAGAGAAATTGTACAGTGCAGGCAGTTAGCAATGTATTTTTCAAAACAGATGACAAAAAGCTCACTTGCAATGATTGGAAAATATTGTGGCAACAAAGATCATGCTACAGTACTACATGCCTGCAAAACAGTGAATAATTTAGCGGACACTGATAAAAGATTTAAAGGATATATATCTGACATTGAAAAGAAACTAACCATAGCTTAAATGAGAATATTAATGGTTTGCCTAGGCAACATCTGCAGATCTCCATTGGCAGAAGGTATATTAAAAAATAAATCGACACACCTTGATATTTACGTCGATTCTGCTGGAACAGCAGGCTATCATATCGGAAACAAACCTGATGCAAGAGCGATTGAAATTGCCCAGAAATATAATATTGATCTTAACAATCAAAGAGCTCGTCAATTTTCAAGAAAAGATTTTGATGAATTTGATATTATATACGCAATGGATAAAAATAATTATGCAAACCTAATTAGCTTAGCTGACAACAATGAAGAGCGAAATAAAATAAAAATGATTTTAAATGAATTGAATCATGATTCATTTCAATCTGTTCCTGATCCATATTATGGAGGTCAAGAAGGGTTTGAAAAAGTATATAAATTGCTTGACAAGGCATGCGAAAAAATAGTATCAAAAATTGAATAAAGGAAAGTTATTTTTAATTCCTACAACAATAAACGAAGAGAATAACAACACTCTTTCTCCACTGATAAGTGAACATATTTCAAAAATCAATATTTTTATAGTTGAAAAAGTAAGAACATCTAGAAGATTCATAAAAAAAATATGTCAGCAAAAAAATATAGATAAAACAACATTCTACCCTTATGGCAAACATGATGAAATCAATTTAGATAAAGATTTTTTACCGCATATATTAAACGGGAAGGATGTAGGGTTGTTATCTGAATGCGGAATACCATGTGTTGCTGATCCTGGTTCTGATATTGTGAAATATGCACATGAATTTGATATAGAAGTAATACCAATATCAGGTCCATCATCTATATTTCTTGCTATCATGTCATCTGGAATGAATGGTCAACAATTTACTTTTAATGGATATTTACCTATAGAAAGTAAAATTAGAAAAAGAAAAATTCAAGAATTAGAAAGAATAGCTTTTAAAAAAAATATTAGTCAAATTTTTATTGAAACACCATATCGTAATCAAATATTATTTCAAGATATTTTAAAAATATGTAAACAAAACACTAGATTATGTATTGCATCGAACATTTATGGTTCTGACCAAAAAATACGTACACTAAATATTGAACAGTGGAAAAATACTAATACTAAATTACATAAAAAGCCGATTGTTTTTATAATTGGAGCATAAAAAATAAAAAAATATATTTTAATGATTTATCTATATTTGTGAAATGTATATAATTAATAAAATATCAAAAATACTACCAAAAAAAATTAAAAATAAATATATAGTTACAATACTTATTTTTATTATATGGATATTTTTTTTAGATGACTATAGCTTAATTAAACAAAGAAAAATTGAAAATCAAATCAAAAAACTTAAAACACAAAAAGAATATTATATTAATGAAATTCAGAAAGACAGTATTGAACTTAATAATCTAAAAACAAATCCAGCAGCACAAGAAAAATTTGCCAGAGAAAAATTTTTAATGAAAAAAGAAAATGAAGATATTTTTATTATAAAGAAAAAAAATGAGTAAAGAATTAGCTAACTTTAATAAGAGTACAAAAAAAGATTGGAAAGAAAAAATCATAAGTGATTTAGGAAGTGATAATGGATTTGAAAATCTTATAAATGATATAGAAGGAATTAAAATTAAACCATTTTATCATCATGAAGATAATATTATAAATTACAATTGCAACTTTCCTGATTTCTGGGAAAAATATCAATTTATAGATGCAAAAAATGCCAAAACTGCTAATAAAAAAGCGCTGACTGCTCTTAATAATAACATGACAGCTTTATGCTTTTCAAACCCAAATAATCTAAATGTGTTATTAAAAGATATTTCTATTGAAAATATACGAATTGACTTTAAAAATTATAAAAAAAACTTTCCATATGAGTGGCAAAAATTTTCACATAAGAAGAAAGTGCAAGGCGCGTTTCATAAGGTGGAAAATATTAAAATTAATAATTATCTTAATACAATTTATGTAAAAGAAGGAACAGCAAAACAACAAATAGAATCAGCTTTATTCCAAGCAGAAAAATTAAAAGATAATGTGCAATTTCACTTTACAATTGGTAGTAATTTTTTTCTAGAAATTGCTAAAATTAAAGCATTTAGAATTCTTTGGCAATTCAAAAAAAAACAAGACCCATATATATTTACAAGCACTTCATTATCAAATAAAGAAAAAATAAATCAATACAATAATATTATTAGAACTACCACAGAATGCATGTCAGCTATTTTTGGTGGTGCTAATGCTATTATGATATATCCCTACAATCAAAAATTTGAGAAAACAACTGATTTTTCTGAAAGAATTGCAAGGAATCAACAAACTATATTAGAAAAAGAAAGTTATTTAGACAAAGTAGTAGACCCTACTAATGGATCTTATTATATAAATTATTTAATCAATGAACTACTAACTGATTTCAAGATAGATAATATTGATGTACTTAAAGATTGTAATGATTATTGGTTAAGTCCAGAAGAAATTAACATCAAAAAAAAATATACAAAACTAGATTTTGACGCATCAAATAACAAAAATTATTCTGCAGGTATACCTCCATACTTAAGAGGTCCATACTCAAGTATGTATGTCAAAAAGCCTTGGACCATAAGGCAATATGCTGGATTCTCAACTGCAGAAGACTCAAATACATTTTACAGAAAAAATCTAGCTGCAGGTCAAAAAGGATTATCTGTTGCTTTTGACCTGGCAACACATAGAGGATATGACTCCGACCATGAAAGAGTCATAGGTGACGTAGGAATGGCTGGAGTTGCAATAGATTCAGTGGAAGACATGAAATTATTATTTAATAAAATTCCATTAGATAAAATGTCTGTATCTATGACTATGAATGGAGCTGTATTGCCAATACTTGCCTTTTATATCGTAGCAGCGCAAGAACAAGGAGTAAATCAGCAACAACTTACAGGAACAATACAAAATGATATATTAAAAGAATTTATGGTAAGAAATACTTACATATACCCTCCAAAGGAGTCAATGAAAATTATTTCTGATATTTTTAAATACACTTCAAAAAATATGCCTAAATTTAATAGTATATCTATTTCAGGCTATCACATGCAAGAAGCAGGTGCAACTGCCGATATTGAATTGGCATACACACTTGCTGACGGATTAGAATATGTTAGAACAGGAATTAAAGCTGGTTTAAATATCGATGATTTTGCTCCAAGAATTTCATTCTTTTGGGGGATAGGAATGAATCATTTTATGGAAATTGCTAAAATGAGAGCAGCAAGATTAATTTGGTCAAAGATTATTAAAAAATTTAATCCAAAAAATCCTAAATCAATGTCTCTTCGAACTCACTGCCAAACAAGTGGATGGAGCCTTACAGAACAAGATCCATATAATAATATAACTAGAACTTGCATCGAAGCAATGGCAGCAGTTATGGGTGGGACACAAAGTCTTCACACCAATGCATTAGATGAAGCAATTGCATTACCTTCAGAATTTTCTGCAAAAATTGCTAGAGAAACACAAATATATCTACAAGAAGAAACAGGTATATGTAAAACAGTTGACCCTTGGGGTGGATCTTATTACATAGAAAAATTAACGAGAGATATTGAAAAAAAAGCTTGGAAACATATTAAAGAAATAGAGGATTTAGGAGGTATGGCCAAAGCTATTGAAGCAGGAATACCAAAAATGAGAATTGAGCAATCTGCTGCTAAAAAACAAGCTAGAATAGATAGCAAACAAGATATAATAGTAGGTGTTAACAGTTATCAATTTGAAGATAAACAAGAACTGGAAATTTTAGAAGTAGATAATAATTCAGTAAGAAAATCACAGAACCAAAAGTTAAAATTAATTAAAGAAGGAAGAGATAATGTAAAAGTTAAAAAATCTTTAAATGAATTGTTTTTGGCATGTAAAAGAGGAAATGAAAATCTTTTAGAACTTGCAATAGTTGCAGCAAAAAATAGAGCTACACTTGGAGAAATATCATATGAGTTAGAAAAATGCTTTGGAAGATATAAAGCAACAAATCATACAATATCAGGAATTTATAAAATGGAAATACAAAATGACAAAATATTTAAAAGGGCAATAAAACTTTCAGATAAATTTACCACAAATCATGGAAGAAGACCTAGAATTATGATAGCTAAGATGGGACAAGATGGTCATGATAGAGGCGCAAAGGTAGTAGCAAGTTCATTTGCCGATTTAGGCTTTGACGTAGATATTGCTCCACTTTTTCAAACTCCAAAAGAAGTTGCACAACAAGCAATAGAAAATGATGTACATATTTTAGGTATTTCTTCACTAGCTGCAGGGCACAAAACATTATTACCTCAAGTAATAAATTATTTAAAAGAATATGGATCACAAAATATTTTAGTCGTTGCTGGAGGGGTGATTCCAAAAAAAGACTACAAGTTCCTGTATGATTGTGGGGTAACAGAAGTATTTGGTCCAGGCACAGTTATTGCTGAATCAGCAATAAATATTTTAAATAAAATACTTTAAATTTTATATCTTAAACCAGCATACAATAAACGACCCATAACAGGACCATAAATTAAAGAAGCATCAAAACCAGGTGAAAAAGGATTTTCTGCATTTTTTATAGGATTATCCTGAACATAATTAAATATATTTTCTATACCAATATAAATATCAAAACCTTTTACTATATGTGTGATTTGCGTATTATGAACATAAAAAGGATTAGTGTTAGTTTCTGGCATATTTATAACACCAATACGGTTAATTGTATAATCAAACTTCCAACTAGCAATTTTATTTGAATAAGAAAGATTTATCATAGATCTATTCCTTGGAGTTAAATCAGATAGAATTTGATTAGAATTATATTTAAATGAAGACTTCATATTTAATCTATTAATTAACTCATATGAAAAATCTAGTTGTATAGAATTAATTTGAAAATTATCATTAATGTTATAAAAGTATAAAACATCATTAACGGAAAACCTATCTACAAATACTTTACTGTGAAAAATTGTCTTATAATAATCTATGTTAAATATACCTTCTCTAGAAAAAAGATAAAAACAATATGCGAAATTTACGCCATAGTTCCAAGCCTCTTCAGGGATTACATCCAAATCTATAGCTATGTCCTTTGATGATGCCATATAATAAATATTATCTGCTAATACATTTGGAATTCTAAAACCTTTTCCAGCGGAAAAACGAACAACTGTTTTATCACTAGGGTTATATTTAAAATTAAATCTTGGAGAAAAGTAAGTCTTTGCTGTGTTATTATAATAATCACCCCTTAAGCCTATATTTAAATTAAAATTTTCAGCTTTTTTAAAATTATACTCTAGAAAAAGTCCACTCACTAAATCTAATCTTCTATTATAGTCCAAATACTCTACAATAAAACCATTATTTGCTATAATATAATAAGGTTTAGTTCCCGTAAGTTGTGAATTAAAAATATTTCCAGAATAAATACTTTCAAATCTATCAGCATTAAAAGATAATCCTGCTTTAACAGTATGTTCTTCATTCCATAAATCTGATGCACATATTAAATTTAAAAACATTTTTTTCTGATGACTATCATACTTTTTATCTCCAAATTGTGTGTCTTGTTTGTGTGTTCTAAAAATCGTTTGTAAACCAAAACTCTGGTTTTTTTTATTATTAAAAATATAGCCTGTTTTAGTATTTATTTCTAATAAATCATTATATATACCAACTACATAACGAGGCTCATCAATATCACTCTTTTGTCCAGCCATTCTATCTTCAGTTAAACCTTTGATATAAATTTGAGCTCTTATTTTTTTTCCGTTATATTTCCACCTATTTAATAAATTAAATTGCTTGATTTTTGGGACATCTAAAAATCCATCTCCTTGGTGATTTGAATGATTTGAATGATCATGATAAATTCCATTATGGTCAATTTCTCTATTTAAATAAGATACGTGAGAAAATATATTTGCCTGCCATTTATTTTTATTATAATTATAAATTAAATTATTTTCTAATTTACCCTCAATATTAGAATATGCATTCCAATGTAACTTTTTTGTATCATCTGGTTTAAAATATTCTACATTTATTTCACCAGTAATAGCATCATGTCCATTTATAACAGAACCTGTACCTTTAAGTATCTGAATCGATTCTATCCAAGCTCCAGGAACATAACTTAAACCATATGAATTCATCAAACCTGTCATTAAAGGTAATGACTCATTATTAATTTTAGCATATTTTCCATCCAATTCTAACATCCTTATTGTTTTTAAACCAGAAAGAGCATCAGAATAGTTTACATCTACTGAAGCATTAGTTTCAAAACATTCAGATAAATTACAACAAGCTGCTTTTGCAATTTCTCCTGTTGTTATTGTTTGTATATTTCGAGATGTAATAGTAGAAAATTTAGTTGTAGATTGTTTTGATGTAACCTTAACCTCATCTAAATCTATAGATCTTTTTAAGTAAAATATATATTGATTATTAATAATCTCTTTAGATTCTAATGTAAAACCAATATAAGTAACATTTAATATATTTTCTCTATTTTTTTCAGGACCACTTATTGTATAATTTCCCTTTGCATCTGAAATAGTTCCTATTGATGTTCCCTCCCAATATACATTAGCTCCTTCTAATGGTTTCTTAGATTTATCCTCTAATAGTTCTAAAACTCTTCCGTTAATATTTTGTGCTGATAAATTTATAACTGCAAGCAGCACTGATACAGTGATAATTAATGATTTCATTTTTCAATTTTTAAAATTAATATTAGATAACTAATATTATTTTAAATAAGGAACATTTGTAGAGTAGATAATTGTGGCTTATTGATGGCAACTAACAGAAATTTTGTTTCTCTATATATCTTATCTGTATAATTGCTTTGAACTCTAAAAAAATTAAAAAATAAACAAGAAGTATAATTATAAAAATAATCATAATTATATAATGATTTGACAACGGTTTCAAAATCAAACTGAATTAAACTAGTATTTGTTTTACAATTATTATCAGGTTCTTCTGGACAGCATTTTTTTTCAATTTTTAATGAACAACATGATTCTTCATTAATACTACAAGATGATTGCTGATCAAGAGAGCATGAAAATTCTTTTATACCTAAATAAATGTTTGAATCTACGTCACATGCCATCTTTGAAACATTAATACCCATTGATACTAATAATACAAAGCTAGCTATGATAAGTAAACAAAAATTTTGTGTATATTTTTTCATTACTTACAAATTTACAATATTTTTATTACTTAACAATAACTGATTAACTAATCAAAGGATAAAATTGTATTTTTAATGATCTTTATACATTCATGAAGTTGCTTTTCACTAATAATAAGCGGAGGGGCAAAACGAATAATATCACCATGTGTTGGCTTTGCCAAAAGGCCATTGTCTCTTAACTTTAAACAAACATCCCATGCCTCTTTTCCATTTTTGGGCTTAATTACAATAGCATTAAGTAATCCCTTTCCACGCACAAGTGAAATCATATCTGAATTTATCTCTCTTAACTCTTTTCTTAGAATTTCACCAAGTTTTTCTGCATTTGCTGCTAAATTCTCATTTTTAACAACATCCAATGCTGCAATAGCAACTTTATTAGCTAATGGATTACCACCAAAAGTTGACCCATGCTCTCCAGGTTTGATACACATCATTATATTATCATCTGCTAAAACTGCAGAAACTGGAAAAACACCTCCAGATAGTGCTTTTCCTAAAATTAAAATATCCGCTTTTATATTTTCATGGTCTACAGCTAAAAGTTTACCAGTCCTAGCTATACCTGTTTGGACTTCATCTGCTATAAATAAAACATTAGCTTTTTTACACATTTTATATGCAGAAGATAAATAACCTTCACTAGGAACATTAACACCCGCTTCTCCTTGTATAGGCTCTACCATAAATCCCGCGACATTTTCATCTTTTAGTGCATCTTCAAGAGCAATTAAATCATTATATGGTATATTGATAAAACCAGGAGTATAGGGCCCGAATTCATTTCTTGATTCGTGGTCATTGCTAAATGAGATTATAGTTGTTGTCCTTCCATGAAAATTACCATCACAAACGATAATTTTAGCTTGCTCGGGTTTTAAACCTTTTTTCTGATAACTCCATTTCCTGCAAAGTTTTAGAGCTGTCTCTACACCTTCAGCTCCTGTATTCATTGGTAAAATTTTATCATACCCAAAATAATTGGTGATGTATTTTTCATATTCTCCTAAAGTATCATTGTAAAATGCTCTAGATGTTAAAGTTAAAATCTCAGATTGTTCTTGAAGTGCATCTATGATCTTTGGATGACAGTGCCCCTGATTAACAGCAGAGTAAGCAGATAAAAAGTCAAAATATTTTTTACCATCTGCATCCCAAACATAAATCCCCTTCCCTTTTGAAAGAACAACAGGTAGTGGATGGTAATTATGTGCTCCATACTTATCTTCTAGTGCAATAAAATGTTCAGAGTTATTCATATTTATAAATTTATAGTGCAAATATACTGCTTAGATATTACAAATTTATCAAAGGGATAATTGAATTAAAAAATTATTTTTGTTAAATGAGTAAAAAAGGTAAAAAAAAACCTGTTATTTTAGAAAAGGTAAAAATTATAGATACTGCAAATAAGGGAAAATCAATTACAAAATATCAAGATAGGGTTATTATTGTTGAAAATGGTATTCCTGGTGATATATGTGATATTTTAATTTATAAAAAAAGAAGAAAATATTGGCAAGGAGAAATAAAAAAAATTCATAAATTTTCAAAACAAAGAACATCTCCAAAATGTAAACATTTTGGCACTTGTGGTGGCTGTAAGTGGCAAAATATGAATTATAATGCTCAATTAAAATTTAAAGAAAAGGAAGTTCTTAATAACCTAGAAAGAATTGGAAATATTTCTATTAATAAATATAAAAATATAATTGGTAGTACCAAAAGTTACTTTTATAGAAATAAGATGGAATTCACCTTTTCAAATAAGAGATGGTTAACTAAAAAAGAAATTGCATCTAATATAAAAATAGAAGAAAAAAATGCTTGTGGATTTCACGTACCAGGTATGTTTGACAAAGTAATTGATCTAAATAATTGTTATTTACAAAAAGAGCCATCAAATAAAATCAGATTATCAATTAATACATTTGCAAGAAAAAACAACTTATCATTTTTTGATATAAGAAAACAAAAAGGATTTTTAAGAAACTTAATTATACGTACTTCAACTACAAATGATTTGATGGTGATTGTTCAATTCTTTGAAAGAAACATTACT
The DNA here is from genome assembly GCA_002715565.1 of Flavobacteriales bacterium. Lineage (GTDB taxonomy): Bacteria > Bacteroidota > Bacteroidia > Flavobacteriales > BACL11. The sequence goes on from PAZP01000034.1 coordinate 14,048, forward strand.
AAAATTAATTTACTAATGGAGTATATTAAGACTACTTTTACAGAAATAACATCTCTCTTATATACAATTAATCAAAAAGCAAATAATACAATTTATGATCAAAAAATTATTTGTTACCATGGAAAAAATTATATACAAGAAAAAATTGACCATCTAATATTTAATATTGGTCCTAAAACATTCTTTCAAACTAATAGTGAGCAAGCTGCATTATTATACAGTAAAACTAAAGAACTAGCAAAAATCAAAAAAAATGATATAATTTACGACTTATATACTGGCACAGGCACTATTGCTCAATATGTTGCAAGTAGTGCAAAGAAAGTAGTTGGTATAGATTCTGTTAAAGAAGGAATTGATGCAGCATACATAAATGCAAAACAAAACAATATAAATAATTGTATTTTCTACACTGGAGACATGAAAGATATTTTTAGTGATAATTTTATTGAAGAAAATGGTTGTCCAGATATAATAATCACTGACCCTCCAAGAGATGGCATGCACAAAAAAGTGATAGAACAAATTTTAAAAATTAAAGCAAAAAGGATTGTTTACGTCAGCTGTAATTCAGCTACTCAAGCTAGAGATATAAATATATTAAAAGAACTCTATAAAATCACAAATATTCAGCCAATAGATATGTTCCCACAGACTCATCATGTTGAAAATATTGTTGTTTTAGAAATAAAAGATTAAATTTGAAATAAAAATTTATTTAAAGAATAAAATATAAATAAAGTGCAAGAAATCTGGCAAAAACTAAGAGAATTGTATGAAGCTAATCCTACTCTATTTGGTGTTCTACTCTTTATTGATCTATCTATACTTTATTTTTTAATTCAATATTTTATCTTTTAATGTATATCAATATCTATTCTGAAAACCCTGATGAAAGAAAAATAAAAATTATTGTCAAATATTTGACAGAAGGGGCCATAATAATTTATCCCACTGATACTGTATATGCTCTAGGCTGTGATGCATACAATAAAAATGCATTAGAAAGAATTTATAAAATAAAAAAATTAAATTTTAAAAAAGATAAGTTATCATTTGTTTGTTATGATTTAAGTCACATATCAAATTTTACAACTCAACTTCAGACACCTATTTACAAGTTAATGAAAAAAACGTTACCAGGACCATATACATTTATTTTAAATGCTAAAAATAATATACCTAAGTTATTTAAAAATAAAAAAAAAGAAATTGGGATTAGAATACCAAATAATAATATTGCAAGAAAGATAGTAAAACAATTGGGAAATCCACTTGCAACTACTTCTATAAAAAATGAAGATCAAATTTTAGAATATAATACAGATCCGGATTTAATAAATGATTTTTATAAAAATAAAGTAGATATAATAATTAATGGTGGATTTGGTGGCAATACACCATCTACTATTATTGATTGCACAAAAAATAGACCTGTAATTAAAAGAATAGGAAAAGGAGATATCACTCCATTTCTTTAATTATATTGA
>PAZP01000035.1 GCA_002715565.1 Flavobacteriales bacterium
GATCCATTAACAACCATAGAAAAATTAAAGACAATATAATTTTATTTAATAAATTTTTCTAAATAGTTAAATTTTTTCGTTAATAATCCATTTTTACAAATGGTCGCATTTTTTATTAAAATATCATTTGTGTTTTTTAATAATTTGGGTAAAATCTTTTTTATTAATTCGTTTCCAAAATCTTCAGAAGCATTCTTTGGTAGTTCACAGGGTAAATTATCTACTGCCATTACAGCAATAACACCCTTTTTTTGAAAATCATCCTCTTTTTCTGTAATAGGATTATAGCCATAGATTGGATTTTTTATACTAGAAGATCTTATTGTAGATCCTACAGGACCATCTATATCACAAGATATATCACCAACTACTTTTATATTAAAATTAATATTTTTCGCATCTTTTTTAGAAAATAAGTATGGAGAACCTTCAGCGTAATAATGGCCTGCAATAAAAATATCAGCTTTTTTTGCAAATTTCATAAAGGATGATTTATATAATGAAGGATTATTGTAAAAGTCACTTTTATTACTTTTCTTCTCATCTTTTCTAATATTATAGTCTAGGTAATCAAGATGAGTGTAGATAGGCTCATTAAAATTATTATTTAAAAATTCATTTTTCGATACTTTTCTGATTTTAATTTTATTTAAAATTTCATTAATTCCTTGACCTACTCTTCCTTTTCCAGTTACAACTATTTTTTCTTTTTGTAAAATAATTTTACATAACTGTGATTCCATTTCATTTTTATCAATACAATTATATGCAGGTTTTAAGTTATATTTTTTTACTTTTAATCCATATGTTAAAAAAGTATTATAAGCACCTACAATTCCCGCATACTTTCCAAATCCTATTAATCTTTTATTTTCTGTATCTTTTAATACTTCATAATCTACCATTTGAATTTTTAAGTCAACCATTTTTGATAATAGTTTTCGGTTGTATTTTTGTCCTTTAATAGTATGAGAAAAGAACAGATATATTTTACCAGCAATTAAGGATGAAGTAGGAACTTCTTTTATGCCTAACAGTATATCACAATGGCTTAAATCATTTACAACATTAACTCCTTTATTTCTGTATAAATTATCTGAATAACATCTTATATTACTTTGCATTACAAAAATTTCAACAGAAGGATATTTTTCTAAGATAAATTTACATTGATCCGGCGTTAGTGCAACTCTTTTGTCTGCTGGTTTTTTTTCTTCTTTTAATATACCTATTTTCATTTTATATAATTATACTGCAAAAATACATAATGAGTACAACTTAGTATTTGATTTTTGTATTTTTGCAATAAAGTTCATTATTTATGGGGCTGACTGGTTTTGACAGCAGGTTAAATTTTATAGTAAGCATGTCGAGTATTGTTTTTTTAACTCGTAAAAATTAAAAAAACAAATTTTTAATTGGCGAAAATAATTACGCTTTAGCAGCCTAATTTATAAATTAGATTGCTTTTGTCTTTTTAAAGGTTCTCCTGAAACCTTTATTTAAGGCATTATTAATTTCAGGATAGCTTATTTATTTCTTAGTTAAATAAGTGAATTATATAAGATAAGGAATATGTTTGGTGGTATCTTACCTACTTATTCTCGAAAATTAAAAGGTAATAAGCATGTAGAAAATTATTGAATTTCTTGTTTGGACGTGGGTTCGAATCCCACCAGCTCCACTAAAAAGAACCCCACTCAATTGAGTGGGTTTTTATTTATAAAAAATTAATTAAGGAATCTAAGAATCTCTTATTGCATCAATATCACTACGTAACCAATCACCAATTGTACCATATTTAACAATACTATTTCGCAATTTAATGTTGGGAAACTTATCACTCAAAGAAGAGTTACATTTATTACATGTTAAATATAAATTATCAGGGTGATTTACTTTGTCTAATAGATAGGTAAAAGATTTACACCATTTTTGAGAAACGATATGTCCAAAAGCAATCTGAGATAAAGGAATATCGTTAAAATTACGATGACTACAAATGGTGCCTGGGCATACCTTTCCTGTTTTCTTGGCCCAATTTTTAATCTTTTTTCCTTTATTTGAAGAACATACTTTATCATACGACCATTCCCTTGTAAGCTCTTCTTTTAATTCAGTTCTTACGTCTATATCTAAAGCAGTTTCATGTAATGATAAAAATAAATTAATCAGAGATTGAGCTTCCTTTCTACTAATTAACTGCAGAGTTAAACTCTTCTCAATATTTTTATTAATATTTTTAGATTGATTAATTGAAACAATTTTTGCTGGCGCTATTGTAAAAACATGATTAAGTTTATTATTGATCTTATATTTAAACCACATGATTACTAAAACAACATAGGGAATAGAAGTTTCGACACTTATCCGCTCAGCAATCCTATACCTAAGCATTCCTGACATATTTTCAGGAGGTTGATATGTAAAATGTCCAAGATCATCTAATTTATCATCATAATTTCCCTCAACATGTCTTATACCTTTAAGAAAATGCTTTGATTCGTCATAGAGAACACCTTGCATCTCATATTTAAAAACTCTTGATTCCGTGTTAAAAGGAACAAATTGACCTCCTTGATTAAGAATAGTTTCAGCATCTTGTGAATTTAATTCCAATGATCTAAGATCCCATGCAGTTCTAAATGCCTTCGGAGTAGAACAAAAACTTAAATATGACCTTATTGACATTATATTATCAATAAACTGATCATTATAATTATTAATCTTTGATGGTATTAAATTATTAAGCGTACTTAATAATTTTGATTTTGATATGTATATTTTTTTACTGCCATTAGGACGAGGTATCTCACGATTACCATCAATAAACTTTTTTGAAATATCATTTGATAAAGACGATGCAATTTTAGAAAGATGTTGTTCTAACTTCATAAAGCAAACTTATATAAAATATTTAGAAAAAAAGTTCGAAATAAGGACCGAGAGGTCCACTAAAAATAAAAACCAATTTATTTTAATTGGTTTTTTTTGCTAATGTCATCTATAATTATTTATTTTAAAAAAAAATATAATTTTGTATTATAATTTAATTATATGAAAATAAAATGTATTCTTTTATTTGTTTTGATTGCTAATAGTTTTTATACCTTTTCTCAATCTTATACAATTGATACGACACATATACATATGGAAACAAATAATGTACTTATAGCTGATTTGAGTGATAATACTTATTATAATACATTTGAAATGTGTGAGGTTTCCTGGAGAGTAGTTAAAGACTCAATGCCTCAAGAGTGGGATTTTTCTTTTTGTTTCCCAAACTGCTATGATATCGGTGTTACCTCTGCAAACAACACGTTTTTAGCTAATGAGCAAGTCTATTTAAATGGTCATGTTTATCCTAATAATAAGCAGGGTGAAGGTATTTTGGAACTTGAAATTACTACTAATAGCACACAAATTGATACTGTAACATGGACTGCTAAAGTTGTTAGTATTTCTTCAGTTAATAATTATATTAATGATAGTAGAAGTGAAATAGCTAATATCTTTGATCTTAATGGTAGATCAGTTAATTCTTATAAAAAAAATTCAGTTTATTTTATTGAATATGTAAATAAAAGAAGACAAGTAATTTATATAATAGATTAGCTAACTTTTGATGTTTGTATCTTTTTTAATTATTATCGTCTCTACTTACTTAATTTGGAAAGTTAGTGATTCATTTAGTGTAGCTTCAAATTATATTACACGAAATATGAATGAAGGTATTAAGGGTCCAACAATTAATGCAATTGCAAGTTCTTTGCCTGAATTATTAATTTCTTTTTTCTTTTTATTTTATATTGGAGATATTCAAGGTTTTTCTGCAGGTTTTGCTACTATAGTTGGTAGTTCTATATTTAATATTGCTATAATTCCTCCTATAGCATTTTTTTTTATATATAAAGAAAAAAAATCTTTTCCAACTGATAAAAAGATAATTATACAGGATGGTATTTTTTTAATTATCACTGAATTTATTTTGATTTGCGCTTTGTATTATCAAGGGATATCCTTGTTTTTTTCATGTATTTTAATTTTTTTATATATAACGTATGTTATATATATATTTAAAAAAAGAAATATTTCAAATAATTCTACCCAAACCCAACAGATTAATTTGACTAGTAATAATAATTTTTTTTCTCAGTTAGTACAAGTAGATTTGTATTCTTTGATTTGTAAAAATAATAAGTTAAATACGTTAAGGTCGATTATCATTTTATTGATTAGTATTGTTATAATTTCAATATGTTGTAAACAGTTAGTATATGCAGCAGAATCTTTAGCTATACTTTTAGATATTAATTTATTTTTTGTTACTTTTTGTATTATTGCTATTGCATCTAGCATACCGGACACTATTTTGTCAGTGAAAGATGCGCAGGATAAAAAATACAAGGATGCTTTTTCTAATGCATATGCTAGTAATATTTTTGATATTTGTATTGGTGTAGGTTTACCAGTTTTAGCGTATCTAATTGTATATGATATTGATTCAATTTCTCTTGATATATCTTCTTCATTTAATCAGGTTATATTTACTTCTTCGATTTTATTATTAGCTTTTACAATTCTTATTACTATAATTTATTACGTAAGAGCAATTAATATTTTTCGAGCAGTAATTATAATCTTGTTATATTTAATTTTCCTTTTGACTGTTTATTTTTTGTCAATATAATTTCAATTTCTTTTTTAGTATAATAATAATTTGACTTAAAAAAGTTTTATTTTTGTATAAAATACTATAATATGAGATTTTTTTCTATATCATTTTTAATTTTATTACCTAGTTTTTTATTTTCTACAGAAATAAAATTAAATGAAACAAATAATAATTTTGTTATAACAAGTAAGAATACTAATAGTGTCAGTTTCGTTAATTATTTATCTGAAATAAAAGCTATTAAGTTAAAAAACAATGATCAGGAATTTGTAAAGTTATTAGTTGATGGATATGGGGAAAACACTAAATCAGGATACGCAAGTTTACCAGTTATTGAAGAATTATTAATAGTTCCTGATAACTCTAATATATCTATAGAAATTGAGAATATAGAAGAGGAGATAATTAATTTATCTGATTATAATATTACTCAATCATTATATCCATTTCAACCTTCGATCTCTAAAGGAGAAGATATATCAAACGTCCCATTTTATTTTGATAACGCATATTATTCTTATAAAGAATTTCATATTAATAAATTAGTTGAAACAAAATATTTAGGAAAAATGCGTGGGCAGCAATTGGCAAGATTATTAATTTCTCCTTTTTCTTATAATCCTAGCAATAATCAATTAAAGATTGTTACTAAAATTGAGGTGAAATTAACTTTTAAAAATATAAATATTGAGAATGAAGTTAATAATAGAAAGAAATTTTATTCATCAGAATTTGAAAATTTATTTAAAAAAGCTATTAATTATGTTCCGCTTGAAAATTTAACTAAAGATATAATAACCACTTATCCTGTAAAGTATGTGATCGTTTCAGATCCAAATTTTCAATCTGCTATACAACCATTAATTGAATGGAAAACCAAAAAAGGATTTTTAGTTATCGAAGCATATACTAATGATCCATTAGTTGGAAATACGACAAATTCTATACGAAATTATATAAAAGATATGTATGATAATGCTACACCTAATGATCCAGCTCCAACATATCTTCTTTTGGTAGGTGATGAAGCACAAGTCCCATCATTTAATGGTAATGCAGGTTCACATATTTCTGATATGTATTACTGTGAATTTGATGGTGGTGGAGATTTTTATCCAGAAATGTATTATGGAAGGTTTTCTGGAACAATTTCTGAACATATTGAAAGACAAGTAGAAAAAACATTAATGCATGAGATGTATACTTTTCCAAATCCTTCATTTTTAGAAGATATTGTTTTAGTTGCAGGTGTTGATGCTAGTATGGCTCCCACCTATGGAAATGGGCAAATTAATTATGGAACAAACTATTATTTTAATGCTGCCCACAATCATAATGTACATAATTATTTATATGGTGTTTTAGCCCCTGGCGCATTATTTTCTTCAGATATGTCAGGTGCATCATCTGCTATTATTAATGATATAAGTGATGGTTCTTCTTTTGCAAATTACACAGCACATTGTGGTCCTTCTGGATGGTCAGATCCTAGTTTTGAAAATTCAGATATATCAGGCTTAAATAATATAAATAAATTTGGTGTTATGATAGGCAATTGTTGTCAATCTAATAAATTTGATGAACCTGTTTGTTTCGGTGAATCATTATTGAGAGCTAATAAGAAAGGTGCTGTTGGTTACATAGGTGGATCAAATAATACTTATTGGGACGAAGATTATTGGTGGGCTATTGGAAATGCAACAAATATTACAGCAAACCCTTCTTATGCTGCTACTGGATTAGGGGTATATGATTGTTTAATGCATGAGAATGGAGAACAGGAATCAGATTGGTTTATAACTCAAGGACAAATACTTCATTCAGGTAACTTAGCTGTAACACAAGCTGGAGGTTCAGAACAGTATTATTGGGAAATTTATCATGTAATGGGAGACCCTTCATTAATGCCATATATAGGTGTACCAACAAATCTATTAGTATCACATTCACCGATTATGCCTCTCGGATCAACAACGTTATCAGTAAATACTGAAGAACATGCATATGTTGCAATTTCAAAAAATGGCATATTATTAGATGCACAGATAGCTGATGCTTCAGGATTAGTTAGCTTAGTATTTCCTTCTATATCTACAATAGGTGTTGCGGATATTGTAATTACTAAACAATTTAAGCAACCATATATAGGAACTGTTCAGGTAATATCACCTACAGGACCATATGTTATATCTTCAAATAATACAATAAACGATCCTACAGGAAATAATAATTCATTGGCAGATTATAATGAACTAATAGATGTTTATATGGATTTAGAAAATGTTGGAGCTGTAAGTGCAACAAATTTAAATGTAACCGTATCAACGTTAGATCCTTACGTAAATATGGTAAACACAAATGTTACAGTTCCAAATATAAATTCTTCCCAAATCATAACAACAATAAATCCTATTACTTTTCAAGTTGCGACTTTAATACCAGATCAACATGTAGCAAATTTTGATGTTGAAATCACTGATAATCTTGGAAATATTTGGAATTCAGTATTTTCAATTACTCTAAATGCACCAAATTTGACTCATAATTCTTTCTCTGTAAACGATGCACTTTCAGGAAATAATAATGGAAAATTGGACGCAGGAGAAACTTTAGATTTAATAATAGGTGTTAATAATTTAGGTCATTCTGATATATTTAATTTGGTAGCATCTTTGAATAGTTTGTCAACATATGTTACTATAAATAATGTTAGTATAAATGGTGTAAATTTAGTTGCTGGACAACAACAATTATTAACCTTTAATGTTACAGTAAGCAACACGACACCATTAGCAACACCAGTTAATTTCGCATTTAATATTAGTGATGGATTTTATACATACACTAATACATTTAACGAAGTAATAGGAATTATCGACGAAGATTATGAAACTGGAGATTTTACTCAATTTTCATGGATACAAGGAACTTACCCATGGATAATTGATAATTCAAATGTATACGAAGGTATGAATAGTTCTCGATCCGCTTATAATTTACCAAACAATCAAGATTCTGAACTTTCAATAACACTTGATGTTGTCGCTCCAGGCGAAATATCCTTCTGGAAATATTTGTCTTCTGAACAAGATTATGACTTTTTAAAATTCAGGATTAATGGTAATAAAGTGGATGAGTGGTCTGGAGAGGATGTAGATTGGAGTTTTGTTTCTTTTCCTGTAAATGTTGGTCAAAATACATTTAAATGGGAATATGATAAAGATGACTACGTTTCTGATGGTCAGGATTGCGCATGGATTGATTATATTGTTTTTCCTCCTATTGATTTAGGATTAACTGGTCAAATAGATTATAGAAATTTTAACTTTAAGTTATTTCCTAATCCAACAATTGGAAAGTTCTTACTTAATTTTAATGACAATAACATTCATACTGTTCAAATATTTGATGGAAGTGGAAAGCTTATTATAACAAAGCACAACCAATTTATAAAATCAGATTTAGATTTAAGTGAATTTTCATCAGGAACTTATACAATAAAAGTAATTCCAGAAAATATTACTTATCAAATTATTAAAAATTAATGCCAGGTAAATTACTTGCTATTGATTTTGGTACTAAAAGAACTGGCTTTGCTATTACAGATGATTTGCAAATCATAGCGACTGCTTTAACCACTGTTCCTACTCATAAAGTATTTGAATACATTGAAGAACTCCTTTTAAAAGAAAAAATATCTAGTTTTATTGTCGGATTTCCCAAAGACTTAAAAGGAAGAAATACTAACATTACTGCGCATGTTTCTTCTTTTATTAAAAAATTACAAAAACAGTATAATAATATTCCAATATTTAAGATAGATGAACGATTTACTTCAAAAATTGCTAAACAAACTATCTTATCTTCAGGAGTTAAAAAAAATATTAGAAAAAAAAAGGAGCTTGTTGATAAAATTAGTGCAACAATAATACTACAATCTTATCTTGATCTTAGACATTAGATTTTTTAAGGTATTTTCCTGTTAATGAATTATTACATTGGCTTAAATTTTCAGGAGTTCCACTAAAAATTATTTCCCCTCCTTTTTCCCCTCCTTCTGGTCCAATATCAATTATCCAATCAGCACATTTTATTACATGTAAATTATGTTCTATACAGATAATGGAGTGTCCTTTTTCAATTAGTGAGTCAAATGATTTGAGAAGTTTTTTAATATCATGAATATGTAGTCCTGTTGTAGGTTCATCAAAAATAAATAAAGTTTTTTCATCAGTGTTTCCTTTGCTTAAGAAAGATGCTAATTTAATTCTTTGAGCTTCTCCACCACTTAAAGTATTTGATGATTGTCCTAATTTAATATAATTGAGCCCTACATTTTCTAATGGTATAATTTTTTTGGCTATTTTTTCTTGATTTGTTTTATTAAAAAAACATATAGCTTCTTCAACTGATAGATTTAAAATATCATTAATATTTTTATTTTTAAATTTTATATCAAGGATTTCTTTTTTAAATCTAGCACCTTGACATTCTTTACATAAAATATTAACGTCTGCCATAAATTGCATTTCAATTTTTATCTCTCCTTCTCCTTTACAATGATCACATCTACCACCATCTGTATTAAAAGAAAAGAATCCTGCATTGTATCCTCTTGAATTAGCTAGAGGTGTTCTGCTAAATAATTTTCTTATATCATCATATGCTTTTATATATGTTATAGGATTAGATCTAGATGATTTCCCTATAGGATTTTGATCAATAAATTCAATTTTTTTTATATTCCTGTTACTAATATGAATTTTGTCATAGTATTTATCTTCATTATGTGAATTATTAATTTCTTTTTTTAAACCTCTTTCTAATATATCTCTTACAAGTGTAGATTTTCCAGAACCACTTACTCCAGATACTACTACTAGACCATTTAAAGGAAAGCGAATATTTATATTTTTCAGATTATATTTGTGTGCATTTATTATCTCTATATACTCTTTTAACTTTCTTTTCTTGTTAGGGATATGTATGTTGAGTTTTTTGCTGATATATTGAATTGTTAAACTTTCTTTACTTTTATTGAGATTATTTAATTTTCCTTTATATGTAATTTTTCCACCATTTACTCCAGCATTGGGTCCAATATCAATTAAATAATCAGCTTCTTTAATTATTTCATCATCGTGTTCTACAATTATTACAGTATTACCTATATCCCTTAAATCTTTTAGGATATTTATTAATTGTTTTGTATCTTTTGGATGTAGACCAATACTAGGTTCGTCTAAAATATACATGGCACCTACCAATGAACTAGAGATAGATTTAGCTATGTTAATTCTTTGAAATTCTCCTCCTGATAAAGTATTTGATTCTCTGTTAAGATTAATATATGGTAGTCCAATATTTTTAAGATATTTAAGTCTTTCTTGAATTTCCATAATTATTCTTTTTGCAATTACCTTTTCATGCTTTTCTAATTTTATGTTTTTAAAAAAATTAATAGCATCAATAATATTCATACTTGATATATCTGCTATATGTTTATTATTTATTTTTATGTATAATGCTTCTTTTCTTAATCTATTTCCATTACATGACTCACATTTTGTTTTTCCTCTGTATCTAGCAATTAACACTCGATTTTGAATTTTATATTTATCTTTTTCTAATGTATTAAAAAATTGATAGATGCCTTTGCATTTATTTTTTCCATTCCATAATATATCTAATTCATTATCATTTAGTTCTTTATATTGCCTATGAATAGGGAAATTAAATTCTAGAGAATTTTTAATAAAATTATCTTTCCATTTGCTTAATTTCTCACCATGCCAACAACTTACAACACCATCATATATTGATAAGTTGACATTTTTTATAATTTTTCGTTTGTCAATTCCTAAAACTGAACCAAATCCATTGCAATTTTCACATGCACCATACGCGTTATTAAATGAAAAAAGTTTAACACTTGGTTTAATAAATGTTTTACCATCTAGTTTTAGTGTATTTGAAAAGAATGTAATTTCTTTATTATTTTTAATATAGCAAGTTCCATTTCCCTCATTTAAAGCTGTTTCAATAGAATCTATAACTTGTTTTTGCTTATAATTGGAGTGATTTTTAATTCTATCTATAATAATATAACTTTCAGTTAAATCAATTTTTTTATTTACTAATTCTTTTATCTTATATATATTTCCCTGATGAAGAATTCGGGAATAGCCCTTATTAATTAATAATTGTAAGTCATTTTTTATTAGTTTATTATTTTTCACTAATATAAAGATTAAGTCTTCTTCATTTTGATTTTTTATAAATTTAAAGATGTCTTTCGGGTAATGTTTTTTAACTTCCTTTTTTGATATAGGAGAATATATTTTTCCAATTCTTGAGAAAAGTAATTTTAGATAATCATAAATTTCTGTATTTGTAGCTACCGTTGATCTAGAATTATTTGTATTAGTTTTTTGTTCAATTGCAATTGTTGGACATATGCCTTTAATATCTTTAACTTTAGGTTTTTCAATTTTGCCCAAAAATTGACGAGCATATGAAGAAAGACTTTCAATATATCTTCTTTGTCCCTCTGCAAATAATGTGTCAAATGCTAAAGATGATTTTCCACTTCCTGATACTCCCGAAATCACAATAAGCTTGTTTTTAGGTATTTTAATTGAAATATTTTTTAAATTATGTGTTTCTGCACCTATTATTTCAATAAATTTTTTTTCTATACCTTCTTTCAATTTTTTACATTTATCTATAACATGCAAAACTAATTAATAAGATTTGGATAAATTAATTTGTTTTATTATTTTTGCTCTATTAATTTCAAAAACACTTTCTATAGATAAACATTTACTTTTTTATTAATTTAAATATAGAGTATATGTTATTGACTTCACAGAAAGACCAAATTTTACTTAAGAATTTTATTAATGGAGATAATGATTCTTTTGAGATATTACTTGAAAGATATAAAAATAGGTTATTTGCATTTATTATATCTAAAGTTAAAGATAGAGATTTAGCAGAAGATATTTTTCAAGAAACTATGATTAAAGTAATAAACTCACTTAAAAGGGGTAATTATAATGAGGAAGGTAAATTTTTACCTTGGATTATGCGTATTGCTCACAATCTAGTTATAGATTATTTCAGGAAAAAGGCAAAAATAAGAGATTTTAGCTCAAAAGATGATTATAATATTTTTGATTTTTTAGACAGTGGGGAAATAGATCAGCAAGACGTGATGATAAAAAAACAGATTTTTTTAGAACTTAAAAATTTAATTAATGAGTTGCCTAATGATCAGAGAAAAGTATTAAAGTTAAGATATTTTGAAGAAATGTCTTTTAAAAAGATTTCAAAAATAACAGGAGTAAGTATTAATACTGCTTTAGGTAGAATGCGTTATGCTTTAATTAACATAAGAAAAATAGCTGATGAAAAAAATATAGATTTATATATTAAATAATTTATATAAACTATAATATTAATTTGTTTTTTACGTTCATCAAGTAATTAAAACAAATTATATATGGGAAAAAACTCTACTTTTGATTTAGCACAAAAATTAATTAAAGAAGAAAAGAAGAAAAAACAAGAAAAAATAAAGCTAGTTGAATTTGAAGAACTTGTTAAGCAAGGACCAAAAAAACAAACCATAGACTTTATATTATCTTATGCAAAATCTATAGATGTCGTTAAAACTAAATCTGATAATATTCTTATTTCTTTAAATTAATTTCTTTAGATTGGATAATAAAGCCAAAATTAATTTTATTACTAGTATTTTAGATAGTTTGTATCCAAATCCTGAAATACCTTTATTTCATACAAACAACTTTACTTTTTTAGTAGCGGTAATGTTGAGTGCGCAAAGTACTGATAAAAAAGTTAATGAGATTACACCTAATTTATTTAATAAAGCAGATTCTCCTGAAAAAATGGTTCAATTATCAGTTGATGAGATTAAGCAAATTATTAGACAAATTGGCTTAGCACCTACTAAAGCGAAAAATATTAGAAGGATGTCAGAATTATTAATATCAAAACATAAAGGATTAGTTCCTTCTTCTTTTTCTTACCTAGAAGAACTGCCAGGTGTTGGTCATAAAACAGCTTCAGTTATTATGTCACAAGCATTTAATCAACCTGCTTTTCCGGTAGACACTCACATTCATCGTCTTGCATATAGATGGGGGTTATCTAATGGGAAGAATGTAATACAGACAGAAAAAGATTTAAAGGACAAATTTGATAAAAAAACATGGAATAAATTACATTTACAAATCATATTTTATGGAAGAGAATTTTGTCAAGCAAAAAAAACAGAATGCCTTTGTAGAATCTGCCAAGCTATTAAATAATTTACTGATAAATTTGTTAATAAAACAATAGATTTTTTTTTGATGGTTGAATTATTATTTCTCTAATTTGTATAAAAATATTTTTATGAGTGATAAGGAAAAAAATGCTAAGTTAAAGGCTTTAGAACTTACTCTAGGTAAGTTAGAAAAAACATATGGAAAAGGTGTAGTTATGAAGTTAGGAGAACGAGTAAATGAAGATATATCATCTATTCCATCTGGCTCTATTAATTTAGATGTTGCTTTAGGAGTGGGTGGTTATCCTAGAGGAAGAGTTATTGAAATTTATGGACCTGAATCTTCTGGAAAGACTACATTAACTATCCATGCTATAGCGGAGGTTCAAAAGCAGGGTGGTGTAGCTGCTTTTATTGATGCAGAACATGCTTTTGATGCTTCATATGCATCTTCTTTAGGCGTAGATATTGATAATCTATATATTTCACAGCCTGATAATGGAGAGCAAGCATTAGAGATTGCTGATCACTTGATTAGTTCAGGAGCTGTAGATTTAGTTGTGATAGATTCAGTAGCTGCATTAACACCAAAATCGGAAATAGAAGGTGAGATGGGTGACTCAAAAATGGGTCTTCATGCTCGATTAATGTCACAAGCACTTCGTAAACTTACAGCAACAATTAATAAAACTGGATGTACTTTGATTTTTATAAATCAAATAAGAATGAAAATAGGTGTAATGTTTGGTAATCCTGAAACTACAACAGGAGGAAATGCATTGAAATTTTATGCCTCTGTACGATTAGATATTAGAAGAATAGGTGCGATAAAAAATGGTGAAGATGTTATAGGTAATCGTACTAGAGTTAAAATAGTTAAGAATAAGGTTGCTCCTCCATTTAAGAAAGTTGAATTTGATATTATGTTTGGAAAAGGAGTTTCACGTTCTGGAGAAATTTTAGATTTGGCTGTGGATTTAGGTGTAATAGAGAAAAGTGGTTCTTGGTTTTCATATGATGAAACTAAACTTGGTCAAGGTAGAGATGCGGTTAAAAATATGATAGCTGATAATCCTGAACTTTCTGATCAAATTGAAGAAAAAATAAGAGAATTTTCTTCTTAATTTATAAGCTTTTTATGAATAATAAAATTTTATTATTTATTCTTATATTATTTTCTTGCGATTCTTCCTTTAAAGATAATGAAAAAATTATTGATGATATTGTACTTTTATCATCTAAAATTAGTGAAGATCCATTTAATCAGAATCTTTTATTAGAAAGAGTAAATTATAATTTATCAAAAGATAATATTCAATCAGCAATTTATGACCTGAAAAAATTAATTGAACTGGATTCTTTAAATTTAGAATATAAGTACATGATAGCTAAAAATTATTTTAATTTGTCAAAAGAAAGAAATGCTAATCAAAAATATCCAGTTTTAACTAGAAATTACCTTGAGAATATTTTAACATTAAATAAAGATCATATAAAAGCAAATTTATTGATGGGAGAATTAATGTTAGCATATGCTAGATTTTCAAATTCGATTACATATTTAGAAAAATCATTAGAACTGGATTACAATCAACCACGAGCACATTTGTTATTAGGTTATGCCTATAAAAATATAAACCAAAATGATAATGCGATTAATTCATTTAAGAAAGCTATAAATATTAATCCTGATTATAAAGAAGCTTATATTCAATTAGGTCAAATGTATCATTTGGAGAACAATAATTTAGCAGTAACGTACTATGATAATGCTTTGAAAATTGATCCGGATGATATTTTAGTTTTATATAACAAAGCAGTTTTTTTTCAATCTATTTTAGAATGGAACAAAGCATTAGAAGCTTATGCAGTCCTACATAAGGTAGATCCATTTCATGCTGATGGTCATTATAATTTAGGTTTTATACATATGGAATTAAAATTATTTGATGTTGCAACTAATAATTTTTCAGACGCGATTTATTCAAATCCTAAATATTATGAAGCATATTATTCTAGAGGAATTTGTTTTGAAACACTTGGTAATATTGCTCAAGCAGAGTCTGATTATAATAGAGCAATAGAAATAAATCCAGATTATGATTACGCTAAAGAGGCTTTAAGTTTGCTTAAATCAAAAAATATAAAATATAATGAATAGCATACAAGAAATAATAAATAAAGATATTATAGTTTAAATTAAAAGTAAAATATAGATAAATAGCTGCATTAAGGGTAATTAAATCCGTAATTGTACGTGAATCATCCAAAGATTCAAATGTAATAATTGACAACAATAAATTTTATAGAGATTATTTTTAAGTTAATAAAACAACGTAAGCAAAATCATTTAATATTTACAAGAGAGGGTAGGTTATTTAGCTAATGAAGAGTTTGCTCAAATCAATTTTTTTGAGAAATATTTACCAGTTTAATTCGAAGAACATTAAGTTATAGATACATACTTGATATTATACAGCAAATATCTTCAGTTGGAATAAAAGATAAAGTAAAATTATCTCCATGTTGAAAAGTAAATTTCAAGGAGTTGTTGATTTATAGAATGTTTCTAATCTCTTAGAAAAGAATTAAAAAAAAATAAATTTATTTTATTTTTTCAACTATTCTTTGAAACGTATTTGGGTGATTCATTGCTAAATCTGCCAATACTTTTCTATTTAATTCAATGTTGTTTTGATGAATTTTACCCATAAATTGAGAATATGACATGCCATTTATTCTTGCTCCTGCATTTATTCTTTGAATCCATAATGATCGGAACGTTCTTTTTTTATTTTTTCTATCACGATATGCATATTGCATTGCTTTTTCAACAGCATTTTTTGCTATTGTATGGACATTTTTTCTCCTACCAAAGTAACCTTTAGCAGCTTTAAGTATTTTTTTTCTTCTTGCTTTAGCAGCAACTGAATTTACTGATCTTGGCATAACTTTTGTTTTTTAAAATATAGTGGCTTAAATAAGCTCTTTTTTTGCACTATAAAAATTAATATATTAAATTCCTAACTGATTTTTCACGCTTTTAGTGTCAGCTTTTGAAACATAACCTGTTTTTGTTAGGTTATGTTTTTGTTTTGTCTCCATTTTTGTTAGAATATGCGATTTAAACGCATGTTTTCTTTTTATTTTTCCAGAGCCAGTTAATTTAAATCGTTTCTTTGCTCCAGCTTTTGTTTTCATTTTTGGCATTTTCCTTAATTTATTTTTTTTTCTTTCTTGGACTTAAAATCATTATCATTTTTTTTCCTTCTAATTCAGGCATAATCTCTACTACACCTACATCTTCTAGTGCTTGAGCTAATTTTAATAATAAAATTTGCCCTTGATCTTTATATATAATTGTTCTTCCTCTAAAAAGAACAAAAGCTTTTACCTTAGCTCCGTCTTCTAAAAAATTTCTGGCATGTTTTAATTTAAATTCAAAATCATGCTCGCCAGTATTCGGTCCAAATCTCAGTTCTTTAATAATAACTTTTTGAGTTTTGTTTTTAATAGCTTTTTGCTTCTTTTTTTGATCATACACAAATTTCTTATAATTAATTACTTTGCATACTGGAGGCTCTGTATTAGGTGAAATTTCTACCAAATCAAGACTCAATTTTTTTGCTATTAATAATGCTTCTGCTAGGGATACAATTTTTGATTCAATACTTTCCCCTACAATCCTGACAAAGGGAGCAGTAATTTCATTGTTTATCCTTTTACCTCTTTTTTTTCTTGTTTTTTTAATTCTTTTTTTTTTAGGTTATTATTTTGTTTATTTCTTCTGTTATTATATCTTTTAAATTTTTTATTGACATAATTCCTAATTCATTTCCTCCATGCTCTCTAACACTAATTGTTTTTTCTTTTTCCTCTCTTTCTCCAACAATTATGATATAAGGGATTTTAGAAACTTCAGCATCTCTGATTTTTCTATTAGTGGTTTCAGCCCTTGTATCAATTGGGCCGCAAATATCGTAATTTTTTAGATATTTGGATACTTTTTTTGCATAATCATGATATTTTTCACTGATAGGTAAAATAATTATTTGATCTGGAGTTAGCCATAGAGGGAATTTTCCTCCACAGTGTTCAATTAAGACAGCTACGAATCTTTCCATTGAGCCAAATGGTGCTCTATGAATCATTATAGGTCTATGTTTTTGATTATCTGAGCCAGTATATTCTAGTTCAAATCTTTCTGGAAGGTTATAATCTACTTGTATAGTACCTAACTGCCATTCTCTTCCAATTGCATCTCTTACCATAAAGTCTAATTTTGGCCCATAAAATGCAGCTTCTCCGTATTCTTTAATAAATTCTAAACCTATTTCTTCAGCAGCTTCAATAATTGCATTTTCAGCCTTGTCCCAATTTTCATCTGAACCAATATATTTATTTTTTTCATTTGGATCTCTTAGTGATATTTGAGCTTTAAAATCTTTAAACTCTAGAGAATTAAATACATATAAAACTAAATTGATTACACTAATAAATTCTTCTTTTAATTGATCTGGACGCACAAATATATGTGCATCATCTTGTGTGAATCCTCTAACTCGAGTAAGCCCATGAAGTTCACCTGATTGTTCATAACGATAAACTGTTCCAAATTCTGCGAATCTTACAGGAAGATCTCTGTATGAGTACTGTTTAGATTTATAAATTTCACAATGATGAGGACAATTCATGGGTTTTAAAAAAAATTCTTCATCATCATTTGGTGTTTTTATAGGTTGAAATGAATCTACACCATATTTTTCATAATGTCCTGAACAAATATATAAATCTTTATTCCCAATATGTGGTGTAACTACTGGAAGATATCCTGCTTTTGTTTGTGCTTTTTTCAGGAAATTCTCAAGTTTTTCTCTTAATAATGTTCCTTTTGGTAACCATAAAGGTAAGCCTTGGCCAACCTTTTTTGAAAATGTAAAAAGTTCCATTTCTTTTCCAATCTTTCTATGATCACGTTTCTTTGCTTCCTCTAACATTTCTAGATGTTCAGTTAAATCTTTTTGCTTTTGAAAAGAGATCCCATAAATTCTAGTAAGTTGTTTTCGATTTTCATCTCCTCTCCAATATGCACCAGCAATATTTAATAACTTTATAGCTTTAATTTTTCCAGTTGATGTAATATGTGGTCCTTTACATAAATCAGTAAATTTATTTTGTCTATAAAAAGTAATTTCTCCATCTTCTAATTCTTCAATAAGTTCAAGTTTGTATTCATCTTTTTTTCTTTTAAAAAAACTAATTGCATCTTTTTTAGTGATATTTATTCTTTCAAAAGTTACTTTTTTTGATGCAATTTCTTTCATTTTCTTTTCAATTTCAGTAAGATCTTCAGTTGAAATTGTGTATTTTCCAAAATCTATATCATAATAAAATCCATTTTCAATGGCAGGCCCAATACCAAATTTTATTCCTGGGTATAATTCTTCTAATGCCTCTGCCATAATATGTGAGGTAGAATGCCAAAAAACCATCTTCCCTTCTTTATCTTTCCATGTATGTAATATAATTTTTGCGTCAAAATTTATTGGACGATTACTATCCCATATTTCCCCATTGACACTAGCACATAAAACATTTCTTGCTAAACCCTCCGAAATACTTTTAGCTATATCCATAGGTGTCGACCCATTTTCTATTTTTTTTCTACTCCCATCAGGAAGAGTGATATTAATCATGTTTTTTAAATTTAGATGTACAAATATAATTAATTAGATTATTAGATATTATGATTGAATAATACCAGGATTGTATTTTTTATTTATTGGAGAGTGATTTGCTGCATTGATACCAGTGGAAATAACTTTTCTAGTTTCTAATGGATCAATAATTGCATCAATCCAAAGTCTAGATGCAGCATAATATGGAGATGATTGATAATTATATTTTTTTGTTATGTTATTTAAAAGTTCTTTCTCTTTTTTCTTATCTATTTCTTCTCCTTTTTTTTCTAGTGATTTCTTTTCAATTTGCAATAAAACTTTTGCTGCTTGTTCTCCACCCATAACTGCTAATTTTGCTGTTGGCCACGCTACTATTAATCTTGGGTCATATGCCTTTCCGCACATAGCATAGTTTCCAGCACCATAAGAATTTCCAATTATTATTGTAAATTTAGGCACTACAGAATTGGACATGGTATTTACCATTTTTGCTCCATCTTTGATAATGCCTGCATGTTCAGATTTTGAACCTACCATAAATCCTGTCACATCTTGTAAAAAAACTAATGGTATTTTCTTTTGGTTACAGTTAGCAATAAATCTAGCAGATTTGTCAGCTGAGTCAGAATAAATTACACCTCCAAATTGAACTTCACCTTGTTTATTTTTTATTAATTTTCTTTGATTAGCTACAATTCCTACGGCCCAACCATCAATTCTGGCATATCCACAAATAATGGATTTACCATATCCTGATTTATATTCTTCAAAATCTGAATTATCAATTAAACGATCTATAATTTCATGCATATTATATGGCTTTGCTCTATCTCTTGGAATAATTCCATATATTTCTTTTTCATTTTTTTTTGGAGGTATTGATTTTACCCGATTAAAACCAGCTTTTTCATGTTGTCCAATTTTATTTATTATATTTTTGATCTTTATAAGAGCATCTTGATCATTTTTTGCCTTATAATCTGTAACACCAGAAATTTCACAATGAGTCGTTGCTCCTCCTAAGGTTTCATTATCAATACTTTCACCAATAGCAGCTTTAACTAAATAACTGCCTGCTAAAAAAATAGAAGATGTTTTATCTACGATTATTGATTCATCACTCATGATAGGTAGATATGCTCCTCCAGCAACACAGCTTCCCATTACAGCAGCAATTTGTGTAATACCCATAGAACTCATAACAGCATTATTTCTAAAAATCCTACCAAAGTGTTCTTTATCTGGAAAAATATCATCTTGAAGAGGTAAAAACACACCAGCACTATCAACTAAATAAATAATTGGTAATTTGTTTTCAATTGAAATTTCTTGTAATCTTAAATTTTTTTTTCCTGTAATTGGAAACCAAGCTCCAGCTTTAACTGTTGAATCATTAGCTACAATTATACATTGTTTTTTTTCTATATGCGTAATGCCTGCCACAACACCACCACTTGGACAGCCTCCATATTTTTCATACATTTTATACCCTGCGAAACATCCAATTTCTAAGAAATCAGCATCATCATCTTTGAGAAAATCTATTCTTTCTCGTACAGTAAGCTTGTTTTGAAGATGTTGTTTTTTTAATTTTTCTTTACCACCACCCATTAAAATTTTTGATTTAATATTTTTCATTTCTGAAATTAATAATCTCATTTTATCATCATTTTTATTAAAATCTAAATCTATCATTTACTGTGTTTTACTAATAACAAAAATAAGAATAGTTATTGTTTATTTTTCTAGTTGTTAATTTTATTTTTGATTTTACAATTCAAATCTATTAAAAATAAATAATTTTTACTTTCAGGACCTACATTAAACAGTAAGTCAATGATAGACATGTTTGCTATAAAACCAAATTTTTCCATAAATACTTGTTGATACTTTTGCTGAAAATTTAAATGAAAATCTGAATTTCTGAAATCATTAACTTGTATTTTTTTATCATATTTATTACTAAAAGTATAATGTTTTTTTTCAGAAATAAATGATAAAATTAATTCAGTAAGATTATTATTAAAATCTAATAGATATTTTTCTCTTTTAAAAAATATTTTTTCCAAATCCTCTTTATAATATTTAAAAAAAGGAGAAGAATTATATGCTGAAATAATAGTGTTCCAATGTATTTTTTGCCAATTTTCTTTATAGGATATTTTTATATCTTTTGTCTTAGTTTTACTACTTTTTTTTCTAACTCTTGGAATCGTAATAAATATTTTACCGTTTGAACTATATAAATAACATCTGTTTCTAATAGTTTGTTTGACAAAATTTTCATGTATATCTATAATACACTGTTCTGATTGTAATAGTATTGAATAATATTGAATTGGAGCTAGATATGCAGTTGGTAATAGAGTTTTATTTAACACTTGTAAATAATCTTTTCCATCTAACTTTATTTATACCCTTAGCATTTTTATCCCAGCTCATCCATACAAATAAAGCTTTACCAACAATATGATCTATTGGAACAAATCCCCAGAATCTGCTATCAGCTGAATTATGCCTATTGTCACCCATCATCCAAAAATAATCCATTTTAAAGCTGTATTCAGTGCATAATGTGTCATTAATATAAATATTTTCATCAATTATTTCTAGTTTATTGTTTTCATATCTTTCTATAATATCTTTATATATAGGAAGGTTGTTAATAGTAATATTAATTGTTGACCCTTCAGAAGGTATTATTATAGGACCATAGTTATCTATATTCCATTTAAAATTTGTACTATGAGGAAATATATATTCATTATACTTTTTTGATTTATCTATTTTTCGTTCTATGTTTGTTACATTATGAAACTTTTTTATTGCATCTCGATTTTCATTAGTTAAAGTTAAATTATACTCATTTTTGTTTCTTCCATAACCACCTTCTGTGATGTCATATTTTTCATAAAGTATATTTGGATTTAATCCATTGCCATTAGTTTTAACTCTGTAATGCCATTGTTTTTTCATTCCATCAATTTTTTCTTGTTTTTTATGATTTACAAATAATTGACTATTTATTATGTTAATTGTATCACCAGGCATACCTACACATCTTTTAACATAATTTTCTTTTTTATCAACAGGTCTTCCTAATTTTTCATCTGGCCAATTAAATACAACACAATCATTTCTTTTAATTTCACCAAGTCCTTTCATTCTGTAATAGGGTAATTTAATAATTTCAGAATATGATTTTTTATTTGTGGTTGGTATTGTATGATGCATAAGAGGTATAGCAATTGGTGTTATAGGTACTCTTGGACCGTATGCAACTTTACTGACAAATAAAAAATCTCCAATTAGCATAGATTTTTCCATTGATGATGTAGGAATCGTATAAGCTTCAATAAAAAAAGTACGTAAAATATGAGCTGCTATAACTGCAAAAATTATAGCATCAAACCAGCTTCTAATCTCACTTTTCTTTTTCTTTTTCTTTTTCTTTTTCTTCCAAAATTGCCAACTAATTGTTTCAAAGAAAAGTATGTCTGCTACAATTAAAGGAATAAAATACAACCATTCTCCATTTATTATATAAACAAATAAACTCCATACAACAGTAAATACTAGAAAAGTTATGAATTTAAAATAAACTTTAAATATTTTTTTCATTATTATATATTGATTTGCAAATATAAAAACTTAACTTATTTTTATAATCCTTTTAGAACATCAGTCATACCAAAAACACCTTTTTTATTTATAAGCCATTCAGCTGCAATAATAGCTCCAACTGCAAAATCTTTGCGATTTTTGGCAATATGTTTTATTTCTATTTTATCATTTAATGATTCGCACATAATCGAGTGTTCTCCAATTATATCATTCATTCTAGTAGACTTAATATTTACTTCATTATTTGATATATTATTAATGTCATC
>PAZP01000036.1 GCA_002715565.1 Flavobacteriales bacterium
ATAGAATATGATTTACTTGTATTAAAAAATAATCAGTTAATTGCTAAGCTTAACATAACAGATAAAATTAAGGAAGACACAAAATCTATTTTAAAAAAACTTGAAAATGATTATGATATTTCTCTACTAAGTGGAGATAGTCAAAAAAAATGCTATTCTATAGCTAGAAAATTAAATATAACAAATATCTATAGTGAACATACACCCATTGATAAAATTAAAAAGATAAAAGAGTTAAATACTAAAACAGCTACTGCAATGATTGGTGATGGAATTAATGATGCCCCCGCCCTAGCAAAGTCAACTGTAGGAATTTCAATTGGAAATGCTACACAGATTGCTATTCAATCCTCTGATGTAATTTTATTAAATAATCTGAATCTTAATCAACTACCTGAAGCTTTACTTATTAGCAAAGAAACATTAAAAACTATAAAACAAAATCTATTTTGGGCTTTTTCTTATAATATTATTGCTATTCCAATTGCAATATCCGGATTACTAAATCCAATGTGGGGAGCATTCTTTATGGCTTTCTCTGATATAATTGTAATAGGAAATTCAATCCGCTTACGATATAAAAAGATTTTTTATTAAATTTACAGAATTAATAACAACGCAAAACAATATTTATGAAAAAAACAACTACAATATTCTTTTCATTAATTATAACTTTTGGGGCATACGCTCAGGTGAACTCTAAACTTAATAGTTCACATATAAAAGCTATTAATGATAAAATTACCATGAGTGGAGATGAAGCTCTTAGTCATTTAATGGTTAATCCAAACCCAACAACGCAATCAGTATCAAATAAAACAACAGCTGCAAACTGGTTTGAAGAAACAATAGGAACAACTACATATGATCTACAAACAAATGCTGCTGTTCAAAACAGAATTTTAATGCATGAAGATGGAACTATTTCTGCGGGATGGACTAGAAGTGCAGAATATAATACTACCTATAGTGATAGAGGAACTGGATACAATTTCTTTGATGGAACATCATGGGGAGCACAACCAACCGATCGTCTTGAAACAAGTAGAGGTGGTTGGCCTTCTATAATAGCAACTAGTTCTGGCAAAGAAATATCTATGACACATAATACAGATAATTCTTATGTTAATATGACTCATAGAGCATATGTAGGTACAGGTAGTTGGAGTGAAAATATTGTTTCAACTCAAGATAGTAATGGTGTATATCGATATATGATTTGGAATAGATCTGTAGTTGGTGGATCAGATAATAAAACTATTCACACAATTGCCGTTACTGCATCTTCAAACTTTCAGGGTGCACCATTTAATGGTCTTGATGGTGCATTAGTTTACTACAGATCACAAGATGAAGGTCTTACTTGGGATAGACAGGATGTTCAACTTCCTTCATTAGATACAAATAACTTTATAGGGATGAGTGGCGATGTCTATTCTATAGATGCCCAAGGAGAAACAGTTGTGATTGCATACTTTGCTGACTGGGGTGATTCGTTTATTTTAAAATCAACAAATAATGGAGATGATTGGACAAGAACTACTTTTTTAGATTTTCCAGTAGAAAAATATGCCATGGATGACGGTTTTGACTTGGATAGTAATGGAGTAATGGATGAGGTTTACTCTACAGATAATTACGGTACTGTAATTTTAGATGAAACTAATCAAGCACATGTTTTTTATGGAGTAATGAAGTATGCAGATGACGATCTTACAGATGCTCAATCATCATGGTTTCCAGGCATTAATGGAATAGCATACTGGAATGAATCAATGGGAGCTGATACCACTGCACCTCTAGCAAAAGATTCTAACTTATGGTATTCTGATATGATGAATGAAAATTGGATTCTTGGTGCTCCTGATTTAAATGGAGACAGTATTGTGGCAGGAGTTGATTCGATAGGTGGATATGCTTTATATTACGCTTCAAGAGCAAGTATGCCAAATGCTGGGTTAACTGCTAATGGACATATCTATTTATCTTTCTCTGGATATACTGAAACAGCTGATAATGGAACGCAAGTATTTAGACACATATATGTTACAAGATCTACAGATGGTGGACTTACTTGGGAAGACCCTGTAGATGTTACACCACACGATATTTGGAACGGAGCGCAAGAATGTGTTTTTGGATCAATGAATGATATAGTAGATGATAAAATCAGAATAATTTATCAAAGAGATTTTGAACCAGGTCTAGCTGTAAGAGGCGATGAAGATTTAGTAAATAATAATGATATTGTATATTTAGAAATAGATACAGCTGGTTTGTTTAGTGGTGGTCCACCACCTAATAATCTTGCAGAAATAAATAATTCAATTAAATTTAATTTATATCCTAATCCAACAAAAGAAACAGCTACAATTGAATTATATTCAAGTGAGAATACTAATGCCGAGATTAAAATTGTAAATATCTTAGGAGAAATTGTTTATAGATCAAATTTAAATCTTAATACAGGTATAAATCTAAAAAATATTAGCGTTAAGAATTTTAAAAGTGGTGTATATTTCATTAATACTGCAATTGATCAAAACACTGTTTCAAAGAAATTAATTATAAATTAAAAATTAATTAAAATTAAAATTAAAAAGGTTTAGCTATATTGCTAAACCTTTTTTATGATAATATATTAAATAAAGTATCTACTTTAATAGTTTGATGTGAAATAAATCCCTCTGCATATTTACAATTACTTTGCCTTCCTAGATCCTTAGCTCTATAAGTCACACTATCTAAAAATTCCTTAGTAGATATTATAGTTTTCTTTTCTTTACTAATAGGATTATAAAATTGTGTTTTATAAGATTTAACTGCTTTTATTTTCTGGTTTATTTCATCAGAAATATCAACTACTAAATCAGGTGTTAAATTATTAAACTGTATGTAATGAAATAATAATTTTGGTCGCCATATTTCTTTATTTGTTTTAATCTTTTGCAATCCTGATAAAAAACAAGAATCTATAATTAATTGTGAAGCTCTTGCATGGTCAGGATGTCTATCACTAGGGGCATTAGCAATAACGATATCAGGACGATAATTTCGTATTTTGTCAATTACAAGCTTTTTAGCTGATTCATTATTCTCAAAAAAACCATCTTTTAAATTTAAATTTTCGCGAATTGAAACTCCTAAAATCTGTGTTGCATTTTTAGTTTCAAGATCTCGAGTTTTAGATGTGCCTCTTGTTCCTAGCTCACCTCTAGTTAAATCTATTATACCAACTTTTTTACCCTGTTTAACTTTTTTTATAATTGTTCCTCCACATCCCAATTCAACATCATCTGGATGTGCTCCAAAAACTAATAAATCTAATTTCATTGGTAATATTTTTTTGTTTTATATCTTGAAGTAATAAAAAGGATTATCATTAAAGCAAATAGATAATAAACAAAAACAGGTATAGGCATAGGATCTCCAGCTGCATAGGAATGTAATCCTGATAAATAATAATTTACACCAAAATAAGTCATGATAATTGTCCAGATCGCAAACATTGATAATACATTAAATAAAAATACACTACTTAGCTTAGGAATTAATCTAATATGAAGAACAAATGTATATATTAAAATACTGACAAATGCCCAAGTTTCTTTTGGGTCCCATCCCCAATATCTACCCCAAGATTCATTTGCCCATACTCCTCCAAGAAAAGTTCCAATTGCTAACATAAATAAACCTATTTCTAAAGATTTTTCATTTATTATGCTTAATTCTTTAATCTTATGTTTTAATTTATTTTTATTAGATAAATTAGTAAAAGAAATCAGAAATAAAGATAATATTCCTAAAATTGAACCTAAAGAAAAGAAACCATATGAAGCAGTAATAATAGCAACATGTATCATTAGCCAATAAGAATTTAGAACTGGTACTAAATTAGTAATTGATGGATCTAACCAATTCAAATGAGCAACCATCAGCAATAGACTTGCAACAAAAGCTGTAGCCCCTAATGTTAAAACTGATTTACGACTAAAGATTAATCCTGAAAGAACAGTAACAAATGCAATATAAACCATAGACTCATACCCATTACTCCAAGGTGCGTGACCTGAAATAATCCAACGTACTATCAAACCTGATAGATGAATATAAAATCCAGTAAATATCAACCATTTTAAAAATCTTGTTAAAAGAAAAAGAAATTTATTTTGATAAAACAATAAGAGTATTCCACAGCCAATCAGCAACAATCCAGTTAGACAATAAAAGATAAATAATCTAGAAAAGATACGAAACTTATTATAAAGAACCTCTAACTTAATTTTATATTTATCAGGCATTACACTAGAACCATGTCTTACTTGAAATTTACTGATATAACTTACAACAGTATCTGAAACAGACCAATTATTATTCTTTAATCCATCATGTAAACTACTAAAATACATTGGCATTATATTAACAACAAAAAGTGAATCATTACCTTTAAATAAAGTGTTTTTTGTATAAGGAAACCAGGTATTATTAGTATCATTTGGAAGTGGAAAAAATCTAAAAATACCCCCGCTAAATATAGTAAAACAGATATTTATTTTTTCATCAATTTTAATAACTTCTAAATCAAATTTACTTCTATCTTTTGGTTGTTTAGCATACGCTTTATCTACATGATCAAGAAGAAAATATTCTCCGTTTTCTCCAAAAAAATTATTAAAACTGACTCTGACTGATCTTTCTGAACTTGATTTTAATGATAATATATTTTTTATATTATGATGCTTTACTTTAATTAAATCTTTTTTACTCCAATCTACAGGATCAATCATCATGCCTAAAATAACTTGTGTAGAAGTAAGATTTCCTATACTAACTTTTCCATAAATTTTTCTCAAATATTCTGATGTTAATGTGCTAACTGGCTTCAATCTTCCTCCATTATCTTGCACAATCAAATAATCAAATCTATTAGTATGTTTAACAGGAATTGTATCATTTGCAGATAAACTACTTATATTTAGAAAAAAAAGCAACACAAATAAACTTGTTGTTTTAATCATATTTTTTAGCTTACTTGTTAAATAATGATATCTTGTATTTCTAGAAAAGAAAACGAATATAAATCCTAAACCTAATAAAGAATAACCAATATAAGAAATCAAAGTACCCCACCAGTCATGATTAACTGAAAGTATTGTACCTTTTTCATCCTCATCATAAGATGATTGAAACAAACGAAATCCCTTGTAATTGAGTACATTATTCATATATATCCTATAAGGAATTCCAATAGTATCAGAGTTTTCTAAAATACTGACTTCTGAAGCATACGAGCTCGGACTTTGAGATCCTGGGTACCTCTCTAATTGGAAGTCTCTTAAAGCTATTTTAAATGGTGTTTTATAATGTTTTGAGCCATAAACTAATTTAAAATTTAGATTATCTAATGAAAAACTCTGTGTTTCACCTAAAAATCCTTTACCACCATACAATACTACTTCCTTTTCCTTATTATTTATTTTAACGTTAATAATAAGTGCATCTCTTGAACCATCAGTCATAACACTACTAGTGCTTACAGGTATTTTTAAAGCACTATTCAATACATTTTTTAGTACAAAATTAAGATCATTAGAAGTATGTAATGTTTTTTTATTAAAACTAAAATTACTTAATGATTGATATACTTGATTCTCCCCACTTATCATACTCATAGTAGAAACTTGATATGGAGAATTACATAAAATAACATTGCTAGAATCTGTAATATTAATAGCACCTTCAATAAAATTATTATATGAAAATAAATTACTCTTAATTATTTTGCTTTCTTTATCTGACAAATAAATATTCTGCATTCCGTTATCTCCAGGAACAACTAAATGAAGTGTATTTTTTCCACCTTTAATATTTTCAAATAAAGAATCCTTTACATTTGCAAGAAAATCAACGTATTTTATATTAATTTTATTTTGTTTAAAATTTGCATTAATATTAAATTTATTATTTGTGATAGATGATAGAAATAATTTCTTATCATAATTATACTGATGCTGATTATCATTAATATGTACTTGTAAAAATGTATCATCTGAGAGAAACAAATCCGTCGATTCACCTTCTCTAATATGCATCATTCCTTCATAAGATATATATCTAGTAATTCCAGCACCTATTAATATAAAAATCCATGATAAATGAAATGTTAATACTGCTATTTTTTTAAATTGAAACAATTTATAACGAACTAGATTTATAACTAAATTATATGTTAATAATACTAATATTAATTCGAACCAAAGAGTATTATATATTAATGCTTTTGAAGTTGATCTACCAAAATCATTCTCAATAAAAGTAGCATAACCTATTGCAAATGCAAAAACAAGCAATAAAAATGCCATAAATTTCATAGAAGAAAAAATACCTATAATTCGATTCATCATATCTAATAAATAGTGTGCAAAATTACTAATTATTAATTAGATTTGTACTTAAATTTAACAAATGAAGAGCATAACTTTAATTGGTTCAGGTAATTTAGCAACTCATTTAGGTCTAACTCTAAAAAAACAAGGATTTATTATTACTCAAGTATTCAGCAGAAAAAAAAATAATGCTTTACAATTAGCTAAGAAACTAAATTCAGAATATACAGACAACATTAACCATCTTATATCATCAGACCTAATGATAATTTGCATTAAAGACGATGCAATTAAAAGTATTTTAACTAAAATAAAAACTGAAAATATAATACATACTTCTGGCACATTAAATATAAATATATTTCAAAAAAAATTCAAAAATTATGGCATAATTTATCCTCTACAAACTTTCAATAAAAATATTAAAACTAATTTTTCAGATGTTCCAATATGTGTAGAAGCAAACAATGTAGAATTTCAGAAAAAATTAATCAAATTATCTAATAAAATTTCTAATAAAGTATACGAAATTAATTCTAGTCAAAGAAAAAAAATACATTTGGCTGCGGTTTTTGCATGTAACTTTAGCAATCATATGTATGCAATTGCAGAAGAAATACTTAAAGAAGAAAATATTGATAAATCAATTTTATTACCATTAATAAAAGAAACAGCTAAAAAAGTTGAAAAAAAGAATGCAAAAGAAGTGCAAACAGGACCTGCTATAAGAAAAGATACAGAAACTATCAAAGAACATCTAAATAGTCTTAATAATTTATCATATAAAAAGATATATAAATTAATTTCTTCCAACATCCTACAAAATGAGTAAAGTAATTGCATGGATAAAACTAATAAGATTTCAAAATCTTACAATTATAATTTTAACACAAATTTTAATAAAATTTTGTCTAATTAATATTTTTATTGACAATTATATTCTTGATGATTATTATTTTTTACTGTATCTAATTGCATTAATATTTATTGTAGCCGGAGGGTATATTATTAATGACATCTTTGATGTTAAAACTGATATTGTAAATAAGAAAAAAATTATAGTAGATAAAGTAATTAATAAATCTATTGCTTTAAAAACATATTATTTATTAAATATAATTGGATTAACATCAGGTTTTTATCTTTCATATTTATTAAAAGAAATAATGTTTAGTTTTATCTTTTTATTCTTTGTGGTTAGTTTATTCAAATACTCAAAAAAATATAAAAAAAGCTTTATTATAGGTAATTTGTTAGTTTCATTTTTAACTGCTTTAAGTATAATCAATATCACTATATTCGATATAATTATAAATAGAACATTAAAAAATGGAGATATAATGATTATTAAAATAATACTTGCTTACTCTATCTTTTCATTTATTATCACATTAATAAGAGAAATAATAAAAGACTTAGAAGATAAAGAAGGAGATCTCAAAATTAATGCTCAAACGTTGGCTATAAAATTAGGTGTTGGTATAACAAAGAGGATAACACTTGTTTTAGTAGTTTTAACAATGTTAGGTATAATATATTTTCAATATTTTCAATATAGTATTATTAACAGTATATTTGAATATGATATTTTAATTTGGGGTTGCAACAACATTTCTTTTGCGTATGTTAGTTTAATTCAAATAATATTTCTATTGTTATGCTGGAAGATTAAAAGTGCCTATAAAAAAGAAAACTTTTATTTTATTAGCCAAATTTTAAAATTAATTATGATTTTAGGAATACTATCAATACCTCTATTTACATTCTTACATATTAACTAATGCTAAAAAATTTAGTTAAATATAATATTATACTAGCATCAAATTCTATCAGAAGAAGAAATTTATTGAAAAAATTAAACTTAAAATTTAACATTGTTAATACATCTCAAAAAGAAAATTTTCCAAATTCACTAAAAACAAATCAAGTTCCAATATTTTTAGCAGAAAAAAAAAACAATCATATACAAATAAAAAATGATCAATTAATTATTACTGCAGATACAATAGTTGTATTAAATCAAAAAATACTTAATAAACCTAAATCCAAAATTGAGGCATTTGAAATGTTAAATAATTTATCAAAAAAACAACATAGAGTTATCACCGGTGTTAATATAAGAACAACTAAAGATAATATAAGTTTCTCTTCTGAAACAAAAGTAAATTTCGTACAACTATCGGATGATGAAATAAAATACTATATTAATAACTATAATTATTCTGATAAGGCAGGGTCTTATGGAATCCAAGAATGGATTGGCATGATTGCTGTAAAAAAAATCAATGGATGCTTTTATAACGTAATGGGTTTGCCAATAAGTGTATTATATCAAAATTTAAAAAAAATTAGTTAGGATTATAATTTATTATCTTTGCGTAAAATACATAAGATGTTAAAATACAAATTTTATTTCTTACTCTTTTTATTATTTCAAGCATGTACTCCAATGCACAAAATAACCTACCTTAATAATGATATTAAAAGTGAATGGAATATTTCTCCAATACCACCCAAACATCATTTAGAAATTGGAGATATTTTAATGGTAAGAGTTATTAGCAGAAATGAAGAGCTAAATAATTTATTTAATATTGAAACAAACACAAATAGTTCTAATGCAAGACTAACTGCAGCAAGTTTGTATTTAAATGGGTTTACAATTAGTCAGGAGGGGACAATCGATATACCCAATGTAGGAGAAGTATATGTGTTAAATCAAACACTAGAAGAAGCAGAAAAAACAATACTTGATGTTGCTGAAAATTATTTAATAAATCCTTTTGTAATTGTCAAGCTTGCAAATTTTGAATTTACAATTTTAGGTGAGATAAATATACCCGGGAAATACCCAGTATACCAAGAAGGCGTGACAATATATGATGCAATAGCAATGGCTGGAGATATAAATGATTATGGAAACTTGAAAAAAGTTAAAATCATTAGATCTAGTAAAAATAAAAAACAAGTTTACAATTTAGATCTTACTAAAGGAAATATAATAAATTCTGAATTTTATTACCTCAGAAATAATGATTTAATATATATTCAACCTTTAAGATACAAAGGTTTAAGAAAATCTCAATCACAAATACTTTTATCTACATTAACAACGGTTGCTATATTAGTTAACTTATATTTAAGAATAATAGAATAATATGAGAGAAGAATTAGAAAAACATCAAGAAGAAACAATAGATTTAAAAGCATTTATAATTAAATTTTCACAATATTGGTATTATTTTATTCTTTCTATTATTTTCTGCTTATTTATTGCCTTTTTAAGTAATCGATATACTGCACCTGAATATAGTGTTTCAACTACACTTCTAATTAGAGATGACAACAACACGCAAATGGGAGCAGAAAATATTTTAGAAGGATTAGAAATATTTAGCGGAAAAAGAAATATAAAAAATGAAATTGTAATTTTAAATTCTTACAGTATTACTGAAAAAGTTGTCAAAGAATTAAAATTAGGTGTTTCATATTTTCAACATGGATTTATTATATCAAACGAACTATTTAATAATTCTCCTTTTACAGTTTCTGTTGACTCTTCATATCTACAAGTAACCAATTTAGACTTTAAAATTAAATTTATTGATGATAAACATTTTATTTTATCAGCAAAAGAAAAAAACATAAATCCATACGATATATATGCTGAAAAATTAAATAAATCATTAATAACTGATATTAATTATTCTAAAAAACATAAGTTTAACCAAACAATAAAACATGATTTCTTTTCATTTAAAATTAATAAAACAGATGAATTTAATATTGACCAAATACTAGAAAATGAAAAAGGATACTCATTTAAATTTAACCAAACTAAAACATACGCACAAAAACTTATAAATAATATAAGTATTAATCCAATAAATAAAGAAACATCAGTATTGAAAATTAATATTAAAGGTCCAACTCCAAGAAAAAATATTGATATACTTAATAAACTTACTGATATATATATTAGAAGCGGGTTAGATGAAAAAAATATTATGGCTGTGAATACGATTAATTTTATTGATGTTCAACTGTATATTATTAGAGATTCTTTAACTATAATAGAGGAGAAATTACAAAATTTTAGATTAAGAAACCCTGATCTTGAGATAGTTGATAAAGAATTTGGAACATATTTTCAAAAACAAAAACTAGACAATTCATTATCTGAACAAACTGTTAATATTAAGTACTACAAATCATTACTTGAATACCTTAAAAATGATGACAATTCTAGTAGTATTATTTCTCCAACATCAATGGGAATTAGTAACCCAGAATTAAATGGATTAATTAATCAATTATTAGAACTTTACGCAAAAAAAGGTGATTTACAGTTAACAACCACAGAAAAAAACCCAACATATCAAGCTGTTATTTCTCAAATCTCTCATACTAAAAATACAATAATCGAGAATTTAAAAAATCTTATTGCATCAGCATCTATTTATGAAAAAGATTTAATTAAAAGAGTTAATAACTTCAACTCAAAAATCAATAAACTACCTGAAGCTGAAAAAAATTACCTTATTTTAAAAAGAAAATATGAGTACAATGAACAAACAGCAGCTTATTTACAACAGAAGAGATATGAAGCATCACTAGCAAAGGCAGGAACAGAATCTGATCACAAAGTCATTGATTCTGCAAGACTAGATAAAGAACATCCAGTTTCACCAAAAAAAGGATTAGCTTACTTCATCGCATTAATAGTAGGTATACTAATTCCTTTTTCTTATATTTCAATAAAAGAATTTTTCAAAGATACTATATCAAGCAAATTAGATTTAAAAAATAATACCAAAATACCAATTCTTGGACTAATTGGACATAGTGATAATCCCACAAGTCTAGTGGTCCCAAAAGCATCGAAATCTATTATCTCAGAATCTTTCAGATCTATAAGGACTAATATTCAATATCTAGCAGCATCTAAAAAAAATAAAATTATTACAGTTACATCATCTGTTGGAGGAGAAGGAAAAACATTTATTACAATGAATCTTGCTGCTATATTCGCTTTATCTGGACATAAAACAGTTTTAATTGGTGGAGATCTTAGAAAACCTAGAATACACGAAGATTTTAATATTGATAAAAATAAAGGGTTAAGTAATTATTTGATAAATAAATCAAAAATTACAGAAATAATACATAAAACAGAAATAGATGACTTAGACGTTATAGTATCTGGACCAACACCACCTAATCCAGCTGAATTGTTAGATAGTGAAAAAATGGAAGAGTTAATAAAAAAATTAAATAAAAAATATGATTATGTAATAATTGACACCCCTCCAATTGGATTAGTGACAGATGGGGTAATTTTAATGCAATATTCTGATGCAAACCTATATGTTGTGAGACATGATTATTCAAAAATAAAATCACTTAATGTAATTAATAATTTATATAATCAAGAAAAAATAAAAGATATACATATTATAATTAATGACTATAAATATAAAGGATCAACTTATGGGTATGGGTATGGGTATGGGTATGGATATAGCGGATCTGGATACGGATATTATGAAGAAAAATAAAATATTCTTTTAATATATTTTAAAATGGTTCATAAAGTCCCATATTTTATCGCATTAACACCTATAATTATTTTAATATGTTTACTTTCATATAATGTATTTCTTTATGGAGATGAATCACTTTCAGGAGCTAATCAAATAGCCCTGATATTTGCAGGTATTTTTGCAGTAATTATTGGATTAATTTATAATAAAAAATGGTATTCAATACAAAAAAGTATTATTAATAACATTAAAGAAAGTTCACTTATTTTAATATTAATCATACTAATAGGAGCGCTTTCAGGCACATGGTTAATTAGCGGCATTATTCCGACTATGATGTATTATGGATTAAAACTAATAAATCCCGAATTTTTTCTAATAGCATGTTGTTTAGTTAGCGCCATTGTTGCTCTAGCTACTGGAAGTTCATGGAGCACTGTTGCTACAGTTGGTATTGCACTTTTAGGAATAGGCCAAGTATTAGGTTTTTCAATAGGAATAATTGGGGGTGCTATTATTTCTGGAGCATATTTTGGTGATAAAATGTCACCAATGTCAGACACTACAAATATAGCTGCCGCATCTGCTGAAACAGATTTATTCTCACATATAAGGTACATGTCATTAACTACAATTCCTTCTTTCAGTATTACTCTAGTTATATTTATATTTCTAGGTTTTTCAATTGATTTACAAGAAATGAAGGATATTAACGAATTACTAATAACTCTTGATAATACATTTAATATTAGTTTATGGTTATTTATAGCTCCTGTAATTTTAATTTTTTTAATTTTTAAAAAAGTAGCACCTCTACCATCACTTGTTTTTGCATCATTAATTGGAGCTCTATTTGCAGTAATTTTTCAACCTGAAATTATAGCTTCATTATCTGATGAAAAAAATTTTTCATTTAGATCAATTTATAAAACTATTGTACAAGCAATGACATCAAATATAAAATTACAAACAAATAATGATCTAATAAATGAAATTTTAACTTCAAATGGTATGTACGGTATGTTAAATACAATATGGTTAATTATATGCGCAATGATATTTAGCGGAGCTATGGAAGGTGCAAAATTATTACAAAGAATATCTGAGCCAATTATCAAATATGCTCAAAGCACAGGATCTATAATTGCAAGTACAGCAGGTACATGTGTCTTCTTCAATATAGCAACATCTGACCAATATCTTGCAATAATTGTACCTGGAAGAATGTTTGCAAAAAGCTATAAAGAAAAAAAATTAGCAGCAGAAAATTTGAGTAGAACATTAGAAGATGCTGGTACAGTAACATCAGTATTAATACCATGGAATACATGCGGAGCAACACAATCCGCAGTTTTAGGTGTTTCGACATTAGCTTATGCCCCGTATTGCTTCTTTAATATTATTAGTCCTTTTATGACTATTTTATATGCTTATATAGGAATACAAATTAAAAAAATTAAGAAATAAATATTTCTTTAAGCTTATTTATTGTGAAATCAATTTCGTCTATTGTATTATATTTACTAAAAGAAAAACGAATTCCTGAACGTCTACTATCAGGATCAATAATAGAAAGTACATGAGAGCCCTTTGTGCTTCCAGATGCACATGCACTACCACCAGAACAAGAAATGCCTAAAATATCTAAATTAAATAATAGCATCTCTGATGCAGAATGTTCAGGAAAGCTAACACTTAATACTGTATATAAACTATTATCAATGTTAGCACAATTACCATAAAAATTAACTCCAGGTATTTCAGTACGAAGTTTGTTAATCATATGAGATTTAAGTTCTTTGATATATTTAGTATCTTTAGTTAAATTTTCATAAGCTAATTCCAAAGCTTTACACATTCCTGCAATTGCATATATGTTTTCTGTTCCAGGACGCATGTTTCTTTCCTGCCCTCCACCTCTTAAAAAAGGTGATATATTAATATTTTCAGATATATAAATAAAACCTATTCCTTTTGGCCCATGGAATTTATGTGCAGAAGCTGCTAAAAAGTCAATATCGAACTTTTGTAAATCAAATGGATAATGACCAATAGTTTGAACTGTATCTGAGTGTAAAATCGCATTGTGTTTTTTACAAATTTCATTAATTCTACTTATATTTTGAATTGTACCTATCTCATTATTAGCATGCATAATTGAAACAAATGAGCGTGGGTTTTTATTTAATAATTCTTCAAGATGATCATTTGAAACCAATCCATTTTTATCAATTTTAACATATGATAGTTTAATTTTTTTCTTATTGGCTAAGTTTTGTAATGGATACAATACAGCATGATGAGATATTTTTGAAGTTATTGCATGAGTAATATTATAATCTTCAATAGCACAATTAATAGCCATATTATCAGCTTCAGTACCCCCAGAAGTAAAAAAAATAGATCCTGGCGAAGTATTTAATAAATCAGCTATTTTTTTTCTTGAGTTTTCTACAATATTTTTTGCTGTTCTTCCATATGAATGGATAGATGATGGATTACCAAAATCTTCAATCATCATTTTATGCATAATGGAAATTACTTCTGGTGCAATAGGTGTTGATGCTGCATTATCTAGATAAATTCTTTTCAATTATAATAATTTTTTTATTTCTCTGATCATTTCATTAGCAAGTTTATTTGCAGCATCCTGATTAATTGATTCAGCATAAATTCTAATAATTGGTTCTGTATTAGATTTTCTAAAATGAACCCATTCATTTTCAAAATCAATTTTTAAACCATCGATTGTAGTGATTTTATTAGCTTTATATTTATTTATTAAAGATGAAAAAATATCATCAATATTTAAACCTTCTTGTAAATCTATCTTATTTTTTGAAATAAAATATCGAGGATAAGAATCTCTTAAACAAGAGGCAGATATATCCATGCTTGCAATTTGAGTTAAAAAAAGTGCGATACCTACCAATGCATCTCTTCCATAATGTAATTCTGGATATATAATTCCCCCATTACCTTCTCCTCCAATAACAGCATTATTATCTTTCATTTTTTTAACAACATTTACTTCTCCAACAGCTGAAGCAAAATAATTCATATTATATTTAGATGTGACATCTTTTAAGGCTCTAGTTGAGGATAAATTAGAAACTGTATTTCCTGGTGTATTAGATAAAATATAATCCGAAATAGTAACTAATGTATATTCTTCACCAAACATAGAACCATCCTCGCATACTATTGCTAATCTATCTACATCAGGATCAACCACAATACCAAAATCAGCCTTTTCTTTAACAACTAACTCAGAAATATCACGTAGATTTTCTTCTAATGGTTCTGGATTGTGAGGGAAATTACCATTTGGCTCGCAATACAGCTTAACACATTCAACACCCATCTTATCTAATAATCTAGGAATCATGAATCCACCAGTAGAATTAACAGCATCTACAACAACCTTTAAATTAGCAGAACGCACAACATCACTTTTTACAAGTGATAAATCAAGTATCATTTCTAGATGCTTTTCATTAAAACTATCGTCATAAATATAACTCCCTAGTTTATTAATTAGATTATACTCTATTTTATTAGAAGTAGCTAATTTTAATATTTTATTACCATCTTTTTCTGATATAAATTCACCATGGCTATTCAATAACTTTAATGCATTCCATTCTATTGGATTGTGACTAGCTGTTATAATTATACCACCAGATGCATTACATAATTTAACAGAAACTTCAACTGTAGGTGTAGTTGTTAATCCTACATCTATCACATCTATACCACATCCTAGAAGAGTACCAACAACAAGATTACTAACCATTTCACCAGAAATTCTAGCATCTCTGCCAACAACTACTTTATTATTACCATCATTATGTTCCTTTATGTAAATAGAATATGCAGATGTAAATCTAACAATATCAATAGGTGTAAGTGAAGTCCCTATAGATCCGCCGATAGTCCCTCTTATTCCTGAAATTGAAGAAATCAAAGTCATTTATATTTTTTAGACAAAATTACATAATTAATTGTTGTTCTCTTAGATTAAGGTTCACTATCTTTGTTTATAAAAAATAATGCTTGATATTTTGAAAAATTTACCAGAAAGAACAAAAAAGCCTAGATATAAGGGGATAACGATGATGATGGACAAAGGACTAAGCATAAATCAAGCAAAAGAATTTATTTCAGTAAACTCTAAATATACAGATATTGTAAAACTTGGTTTTGGAACAAGTATTATTACTCCAGAAATAAAAAAGAAAATAAAAATATATAAACAAAATAACATACTTGTATATTTAGGAGGAACTTTATTTGAGGCTTTTGTGATCAGAAAACAACTAGATGATTATAAAAGATTTTTAGATCATTTAGGTTTAGAAATGTTAGAAGTTTCAGATGGATCTATAAACATAGAACACGAAAAAAAATGTGAATATATAAATGATTTATCTAAAAATTTTAAAGTTGTAAGTGAAGTTGGAAGCAAATATGAAAACCAACAAGATAATACTAAGAATTGGAAAAAATGGATAAAAGAAGAAATAAAATCTGGAAGTTGGAAAGTAATTACAGAGGCCAGAGAAAGTGGAAATATTGGAATCTTTGATAATAACTTTAATATAAAAAATAAAATAGTTGATGAAATTATTGAAACCATAGATCATTCTCATATTATATGGGAGACACCAAAAAAGTCACAACAAGTATGGTTTATTAACAAATTAGGTCAAAACGCTAATTTAGGTAATATATCATATAATGAAATTATTCCTCTTGAATGTTTACGGTTAGGTCTTCGCTCTGATACCTTTCATAATTTTTTAAAATGAAATATTACATAATACTTTTTTTAAAAGGAATGGCTATGGGGATAGCGAACGTAATACCTGGAGTTTCGGGAGGAACAATAGCACTTATAACTAATATATATGAAGATTTTATTCAATCATTAAAATCCTTTAATATTCATGCATTAAATCTATTTTTAAAAGGAAAAATAAAAGAATTTATATTATATACAGATTTGTATTTTCTACTAACAGTTTTTGGAGGAAGTATAATTAGTGTTTTTAGTATTGCAAAATTGTTTAAATTTTTATTAAACAATTATCCTATTCTTATTTGGGCTTTCTTTTTCGGGTTAATTGTTGCTTCTATTTACTTTGTTGGAAAACGAATTAAAGTATGGAATTTTAAAAATATTTTTATTCTTTTAATTGCAACTATAACTACATTTAGCATATCATTCATTGAACCTGCACAACAAAACGAAAATTTATTTTTTGTTTTCATTTGTGGTATGATTGGTATAGCGGGAATGATGCTTCCTGGATTATCTGGATCATTTATACTGATTCTTCTAGGTAATTACGAGTTATTATTAGTAGATGCAATTATTGAATTAAATTATAAACTTTTAAGTATATTTGTTTTAGGTTCTTTGGTTGGTCTTGTTGCATTCTCAAATGCAATAGCATGGCTACTAAAAAAACATAAAAATGAAATACTTTCTCTTTTAACTGGTTTTATACTAGGATCTTTATTTATTATATGGCCATGGAAAAATATAGAAAATACGATAATAATAGATGGTAGTGAAAAAGTATTATCATACAGCTGGCATATTCCTTCAAATTTAGACTCAGAAACTATTAGTGCTATTATTCTTATGATAATAGGTATACTTGCAGTTTATTTGATAGAAAAAGCAGGTCAAAAAAAATGAAAACATATTGCTTAATAGGTAAGAATCTACAACACTCATTTTCTAAAGATTTTTTCAAAATGAAATTCAAAAATGAAAAAATTGAAAATATAAAATATATCAATATCGAAATAAATGATATTTCTAAACTTCCAGAATTAATTAAAAAAAATAAAATTGCTGGATTAAATATAACTAATCCTTATAAAAAATCTGTCATACCATTTCTAGATAAAATAAATGAATCTGCTAAAAAAATTGGAGCAGTCAATACAATTAAGATGAAAAAAAATAAATTAATAGGATATAATACTGATGTAATTGGATTTGAAAAAAGTTTGACAAAAATAATTGGAGAAAGAAAAAATGCATTAATACTAGGAAATGGTGGAGCATCTAAAGCAGTAAAATATGTTTTAAATAAATTAAACGTAAATTATTTAATTGTAAATAGAAAATCTAAATTTGACTATCACCATATTACA
The DNA here is from genome assembly GCA_002715565.1 of Flavobacteriales bacterium. Classification (GTDB taxonomy): domain Bacteria; phylum Bacteroidota; class Bacteroidia; order Flavobacteriales; family BACL11. Next base: position 18,101 of record PAZP01000036.1, read on the forward strand.
AAAGATATATTAAATAAATATAAAATTATAATTAATACAACACCGGTTGGCATGTTTCCGAAAATAGAAGAAAAACCTATATTAAAATACAAACATTTAAATAACTCGCACCTTTTATATGATTTAATTTATAATCCAAATGAAACTGAATTTTTAAAGAATGGTAGAATACAAAACTGTGATATAAAAAATGGATTAGAGATGCTTTATATTCAGGCAGAAGCCTCCTGGAAAATATGGAACTCATAAATATTTAGTAAATTTACAATAATTAATTACAAGTAAATGCAACAAGAAACAAGCGAACTAAAAAATCAACTTGAAAAATTAACTTTAGATGAAATGATTGAGAAAATTAAATCATTTACTAAAACAGAAAATCCATATTCCTTTTCAAAAGAATATGAAAAAATTAAAGCTTTATTTTATAATAAATTAAATGAGAAAATAAATAGCCAAGAAAATGAAAATAACATACTAGAAACTACAGAAAAAAAATTCAAAAAGTATAGTCAAGAATATAAAAAGATTAAAAAAAATTATAGAAAAATTCTGCAAGAAAAAGAAGAAAAGAATCTAAAAATAAAAAAAGGAATTATAGAAGAAATAAAACAATTAACTCTTAGCAGAGAAATAATTAAAGAAACTTTTGAAAAATTTTATTTTCTTCAAGAAAAATGGAAAGAAACAGGTCATGTTCCTTTAATCAATAAGAGTGATATATGGCAATCATACCATCACAATATTGTGATGTTTTATGATTATATAAAATTAAATAAAGACCTAAGAGATTTAGATTTTAAAAAAAATTTAGAACTAAAAGAATCAATTTGTATTAGAGCTGAAAAAATTGCTAGCATAAATTCAATCAATAAAATGCATTTAGCATTACAAGAATTACATGAAGAGTGGAAAAAAATAGGGCCAGTTGATAAAAATAATAGAGAGCAGATATGGCTTAAATTTCAAAAAATAAGCAGAAAAATAAATAAAAAAAGAAATGATTATTTTATAGAATTAAAAAAAATTGAAAAAGAGAAAATAAAGCAAAAAATGAAAATATGCGTAGAGATAGAGAAATTAATTCATAATAACAATAACTCATACAAAGAATGGAAAGAATTAACTAAAAAATGTGAAGATTTAGTAGGAAAGTGGAAAGCAATTAAAGGTCTATCTAAAAAGTCAAATTCCTTAACATGGAAAAAATTAAGTAGCGTCTTAGATATATTTTATAATAAGAAAAAAGAAATACATGAAAAAATAAGGAAGGAAGACAATAAAAAAATAGAAAAAAGAAAATTATTGTTAAAAAAAGCAAATGAAATAATTAGTAATAAAAGAAATTCAAAAGAAATCTCAAATAAAATAATAGATATACAAAAAGAATGGAAGTTAATAGCTGCTCCCTTAAATAAAAAAAGTATAAAATTAAATACCGAATTTAATATATTATGTAATAGTTTTTTCAAAGAGAAAAAAGAAAGAATTAAAAAAATTAAAAAAGAAAATAAAATTATTGAAGTAGAAAAAAAGAATCTTTTAAAAAAGCTGATTAAATTTGATATTACTAAAAATAAAGATGACTTAATATCTAATATAATTAATCAATGGATTGAACTTAATAAAAAAAAGCGTAATCTAACTAATGACTCTAATCTAGATTTAAAATTTCTCAAAACAGTAGAAGAAAAATACAAACAAACAAAAATGAAAAAAAAAGATATACAAAGAAAAGTATATCAAGTAAAAATAGATATTTATAGAGGAAATGAAAGATTAATTATATCTGAAAAGCACCAATTAAATGAACAAATTTTAAAAATTAATCAAGAAATAAATCTTTATGAAAATAATATGCAATATCTAGGAAATAATAATAAAACATTATTAATTAAAGAAAAAACTTTAAAAGAAATAGAAAAAAGAAAACTATTAATTATAGAAATAAAAGAAAAATTAAAATTGATCAAATAAAAAGTAAATGAACTTTGATCTACATGCTGAATTTACGCCTACAGGCGATCAACCAAACGCAATTAAAGAATTAATCTCAGGATTAAATACAGGAGAAAAACATCAAACATTACTTGGCGTTACAGGTTCAGGTAAAACTTTTACAATAGCAAACGTAATAAAAGAATTAAACAGACCTACTTTAGTACTTAGTCATAACAAAACTCTAGCTGCACAATTATTTAGTGAATTTAAACAATTCTTTCCAAATAATGCTATAGAATATTTTGTTTCATATTATGATTATTATCAACCAGAAGCATACATACCAAGTTCGGGAACATATATTGAAAAAGATCTATCAATAAATGAAGAAATAGAAAAATTTAGATTAAACACAACATCATCGCTATTATCTGGAAGAAAAGACATCATTGTTATAGCATCAGTTAGTTGTATATATGGAATTGGAAATCCAGATGATTTTCATAAAGGTATTATAAATTTAAAAATTGGAGATATAATTAGTCGAGATGATTTCCTGCAAAAACTTGTTCATGCTTTATATTGCCGAACTACAGAAGAATTATCACCTGGTAATTTTAGAGTAAAAGGTGATACAGTTGATATTTCACTAGCATACAATAATTTTGCTTACAGAATTCACTTCCTTGGTAATGAAATTGAAGAAATTGAAACTTTTAATCCGAAAAATGGAAATATAATCAATAGTATTTCTAGTATAAGAATAGCTCCTGCAAGTATTTTTCTTGCATCAAAAAATAAAATAAATGTAGCAATAGATCAAATACAAGAAGATCTTAAAGAAGAAGTTGATAGTTTTGAAAAAGTTGGGTTAAAATTAGAAGCAAAAAGACTCTTAGAAAGAACAAACCTAGATATAGAAATGATTAAAGAAATTGGGTATTGTTCAGGAATAGAAAATTATTCAAGATATTTTGATGGTAGAGAAAAAGGAACTAGACCTTTTTGTTTACTTGATTACTTTTCTAAAGATTTTATAACTATAATTGATGAAAGTCATGTCACAATACCACAAATAAAAGCAATGTATGGGGGTGATAGATCTAGAAAAGAAACATTAGTAGAGCATGGATTTCGTCTTAATGCAGCATTAGATAATAGACCTCTAAAATTTAGTGAATTTGAAAATCTATGTAATCAAACAATATATTTAAGTGCAACTCCTGCACCATTTGAAATAGAAAAATGCCATGGAATAATTACAGAACAAGTGATTAGACCTACTGGATTACTAGATCCTAAAATAGAAGTAAGAAGCTCTAAACATCAAATTGATGATTTACAAAATGAGATACAAACACGTATTACAAACAGTGAACGAGTATTAGTTACTACACTTACAAAAAGAATGGCAGAAGAGTTTAGTAAATATTTAGTTAGGAGTGGTGTTAAAGCAAGATATATACATTCAGATGTAGATACACTAGAAAGAGTAGAAATTATTCACAAATTAAAGAATGGAGAATTTGATGTCCTTATTGGTGTAAATCTTTTAAGAGAAGGATTAGATTTACCTGAGGTAAGTTTAGTTGCTATTATAGATGCAGACAAAGAAGGATTTCTGCGTTCAGAAACAGCACTTACACAAACTATTGGAAGAACTGCAAGGAATGTTAATGGATTTGTAATTATGTATGCTGATAAGATAACCAAATCTATGAATAATACAATAAAAGAAACAAATAGAAGGAGAAGAAAACAAAAACTTTATAATAAAAAAAATAATATTATACCAACACCTATATTATCTAAAAAAAATAATGTTTTTACACAGCAATTAAATCCTTATAAAATATCTAATAAAGATTTAATTAATGATCTACAACAATTTAATACAGAAAAAAAGTTACAGAAAGAAATAGCATCTACTAAAAGAAAAATGCAAAAAATGGCTAAAGAATTAAATTTTCTAAAAGCAGGTGTTTTACGTGATAAAATAATTATGTTAGAAAAAAAATTAGATGCAATAAAAAAACGGACTAAATAGTCCGTTTATTTTTTATATTGAAATTTCGAAAAACTACTCGCTTACAATATTTTTGGCTACTGGTCCTTTATCTCCCTCTCCAGCTTCAAATGTTACAGATGCACCTTCTTTCAAAGTTTTGTAACCTTCAGCCTGAATTTCTTGAAAATGAGCAAAGTAATCTGTTCCGTCAGAACCTTCTATAAAACCATAACCTTTACTCGAATTAAACCATTTAACTGTTCCTTCCATTTTTTAAATAAATTAATTAATACTAGTGGATTAACCACAAAAACTGGGCAAATATACAAAATAATTAAGAATCAAATCCAGTAACTGATTTTAAAGTGTTTAATAATAGCATAGAAATAGTCATAGGGCCAACACCTCCAGGTACAGGAGTAATGTAACTAGACTTATCTTTAATATCATCAAATGCAACATCACCTAAAAGTTTCCATCCACTTTTAGTATATTTAGAACTGACCCTAGTAATACCAACATCAATTATACATGCGCCTTCTTTAATCATATCAGAAGTAATAAATTCAGCCTTACCTAGTGCTACAATTAATATATCTGCTGTCTTTGTAATATTTTTTAAATTAACTGTTCTGCTATGTGTTAAAGTAACAGTACAATTTCCAGGATTAGAATTACGAGACATCAGAATACTAATAGGCATGCCTACAATATGACTTCTTCCAACAACAACACAATGTTTACCAGATGTTGAAATATTATATCTTTTAATTAATTCTAAAATTCCAGCTGGAGTTGCAGGTAAAAATGTTGGAATATTTAATGCCATTTTACCGATATTTATAGGATGGAATCCATCAACATCTTTTAGTGGTGAAATAGCTTCTGTAATTCTAATTGAATTAATATGATCAGGTAATGGCAACTGTACAATTAAACCATCTATTTCTTTATCTCTATTAATTTCATCTACCTTCATTAACAAATCCTTTTCTGATATATTATTATCAAACTGAATTAAAGTAGATTTAAAACCTACGTTTTTACAGGCAGTAACCTTAGCATTTACATAGGTTTGGCTTGCTCCATTATTACCCACTAAAATAGCAGCTAAATGTGGAGTTTTTTTGCCTTCTAAATTTAATTTATTTACAGCTTTGGCTATTTCTAATTGAATTTCTTTTGATATTTTTTTACCATCTAATATAGTCATCGATTTAAATTCTTGGAATTCCACCTCTATTATTCATCATATTCATCATCTGTTGCATACCTCCACCTTGCATCATTTTCATCATTTTTCCCATTTGAGAAAACTGTTTAATTAATTGATTCACCTCTGAAACATCAGTACCACTACCTATTGCTATTCTTTTCTTTCGACTTCCATTCAAAACTTTTGGATTCTTTCTTTCTTCAAAAGTCATGGAATTGATTATAGCTTCAATAGATTTAAATGAATCATTGTCTATATCCATTCCTTTAATTGCTTTTCCCATACCAGGTATCATGCCCATTAAATCTTTAATATTACCCATTTTCTTAATTTGTTGAATTTGCTTTAAAAAATCATCAAAACCAAATTGATTTTTTGCAATCTTTTTTTGAACTTTTCTCGCCTCTTCTTCATCAAATTGTTGTTGAGCACGTTCAACTAATGAAATTACATCACCCATTCCTAGTATTCTGCTTGCCATTCTTTCAGGATGAAAAATATCTAATCCATCCATCTTTTCGGAAGTTCCAATAAATTTAATTGGCTTATCTACAACAGAACGAATAGTAAGCGCAGCCCCACCTCTTGTATCACCATCTAATTTTGTTAATACTACTCCATCAAAATCTAAACGATCATTAAAAGATTTTGCTGTATTTACTGCATCTTGCCCAGTCATAGCATCTACTACAAAAAGAATTTCATGTGGTGAAGTAGCATTTTTAATTTCAGATATTTCTTTCATTAGCTGTTCATCAATCGCTAGCCTACCAGCAGTATCTATAATTACAACACTATTTCCATTCGTTTTTGCATATTTAATTGCAGATTCAGCAATTTTAACTGGATTTTTTTCCTCTTTGTTTAAAAAAATATCAGCTTCAACTTGTTTAGATAAAATCTCTAACTGATCAATTGCTGCAGGACGATATACATCACATGCTACTAAAAGTGGCTTTTTATTTTTAGTTTTTTTTAGATGTAATGCTAATTTTCCAGTAAAAGTAGTTTTTCCAGAGCCTTGTAAACCAGCTACTAAAACAATTGAAGGAGAACCACTTAAATTAACATCTGTTTTTTCACTACCCATAAGTTGAGATAGCTCATCCTTCATAATTTTAGTAAGTAATTGCCCAGGTTCTACAGCTGTAAGAACTCTTTGTCCAATTGCTTTTTCCTTAACTTTTTGAGTAAAAGTTTTTGCAGTTTTAAAATCAACATCTGCTGATAACAGAGCCTTTCTTATTTCCTTCATAGTTTGGGCAACATTAATTTCTGAAATACTGCCTTGACCTTTAAGAACTTTAAAAGCTTTTTCTAATTTATCTGATAAATTTTCAAACATTTTTTGTTACAAAAATAATTAATTCATTAAATCACAACATCTCCATACAAATCAAAATGATCTGATTTTTTTATTAAAACATTTGCAAAGTCTCCAATTCTAACATAATTGTTCTTTGCTTTAACTAAAACCTCATTATCTACATCTGGGGAATCGAACTCTGTGCGACCAATAAAATATTCACCTTCTTTTCTATCAAATAAAACTTTATATACTTTTCCTACTTTTTTTTCATTAAGCTTATAAGATATTGATGATTGAAGATCCATAATTTCATTCAATCTTTGTCTTTTTATCTGATCAGAAACATCATCTTTTAAACCGTATGCTAAAGTGTCTTCTTCATGTGAATATGAAAACACACCAAGCCTATCAAATTGTTTTTCTTGTACCCAGTCTTTTAATTCTTTAAACTGTAAATCTGATTCTCCTGGATAACCAACAATTAATGTGGTTCTAATTGTAAGACCAGGAACTTTCTTCCTAAATGAATCTAATAATTTATCAATTAAAATACGTGAACTACCCCTATTCATTGATTTCAATATTTCATTATTAATATGCTGTAAAGGTATATCGATATAATTACATATTTTATTATTATTTAACATAACATCAAGAACATCTTTTGGAAATCCTGTTGGATATGCATAGTGTAGACGAATCCATTCAATCCCTTCAACTTTAGAAAGTTCTGATAATAAATCTGCTAATCTTCTTTTTCCATATATATCTAGTCCATAAAAAGTTAAATCTTGAGCTATCAAAATAATTTCCTTAACACCTTTCTTTGCTAAATTTTTTGCTTGAAATACTAAATCATCTATTGACTTAGATACATGTTTTCCTCTCATTAATGGGATTGCACAAAAAGAACATTTTCTATCACATCCTTCAGATATTTTTAAATAAGCGTAATGATTAGGAGTAGAAATTATTCTATCTCCCAATAATTCATGTTTATAATCTGCACCTAATACTTTTAATAATTTTGGCAAATCAGTTGTTCCAAAATATTGATCAACATCTGAAATCTCCTTTCTTAAATCAGGTTTATATCTCTCTGACAAACATCCCGTTACATATAGTTTATCAATAAATCCTTTATTTTTTCTTTGTACTTGATGAAGAATAGTATTAATAGATTCTTCCTTAGCATTATCTATGAATCCGCATGTATTTACCACAACAATATTTGCATTACTATTTTTTTCTTCATGAGTTGCTGAAATTTTATTAGCAGATAATTGGCCCATTAAAACTTCAGAATCATACAAATTCTTTGAACATCCCAAAGTAATAACATTGATTTTATTTTTATTAGATTTCTTTGTACGCATTAACTAAATAAAGAATTAATAAAATTTTTCTTATTAAAGATCTGTAAATCATTTATTCCTTCACCAACTCCTATATATCTGACAGGTATTTGAAACTGATCTGATATACCTATAACAACACCACCTTTTGCTGTTCCATCTAATTTTGTTAATGTAACTGAATCAACTGAAGTTGCTTTAGTAAATTGTAATGCTTGTTCTATAGCATTCTGGCCAGTTGATGCATCTAGTATAAGCATAACTTCATGAGGAGCATCTGGAATAACTTTATTCATAACATTTCTAATTTTCGTTAATTCATTCATTAAATTAATGTTATTGTGTAATCTTCCAGCAGTATCAATAATTACAACATCTGCATTATTTACTTTTGCTGACTGTAATGTATCAAAACATACTGAGGCAGGATCAGAACCCATTTCTTGCTTTACGATATCTACTCCTACCCTCTTAGACCAAACTACTAATTGATCTATTGCAGCTGCTCTAAATGTATCTGCAGCACCCAACATAACTTTTTTACCTGATTTTTTAAATTTATTTGCCAATTTCCCAATAGTTGTCGTCTTACCAACTCCGTTGACTCCAACAACCATAATAACATATGGTTTATTATTCATTGTTAATACATCAGTATTATCCTTCATTAATGTTGAAATTTCTTCTTTTAAAAATAAATTCAACTCTGATGTATTGATATACTTATCTCTTGTGACCCTTTGTTCAAGTTTTTGAATTATTTTAATAGAGGTTTCAACTCCAATATCAGAAGTAATTAAAGCTTCTTCTATATCATCAAGTAACAAGTCATCTATTTTATCTTTACCTGTAATGGATCTTGTTATTCTACTAAAAAAATTCTTTTTTGTTTTATATAATCCTTCATTTAATGTTTTTTCCTGAGTTTCAGAATCTAGTGCTTTTTCGGGTTCTGGATCTTGTTCTAGCTCTTTTTCTAGCTCTGGCTCTGACTCTGGTTCTGACTCTGGTTCTGACTCTGGCTCTGGTTCTGACTCTGGCTCTTGTACTTGTTCTGCCTCTTGTTCAGTTTCTATTTCTGTTTCTATTTCTGTTTCTTGATCTGATTCAGATTCACAATCTGACTTAGACTTAAGATTAATCTCTGTTTCAGAAATAGATTCAATATCAGATATCGAATTATCTTTTTTGTCTTTTTTAGATAATAAATTCTTCTTTTTTTCTAAATCATTTAAATCTGTATTATCTTCTTTTTTATTAAATAACCCTTTTATCTTATTAAATATCCCCATTGTATTTTATATATAAACAAAAAACTTCTTTCAAAATAGAAAGAAGCTAATTAACAAATAAAAATCAAATTTTTATTTTTTTGCAAAAAAATCTTTAACCTTATCTTTAGGAACCATTTCACTTTTAAAAGAATAGTTGCCTTTTTCAGATTTAACCATTTTTATTGCTTTAGTAAATGCTTTTGCTCCTTTCTTTTGTAATGATGCAACTGTTTTTTTAGCCATTTTATTTTATTTTATTTCTTTATGAATAGTCATTTTCTTCATAATTGGATTAAATTTCTTTAATTCCATTCTATCAGGCGTGTTTTTTTTATTCTTTGTAGTTATATAACGAGAAGTACCTGGCAATCCGCTTGCCTTATGCTCAGTACATTCTAAAATAACTTGAACTCTATTTCCTTTTTTTGCCATTTTTCTTCTGATTTATGGTTCGCAAATTTAATGAATATTATCTAAATAAAAAGAATAATTACATCTTTTTAACATCTATAAAAAACAAGTCATCTCTAATCTTAAATTTATTTTTATCAAAAGATCCTATATCTAATTCTTTCCATTCATTTGAAGGGTATATTAAAATATCTAAATAACCTATATTTATTAAAACTGGCATTTTAAATTCATCTATAGCTTCCCATCTGTAAATAATTGTATAATTTTTTCCATTTTTTTGCAATTTATATTGTAATTGTGGCAGATCCTTGTTATTCAAATATTGCTCAAAAAAAACTGTAAAATCCCGATTTGTATAATTATTTATATATGAAATAATATCTTTCCCATCAACCACTTGAAGCTTAAAATAATTAGTCATGTCCTTAAGCATTCTAAACCATAAAACATCATCATTAATATAATTTCTAAGTGTATGTAACATCAAAGAACCTTTAAAATACATGTCACTACTTCCTTTATTATTTACATTAAATGTACCTATAATTGGTTTATTATTTCGAACTTTATTTTTTTGATTATTAACATAAGATAACATTTCTTCATAACCATAATGACATTCAACATACAAAACTTCAGAATATGTACAAAAACCTTCATGCACCCACATATCTGCAATATCATTTGTAGTAATACTATTACCCCACCACTCATGTCCAGTTTCATGTAAAATGATAAAGTCGAAATCTAATCCATCAATAAATGATTTATTTCCTTTATATCCTGGTAAAAAATTATTACCGTATGCAATAGCTGACTGATGCTCCATTCCTAAATATGGTGTTTCAATTAATGCATAACCATCATTAATGAATGGATATTGATCAAAATAATACTCAAAACATTTCAACATAGGTTTTACTTGTTTAAAATGATTTTTTGCAACTTCTTCATTATAACTCAAAACATAATAATCTAAATCTAACGTATCGGTATTTGAAAGAAATGTATCAGAAAAATGAATATAATCACCAATACATAAAGTAACATTATAATTATTAATTGGATACGAAATAAACCATTCA
>PAZP01000037.1 GCA_002715565.1 Flavobacteriales bacterium
AACACAATTACCACAACTATCTATCCATGCTGTGCCATTAACATCACCATTACAATCAACACTTAAACAAACAATATTAAAAGGGAAAGATTGAACATCTACATCACCTAACTCAGAATTAATATCTGAAGTGAAAATAAGATTGGAAGGAGGAGGGTTTACAAATAAATTTTCAATAACTACTGTTTGATTATTACCTGAAGTTACATTATTATTATCTGGAGGAGAAGTAGTTACTATAAGGATTCCAGATGGGGTTAAATTTTCAATAGTAAAAGTACCATACACTTGATTGGTGCTATCATCCATAGCCTTTACAGATATCTTGCTAGAAGAAATAATAAAGTCAACAAGTAGAGTAGTATTAACATTTATATAACCTCCTCCTGCAGTAATATTACTGTACCCAATAGTATCATTAGTATTTAGATTTGCTAAATTAAAAAAACCTGAATTAGAAGAAAACACGGCAGAAGACATGTCTGGCTCATTAGGATCCTGACTTGTCGCAAAAGTCATAGATACACTATCATTACAAATTGTTGAAGATAAAGAAAGTGATACTGATGGTGAAAAAGCAATACATGGTAATTTATTTGTTGTTCCTTCAACACAATTACCACAACTATCCACCCAAGCTGTACCATTTGGAGTCCCATTACAATCTAAAGAAAAATTCGCCGTTTGGAAACTATCAATTGCTGACCAAGAAGAATTACTTGAAATACAAAAGGATTTTAACTGCCAAATATAATTGGTGTCTTCAATTAATCCATATAAATCAAGTTGATTCAAGCTTCCGTTAATCCCGTGTTCATAAGACCAACTGCTAGCCCCTACAATCTTATATCTCAATCTATAACTATCAACTCCAGAATTAGTTTGCCAGTTAGTAGTAGCTGTAAAATTAGAAATATTTGTAACACTTAACCCTTGTGGCTGTGGACAAATTTGAGCGTTTATTACCGGTGGATTTAATAAAAAAATCCATAAAAAAAAGAAAACAAAACCGGTAAAGTTTAAAGTAAACTTTCTTGCCATATACTTGTTTTTAAAAAATTAATCTAGATTCCTCTTTTCCCAGGAACACGCAAATATAATAAAAAAAAGCTGATTTTTTAATGCAACAAATAAGTTTTTGCATCTTAAAAAAAAAGAAATGTTGCCCGACTAGGGCTCGAACCTAGACTCTTCTGGACCAAAACCAGACGTGTTGCCAGTTACACCATCGGGCAATCTAGTATTTAAAATAATAGGGTAGCAAAAATAACAATTCGAGACTAACTACAAAAATTTTATTGTATTTTCGTTGCGTTAATATTAGAAAGTTAAATAATAATTATTCGAATGGATTTTAAAAAATTAAACAACATTGTAGGTTGGAGTGTTTTTACAATTGCATCATTTGTATATCTATCAACAATTGAACATACCGTAAGTTTTTGGGACTGTGGAGAATACATAGCGACAGCCTACAAACTAGAAGTAGGGCATCCCCCTGGCGCCCCATTGTTTCAGTTATTTGGCAGAATATTTTCATTATTTGCTGAAGGAGGTTGGTCTGCCATAGAAAATGGAACCTCACAAGTTGCAATAGCTATTAATACACTTTCGGCGTTTTCTTCTTCATTTACAATTTTATTTCTATTTTGGACAATTACTGCATTTGGAAGAAAAATCATAACAATAAATGATTCTAAAAATCAAGACAGTAAAATAGTTGCAATTCTAGGTAGTGGTTTAGTTGGGTCGCTAGCGTATACTTTCTCGGATTCGTTTTGGTTTTCTGCTGTAGAAGGTGAAGTGTATGCAATGTCTTCTCTTTTTACCGCAGTAACTTTTTGGTGTATAATGAAATGGGAGCAGGAAGTTGATAAAGCTGATGCTACTAGATGGCTAATTTTAATAGCGTATTTGATTGGACTTTCTATAGGGGTCCATCTGCTTTCTCTTTTAACAATTCCTGCGATGGGAATGATCTACTATTTTAAAAAATACAACAAATCAGAAAAATTTTCAAAATATGGGGCATTCAAAGCTTTTGTAGTTTCTATGGCATTACTAGGCTTTGTACAAGGCTTTATTATTCCAAGCGCTGTAAGTCTAATATCTAGTTTTGAATTGTTCTTTGTAAACACAGTCGGTCTGCCTTTTAATTATGGTACTGTTATTTATTTCATAACATTAATTTCACTTATTTCATATGGAATTTATTATACAGAAAAACAAAAGAAAAAAATCTGGAATACCGCTATATTATCAATAATGATGTTGCTTATTGGTTATTCTTCATTTGCAATTCTTGTAGTGCGTTCTAATGCCAATCCTCCAATTGATGAAAATAACCCTGAGGATGCTGTAGGTTTATTGTCATACCTTAAAAGAGAGCAATACGGTAGTTGGCCAATTGTATATGGGCATCATTTTAATGCAAAATTAGATAGAAGAAAACCTTACCTTGATGGGAATCCTATATATAAAAAAGATGAAAAGAAAGGAAAATATGTTATAATTGATAAGAGAAAAAATACTATTCCAAATTACCGAAAAAGTGATAAGCTATTTTTCCCTAGAATGTGGAGCAATACGCAATCAAGACATGCTGCTGGATACAAAAGCTGGGCAGGGCTAAAAAGCAAAGATGATAAGCCAACATATGCTCAAAATCTAAAATTCTTTTTTAAATATCAAATTGGCTGGTCATACATGCGATATTTTATGTGGAATTTTGCAGGAAGACAAAATGATTATATGAATATGACTGGTAATTCCATGTATGGGAATTGGGAAAGCGGAATTTCTTTTTTAGATAACGCTCGATTAGGCACCCCAGCAAGTCATAAAGTCAAAACACCAGACTATTTAGCTAATAATAAAGGTAAAAACCATTATTATTTCTTACCACTAATACTTGGTTTAATTGGGCTCATCTATCACTTTAAAAAGAATAATAAAGACGCAATATCTGTTCTTTTGTTTTTCTTATTTACTGGTGTTCTAATAATTGTTTACTTAAATGTTGTTCCTTTTCAGCCTAGAGAAAGAGATTATGCATACGTAGGTTCTTTTTATGCTTTTTCAATTTGGATTGGATTAGGTGTATTAGCTATTTATGAATATTTAAACCAAAAAATGTCAAGAAATTTAAGTGCAAAAATTTCAACTACTATAGCTCTTTTGATTGCGCCAGTAATAATGGCTTCTGAAAATTGGGATGATCATGATAGATCTGGTAGATTTACAGCATTGGAAGTAGCTAAAAACTATTTGAATTCTTGTGATAAAAATGCTATATTATTTACAAATGGAGATAATGATACATTCCCACTATGGTATGCTCAAGAAGTAGAAGGAATCAGGACGGATGTTAAAGTGGTTAATTTATCTTTATTTAATACTTCTTGGTACATTGATCAAATGAAAAGGGCTTCATACGAGGCAGGTCCAATACCTTCTTCTTTAAGTCATGATGATTATAGAACTGGAACGAGAGATTATACACCCATTCAAGAACGATTTAAAGAGCATGTAAATGTAAAAGATGTTGTTGATTTTATAAATAGCAACCAAGCAAAAGCAAAAATTAACACTTCTGCTGGTCTACGAAATTATTGCCCAACTAAAAAACTAAAATTAAAAGTTGATAGAGAAAAAGTAAAGGAATTTGTTCCTGATGAATATCATAACAAAATTGTAAATGAAATAAAATGGCAGCTTAAAGGAAATGGAATTTATAAAAACAAATTAATGGTACTTGATATACTAGCAAACTTCAATTGGGAAAGACCAATATATTTTGCAATAACAGTAGGAAGAGATAATTTTATGGGGCTTGAAAAGTACTTTCAATTAGAAGGATTAGCTTATCGACTTGTTCCGTATTCATCTCAATCTAAAGATGGGCAAACAGGCTCTGTAAATGCAGAGAAAATGTATGAAAGATTAGTAAAGCAATTTCACTGGGGAGGTTTTAACAACTCTAGTTTATACTTTGATGAAACAAATACAAGAATGGTGATGAACTTTAGAAATAATTATGCAAGATTAGCTGAGGCACTTCTGCAAAAAGGAGACACTAACCGTTGTATTATAACGCTTGATAAATGTGTTAATGAATTCCCAAGTAATGTTGTTAAATTAAGTTATTTCGCAATACCAATAATTGATATTTATTTAAAAGCTGGTGAAATAGAAAAAGGAGAAAAAATACTAGCAGAAATGATGGATAGTTATTTAACAGAATATAATTATTTAAAAGCATTTAAAGCAAATACAGGAGTAAAGCAAGATCTTAATCTTTCAGGACAAATATTAGCAAGTTTAGCACGTGTACTACAAATACACCAGCTTCAAAATTCAACATATAATTACTTATATGAGAATGAACAATATTACCGAGAAAAAAATGAAGATAGAGATACAATAAATTACACTACATATAGGATTAATACATTTATGAATGATTATTTAGAACTTCAATAATTAATCTTGTTTGTTAAACCTCCCAAATTACTTAGAAAATTTTATCCTTCAATTGTTTGGAGTAAAAAAACAGATAAAAAAGAAGTTTGGTTAACATTTGATGATGGTCCTACTCCTGAATCTACAACACATATATTACATGTATTAAAAAAACAGAAAATTAAAGCCACTTTCTTTTTAGTTGGTGAAGAAATACAAAAATACCCTGAACTTTTTGAGGATATAAAAACCGAAGGACATACTATTGGCAACCACTCCTACTCGCATATAAATGGCTGGAAAACTAAAACGCGAAACTACATTGACGATATAAAAAAATGTAACAGGTTAATGCCCAACAACATTTTATTTAGGCCTCCGTATGGAAAATTAACTTTTAGCCAAATAAAAAAAATTAAAAAAAATTATAAAATTATACTCTGGGATATATTAACTCAAGATTATAAAGAAAAAATATCATCTGAAAAAATCAAAGAAAATGTTTTAAAAAATATTACAAATGGAGCTATAATTGTCTTTCATAATAATAATAAATCCTATAAAAAATTATATACTAATTTAGAAGATATAATAATTAATATAAAATTAAAAGGTTATTCTTTTTCAACTATTTGGTAGCTATACAAAAATGATCCAAGCAGCTAGAATCTGATTCTTTTACTGTATAATCAGTATATCTAATAGTATCAACTATTTCTGAATTTTTATCCTGTAAATTATGCCTATTAAATCTATTAAGAATGTCATACGGTATTTGCAACATCCATCTAGGCAGCCAATATTGCATATTGAATAAATCAAAACGCATTATTTTCTCGACTGATTTTTTATTTTTTTCATAATACAACATTACTTTCTCATTTCCAAAAACTCCCTTTAATTCAACGTTATTAAATGAATCTTGCAGTAAAGTTAGCATTTCTTTTGGGTTATACTCTCTAATATGCCACGGATTTCTACTAAGAGACATGTTTTTATTTGGTGTAGTTAATATTAGTTTTCCTCCTGGTTTTAAAACTCTATGGATTTCTTTTAAAAAATATTTGTCATCTTGAATATGTTCAATAACTTGAAAGGTAACAACAAAATCTATGCTTTCCGTATCTATCTTATCTAAAGGAGGAACCTCAGATTTGATAAATGTGATGTTGTGTTCTTTATTTAATTTATTGGAAATTGATGTTTGAAATTTATCTATCGCAATATATTGACTGCTAAAAGATGCTAATTCTTCTATTCCATAGCCCTCCCCACTTCCTATTTCAAGAACAATACCATTAATTAATTTAGCCGCTTCTTTATATGCTATTAAGTGTCTTTGAAAAATAACATTTTCAGAAGGATCTAAACTAGAACTTCTTTCTGCTGTTTGTAGTGTACCCATTTTAAAATAAAAAACAAATATAATAAAACTAATCTGCTATCTGAACAACAACAGGACAATGGTCTGAATGATAAATATCAGGCAAAATAGATGCTCCCACTAATTTTGACTTTAACTCACTGGAAACAAAATTATAATCAATACGCCACCCCAAATTTTTTGCTCTAGAATTTGCTCTATAACTCCACCAACTATAATTGTGTGGCTCAATGTTAAAATATCTAAACGTATCTATAAATCCTAGCTCTATTAAACTATCTATCCAATCTCTTTCTTCAGGAAGGAAGCCTGAAGTATTCTTGTTTCTAGTAGGATTATGAATATCTATTGACTTATGGCAAATATTAAAATCGCCAGAAATAATTAATTTTTTTACTGTTTTTGACAAACTAATTATATACTGAAGAAAAAAATCTAAAAACCGTATTTTAAAATTTTGTCTTATTTCTCCGCTGCTTCCAGAAGGAAAATACACACTCATTATTGAAAAATTTGAAAAATCTAATCTAATTAATCTCCCTTCTTGATCTATTTCATGAATACCACAACCATATTCAACATGTAATGGTTTTTCTTTTGAAAGAATTGCAACACCACTATAACCTGGCTTAGTAGCGGGATTAAGATAACAATTATATCCTATCTCATTAAATAAAGGCACATTAAATTGTTGTTCATTTGCTTTAATTTCCTGAAGACAAACAATATCAGGATTATAACATAACATCCATTTATCAATTCCTTTTCTCAAAGAAGCTCTTATGCCATTAATATTGTATGAAACTATCTTTTTCAATTACTTAAGCTTAAATACTGATTGCTGAGATTTTTTTCCTTCTAAGAATATTATTAAAGTATAAAATCCTGAATCTAAAACATCTAAACGTTCCCACTCTAAACAATGAGACATTTGAATATTTTTATAATTAAATTCTGTCTCTGTTGTACATAATATCTGTTCATCTTCAACGACTATAAATATATCTTCCATACCATTTAAAATACTCCCATCAGGTTTTAAAATCTGAATATATGCTTGCTTTAACTCAGCCTTTGCAATTTGATTAGCTGAAATATTAAAACAAATACTTAGTTTTTGCGTTTTCTTAGCATACTTTGTTGATGCCTCTTTTCCGGTACTTTTATATTTTATTGCTTCAACCTCAATATCCTCAATTTTTAAAACTGATCCTTTACTAACAACTTCTTCTAAAACTTTATTTTGTTTAATGAGTTTGTAATTTTTCCAATTAATATTTTTATTAATATTAATAACACTATCTTTTTGTTCTATTAACTGTTCATTTATCACCAATAAAGAATCTATATTGGCAATGTAATTCTTAGAAATTGTCTTTAATGCTTCGATTTTTTTTCTAGCTTCTTGTAAATCTAAATTAGTTTCACTTTTTTTTCTTATTAGGTTTTTTATTTCCAAGATTTGTTTTTTAATTATAGAATCTTTTTGATATAACTGATTATTCAAATCCCCATATTCATCTAACAATTCATCATGTTCGTCAATTATATCATCTAACTCATCTCGCAACATATTCTTTTGTTCCACAAATTGAATTTTCAATTTTAATTGTTCTTCCATCTTATTTTTTTGAAAAATTAACAACAAAAGCATTAATGAAACAATTATGAGAAAAAACAAGAAAAAATTTCTTGTTTTTGAATCAGCCCAAATATCTTTAATAAAAGTTGTCATTTCTTATTTTATTTTTTAAATAATTCCTGCAATAATACTGATGATGTTATTTTAGGATTTTTTCTTATTTCTTTTTCTTTTGCTGCAATTAATACAAATATTCCTTCAATTGTCATTTCTGTTATATATTCTTCTATATCCTGATTTACTGGCTTAGTAAAAGGTAACATATTATATTTTTTTTGTAAAAGATCCCAATAATCAAGAACATTTGTTTCAGAAACTTTTTTCTTAATAATCGGGATTATTTTATTATAGATTTTTAAATATGATTTTTCTTTTAAATATAGAGTTGCTTCATTTGATGATCCATTTTTAATATCTATTACATTTGAAATAGTTAAAGAGCGTACTGCATTTTCCAAAATAGGTAAAGCTTCTTTTGCAGCAATTTCAGCAGTTCTATTTAATTTTTCTTCAAATGCAACAACATGATTATTCATCCCAGCCTTTATTAATATCTTCTTAATTTTTTTAGATTCTTTAGGGAAGTATATTTTAATATCAGAATTATTATTAAATCCATTAAATTTTGATGCGGATTGAATAGCAGCATTTGATGCATACAATAACATCTCTATCAAACCGTCAAAAATATCTTCATCGCTCAATAAATTAGGTAATTGATTACTAATTAAACTACCATTAATAGAACGTATACCTTTTACTTGCGCTGACAGATCAAAAAAATAAAACCCAGACATTAAAAAAATTAAACAAACTCTCTTCATGTAAAATAGATATTACACAAAACTAATAAAAGAAATTAAATAAATATATTAGGAATTTCATTACGGAACATCTTAAAACAAAACAAAACTATGATTACTGATTCATATGGTGCAAAAAAAGAGGTGTATAGATCATATAACCCTGGAAGATTTTTGGGCTTAAGATTAATTATCAAATTTAATATTAAATAACTTTTTGTTAATAATTACATAAAGTATAACAGGCTATATCATAATATATTTGCATCATTAAAAAGATAGAAAATTATGATTACATTCTTAATATTGAGCTCGGCATTAGTTATTATTTTAATACGTCAAATTTTAAGAGATAGAAAAGAATACTTTGAATACCATTCTAAAAGATAATTAAAGACATTGTTAGTAAGCCTTAGTGCACTATGGTGCAAAAGCTTTTTAGCTCTGAAAGCAATTAAACAGAAGGCATTCTGTAGTCTTTAATAAATAAACCCACTCAAATTAGTGGGTTTTATTTTTGTGGGCCTAGTTGGGCTTGAACCAACGACCCCTTGATTATGAGTCAAGTGCTCTAACCAGCTGAGCTATAGGCCCTGAATTTGATGCAAACATATCAAATTTGATCAAAATATTACATAATTTTATTCCTATAATTATATTATTTCTTGACAAATCTCAATTAAAACTCCATTTGTGTCTTTTGGATGTAAAAAACAAATTAATTTATTATCCGCGCCTTTATTAGGTAACTCATTTAACAATCTAATTCCCAATGATTTTAATCGATTCATTTCTTTATGAATATCTGCAACATTTAATGCAATATGGTGAATGCCTTCTTTATTATTTTGCAAATATTTTGCAATTGGGCTAACAGGATTAGTAGATCCTATTAACTCAATCTTAGTATTACTGTCTCCTATATTAAAAAAGACTGTTCTAACATTCTGTGTGTTTACTAATTCTTCTTTATAAGGCTTCTGTTCAAAAATTTTTTCAAATTTTTTTGTTGCTTTTTCTAAATCTGAGACAGCTATACCAATATGTTCAATTCCGTTAATCATCTAATATTGCCAGAAGCCTATATGTCTTTTTGTGGCCAATGTTTCAATTTTAAATGTTA
Source organism: Flavobacteriales bacterium (assembly GCA_002715565.1). Taxonomy (GTDB): domain Bacteria; phylum Bacteroidota; class Bacteroidia; order Flavobacteriales; family BACL11. The sequence goes on from PAZP01000037.1 coordinate 9,414, forward strand.
TCCCTAGCTCATGTGTTCCATAAGAATATTGTTGTATTGTTCCCTTAAAAGTATGGTCGTATGAATAAGAAAAATGAGTATTTCCTGAGGCAAATCCAAAAGAAAAAATTACTGTTCCATCTGTTCTATATGACAGTCCGCTCCAGTTATCTTTTAAATATATAATTCTTGTATTTAAATCAGATATGTTTGAAAAACCATGCGCTTTTCTAATCAAAAAAGAAGGCTCTAGCTCCCAATCATTATTTATAATTCTAAATCTATACGCAAAAATTGAATAATAATTACGTTTTAAAAAATTATCAAACCGTTTATTAACCGGTTCATTGTATGATGATTGCAATAAATTATTAGAAGAAAAACCAAGATAAAATTTCTTAGAATAAAGAAAAAATCCTGCAGAAGCATCTCCAAGAAAACTAGTTTGTGACTGTGCAGAAAATGCCTCATCGTTACCGGGGGGCAATTCTTCTCTTTTAAAATCTAAATTATAATACATAAACTTTGCTCCTATTCCAAAAGATAAATTTAATTTTTCGTTGTTTAAAGGTATATGATATGCATAATTTACATTAAAATTAGCTTGTAATGAAGGGTAAGCCTGATCAAACATCATATATCCTCCCATAGCAGAACGGTTATTTAAAGCTCCTTGATAAGATATATTACTAGTAAAAGGTGCTCCATCAAACCCCAACCATTGTTGTCGACTTTGGATATTGAACAAATTATATGATGAACTTCCAGAAACAGCAGGATTTATGATCATTTTATTTACATAAAATTGTGTGAATATCGGTTCTTGTTGGGCAGTTAATATGCCTGAATAAACCATAATTAAAAATAAAATTAATATTCTCATCTTACCTTATAATTGAAACTGTTCCTTTAAACTCGTTATCACCATTTTCTAAATCAATAATATAATAATATGTCCCTGAAGGTAAAACTCTACCTTGTTGGTCTTCTCCAGAAAATGCAATAGAAAATTCATTCTTATAATTTCTTTTTCTAAATACTTGCCTTCCATTTCTATCATAGATAAGCACCAAAGCTTGAGGGTATAAATTTATGTTTTCTATTTCCCAAAAATCATTTACACCATCAAAATTGGGAGAAAACACTTTATATATATTTAAACATATGGATGGATCTGAACTTACAATTACTGAATCTATTATCGTACATCCCATGTCATCAGTTACTAAAGCAACATACTGACCAGGTAAAAGAGAATTGATATTAGATGATATTTCATTTATGATAACTGAATTGGTATCATTATTCCAAATAAAACTATAGGGACCTATTCCTCCATTAATAAAAATACTTGCTTCACCACTATTATCATCCTTACAAGCTACACCTTGAGAAGACATATATGAATCCATTGGTTTCACAGGGCTTATTTTTAATGTAAGTGTATCTACACAAGAATTTTTATCTGAAATTATAACATAATGTGCAGTATCTGGAAAAATCATACTATTAGGATGAAGATTTAAAGGGTTTCTGGAAGTATCTCCATTACTCCAAAGCGTAGTATAAGGTGGTGTTCCTCCCCAAATTGTTGAGGCAACATCTGCAGAATCATTTAAATCACACATGTTTTTGAGCATAAAATCTGCATTAATCTTAATAGTTTGTTTAATTTTTATTGTATCCTTTGGTGATCCATTAATAAGATTTGAACATATTACTGAATTAGTATCTAAAGGATCTGCATATAAAATAATTGTAAATATATAGTCTCCTGCTGACAAATTAGATATTGATAACGTCTGTGGCTGATAGAATCCATTAGGGCCATTCCACCAAAATACGGGAGAAGGATATGTGGGATCTGTATCTAACAAAGTTAAACTGATACTTCCAGTGCTATCCCCATAACAGTCAACGTAATTATAGCTTATAGAATCTACAATACATAATTCTTGCTGAGCATGTAATACAATACTATTAAACAGAAAAAATAAAAAAACTATAGTTCTTAATTTTGACATCCTTTACTTTAAGATATGCAAATATAAATAAAAAATGCTCGTTATATAAAACAAGCATTCTTTTGAGGTATCGAGCGGATTCGAACCGCTGTAGATGGTGTTGCAGACCACTGCCTAGCCACTCGGCCACGATACCATTTTTAAAAACAAAATTACATTATTTGAATAATTATAATAATTTAATTGATATTTATTTACCATTAAAATTAGACATGGTTTTATTTACACCTATAGTTACAAAACTTTTAATCATTTCAACGGCTAATAATTTCTTCTCATCAATAAGAGGAATATCATCTTCTATAAAACAGCTTAAAACATAATCCGCTTGCTTTCCTCTGGGAAAATCATTCCCAACTCCAAAACGTAAACGAGAATACTTAGTGCTTCCCAAACATAGATTTATATCCTTAAGCCCGTTATGTCCTCCATCAGAACCTTTTGTACGCATTCTAAGACTGCCAACTGGCAAAGAAATATCATCAGTAACAACTAAAATATTTTTAATTTCTATTTTTGATTTCTGCATCCAATAATTTACAGCCTTACCGCTTAAGTTCATAAATGTATTAGGTTTTATAAATCTTAAAACTCTACCTTTAAATTTTAAATCAGCTATATCTGCATGTCTAGATGACACAAATTCTAAATCTTCTAATTCACAAAATTTATCTAGAATACTAAAACCTATATTATGTTTTGTATTGCGATATTGATCGCCAGGATTTCCTAAACCAATAATTAAATATTTCATTAATTATGATCTATAATTATGCTTCTTCTTTATTATCTGCTTTATCCTTGTTTTCAGAATCAGATTCTGCATTTTCATCTGGTTTTTTTGTGTCAGATTCAGTTTCAGCACCCTCTTCTTCATCTAATACAACTTCCTCAACGACAGTTCTTGCTGTTTTTACTCCTACAATTACAGAATTTCCTGGCGCTATAAATTGACATCCATCAATATTAAGATCTTGTATATAAATAAACATGCCTATTTTAAGGTGTTCTATATTCAATTCAATTGCATCTGGCAAATCTTTAACCAATCCTTTTGTAATTATTTTATTTCTTCTAAACATCATAACCCCTCCTTGTCTAACTCCTTCGGCAATGCCGTTTAATATTACAGGAATAGACACGGTTACAGGCTTATCATCAAATACTTGTAAAAAATCAATATGCAATATCTTTTCTGTAACAGGATGAAATTGGATATCTTGCGTGATAGCATTATATTTTTTACCGTCAATATCTAATTCAACAATAAAGACATCAGGGGTGTAAACTAATTTTCTAAATTCATTTTCATGAGCGTAAAAAGTCACTTGCTTTTCTCCCCCGTAAAGCACACATGGCACATTACCCTGATTTCTTAACGATCTAGTATTAGATTTGCCAACTTTTTCTCTTTCTTTAACGTTAATTGCTAGTGTTTTCATTTTAATAATTTAATTTATATTTATATTTCAACAGATAAAATTATCACTTATTGATTTATTATTTAATCCAGATTTAATTGTACTAGCAAATAAATCAGCTACAGATAATTCCTTAACTTTATTACTTTTATGTTCTTTTGGTATAGTGTCTGTAATGACTATTTCTTCTAATTTTGAGTGTTCAATTCTATCATAAGCATTGGCAGAAAAAAGACCATGAGTACATATTGCTCGAACTGAATTTGCTCCATTCTTGATCATTAAATCTGCGGCTTTTGTTAATGTTCCTGCAGTATCTACCATATCATCTATAATAACTACATCCTTATTTTTAACATCTCCTATAATCATCATTTTACTAATTTCATTTGCCTTATCTCGATGTTTATAGCATATTACCACCTCTGAATTCAAAAATGTCGCATATGTATTTGCTCGTTTAGAACCTCCCATATCAGGAGATGCAATAATTAAATTAGATAGATTAAGAGATTTAATATAAGGAATAAACAGAGTAGACGCATATAAATGGTCAACAGGTACTTCAAAAAAACCTTGTATTTGATCTGCATGTAAATCCATTGTAATTACTCGATTAACTCCTGCTGCTGACAATAAATTTGCTGTTAATTTTGCAGCTATTGGAACTCTTGGTTTTCCTTTCTTATCTTGTCTTGCATAACCAAAATAAGGAATAACAGCATTTATACTATATGCAGAAGCTCTTTTTGCTGCATCGATCATTAATAATAATTCTATCAAATTTTCTGCTGGAGGCATAGTAGATTGGATTAAAAACACCTCTGCCCCACGCACAGTTTCGTCAAAAGAAGGTTCAATCTCGCCATCTGAAAACTCAATAATTTCATGACTTCCTAAGACAGTTCCAAAAGAACTTGCTATATTTTCAGCTAATTCTTTAGATACACTACCTGAAAAAAATTTTACTGGTTTATCCATACACTATTTTAATCAAAAGGGATGCAAATATACATCTTAAGATGTAAATTACACATTTAAGTCTTTATTTTTTACTAAAATAACTTTAGTTTTATTACAATCTTATATTTTTGTAAGACATTTGCCCAGATGGCGGAATTGGTAGACGCGTTGGTCTCAAACACCAATGGGGAAACCCGTGCCGGTTCGACCCCGGCTCTGGGTACAAAAATAGGTTCTGATCTCCTACTTAAAATTTAGTTATGAAGATGAAGAAAAAGAAACAGGAAAAATATGACAAAGCTTATTTAAGAATGGCTTTAGAATGGGCAAAACTATCCTATTGTAAGAGAAAAAAAGTTGGTGCAATTATAGTAAAAGAAAACATGATAATATCTGATGGTTATAATGGAACCCCATCAGGTTTTGACAATGAGTGTGAGGACCAAGATGGAAATACATTCTGGTATGTATTACATGCCGAAGCAAATGCTATTCTTAAAACTGCTCGATCTAATCACAATTGTAATGGAGCAACATTATACTTAACACTATCTCCTTGTAAAGAATGTAGCAAACTAGCACATCAAGCTGGAATAAAAAGATTGGTTTATATTGATAAGTATAAAGATACCTCTGGATTACATTTTCTTGAAGAAGCTGGTGTTGAATTAGTTCAAATTGGTCAAGATTTGTTATGACAAAAAACCAATCATTTACACCAATAATATACTCTTTGTTAATAATAACCGGAATTATTATAGGAAGTATATTAAAAAAACCTGATGAGCAAAACGAATTAAATGATAAAATTCAACTAATTCTAAATTTAGTAAAAACTCATCATGTAGATTCTTTAGCAAAAAATTTTGATCAAACTGCTATAAACTCCATATTAAGTAAACTAGACCCGCATTCATCTTATATTCCTGCTAAAAAATTAAAAACAATAGAAGAGGATATGAAAGGTAGTTTTAGTGGTATAGGAATTCAATTTAATATTATTAATGATAGTATTGTAGTAATTGCTGCAATTTCTGGAGGCCCATCCAAAAAGCTTGGCATCCTTTCTGGAGATAGGATTGTTAATGTAGATGACGAAAATGTAACAAATATAAATATTCAAAATGAAGATGTTATTAAAAGACTTAGAGGGGAAAAAGGGAGTGAAGTAAAAATTAAAATTTATCGGCGTAGTAATAATAAGCTGATGGACTTTAATATTATTCGTGACGACATCCCTCTACATAGTTTAGATATATCCATGATGCTAAATAATAATATTGGATACATAAAGATAAATCGATTCTCAGCAACAACATATAATGAATTTAATTCAAGTATCCCAAATTTATTAGATCAAGGGATGTCAAAATTAATTCTTGATTTAAGAGGAAACCCTGGAGGGTTCTTGGGAATGGCTATTGGTATCTGTGATGAACTACTTAAAAAAGAAAATCTAATTGTTTATACTGAAGGAAGAAATAGAAAAAGAGAAAATATATACGCAACAAATAATGGGCGCTTACAAAATATCGAAGTTATAATTTTAATTGATGAGGGATCAGCATCTGCATCAGAAATTATTGCTGGAGCAATACAAGATAATGATCGTGGGATAGTAATTGGAAGGCGTTCATTTGGTAAAGGGTTAGTGCAAGAACAAATTAGCTTAAATGATGGCTCAGCAATTAGATTAACTACTCAAAGATACTACACCCCTTCAGGAAGGTGTATACAAAAACCATATTCAGAAAATAATACATTTAATTTACTTAATTCATTAAAAATTAAACCAAATATATCTAATATTGACAGCACACAATATAGAACAAAAAATGGCAGAATAATGTATGCCGGTGGTGGAATTAAACCTGATATTGAAATTAAAAGACCAGAAAATAGAGATTATAGCTCTATTAATATCATGTTGAGCAAAGGCTGGATAAATGAATTTTGTTTAGATTATGCGCTGTTAATAAAGAAAAGTGCTCCGTTGCTAAAAATATCAGATACTAGTTTAGATGAAGATAATATATATAATGCCTTTTTAATCTTTCTGTCTAACAAAAAGAAAGAGAATTTTGAAATAGGTAAAGAAGAAATGAAATATCTTAAAAATTTATTAAAAGCTACAATAGCAAGAAATATTTTTGATGATAAAATTTATTATAAAATTTTATCTGAAGAAGATGAATTTATTAAAGAAGCTATTCTAACATTTAAAAATACCAATCTTAAATTATAATTATTTATCTTTAAGTTCATAAAGATGCAATTATTTAGTGGCTATTTTGAGAAAATTAAATAACTGCTAAAAAACTAATAAAGACTAAAACTACTCGACTGTAACCGATAGTTTTCATAATGAAGTAGTTGACCCCAAGAACATAAAAAATTTATCACTTAAAATATCATTTACACTTTCTTTAGAAAATTGTAATCTTAATATTTCTCACTATACAACCTACCAAAAAAAGTTATTTAGGTTAGTTAAATTCCTTAAAGAAAATAGAGGTCTTGGATACAAAAGAATATCACATATTATGACGGATAAAGGATATAGAAGTGTAAGAACGAATAGTATTCTTAAACCTAACTTTATTTTCTCAATTTACAAAAAAGGTCAAATAAGAGAAGACAGGTTAGTAAGGGAAGTCAAATCAAATATTGAAGATATAAATTGTTTTTTGAAGTATTTGTAACTGTGTTATTTCCCTTTTAATAATTCTAAACAAGCTTTTGCTATAGCAAAAGCTAGTGGAGGAGGGACGGCATTACCAACATGTTCACATCTTTTAGTGTGATTTCCTAAAAACTTATATTTTGATGGAAAGCCAGTTATCATAGCTGCTTCCCTTACAGTAATACTCCTATGTTCAGTAGGATGAACTGGAAAATTACTATGGCCTGGAACTAGAGTTGGACTAGGTTCTTTTCGATCTAATCTCATAGTATTACCTCTAGAGTAAAATTTGCTGATTTTTAGATGTGTTGGTAAATTTTCAATATGATTAGCAATTGAATCTCCTTCTGGAATATACTTAAATCTTTCTATAGTTTTTGGATTATGATTCATTGGGTGATTATCAATGTCTTTAGGGTCATATTTGATTTTTTTCAATGCATCTCCAACAGTTAAACAACTTTTAAGTGATTCTAGTTTTTTTATATCCCATTTTTTTAATGGAACTCCTACTCCTTTAGAATAATAACTTGGAAATGGATATCTGAATTCTTTTTTAATATCTTTTCTAAT
>PAZP01000038.1 GCA_002715565.1 Flavobacteriales bacterium
AGCTACAGTAAAGAAAGCTACAGTAAAGAAAGCTACAGTAAAGAAAGCTACAGTAAAGAAAGCTACAGTAAAGAAAGCTACAGTAAAGAAAGCTAAATAATTAACAAAAAAATAAATAGAAATGGCACATAAAAAAGGAGCCGGAAGCAGTAAGAACGGTAGAGAGTCTCATAGTAAAAGGTTAGGAGTGAAGATTTTTGGAGGTCAACAAATTATTGCTGGAAACATAATTGTTAGGCAAAGGGGTACTGTTCACAATGCTGGAAATAATGTAGGTATTGGTAAAGATCATACATTATTTGCATTAAAAGATGGTGTAGTTAGATTTACAAAGAAAAGGAATAATAAATCTTACGTTTCTGTAGAATAAATAAATTAATAATATCTAAATATATATGAGAAAAACTCTTGATATCAAGAGTTTTTTTTGTTTAAATTTGTTTAAAATTTATTAAGATGCTAAATGTTAATGATATAAGAGACAATAAAGAAGAATATATTCGCTTATTAAAGATTAAAAATTTTGATGCCTCTAGTGTATTCGAAATTTTAATTCGAAAGGATAATGACCGAAAATTATTGCAACAAAAAAATGATGAATTATTATTTAAGGCTAATAAATTAGCAAAGGAGATCGGTGCTTTATATAAAGAGGGGAAGAAATTAGAAGCTGACGAGTTGAAAGCAAAGTCTCTAATTTTAAAAAAGAAGACAAAAGAATTACATTTTAAAAAAGAAAGTCTTGAAAAAGAGATTTATGAAAAATTAAAAGATATACCTAATATTCCACATTCATCAGTAACTAATGGAGAAACAGAGAAAGATAATATAATTATTAAAGAATCAGGTAAAATACCAATTTTGGTTAATAATGCCTTGACTCACTGGGAATTAGCTTCTAAGTATAATTTGATAGATTTTGAGTTAGGGAATAAAATTACAGGTTCTGGATTTCCAGTATATATTGATAAAGGTGCCAAATTGCAAAGATCTTTAATAAGTTACTTTTTAGATAAAAATATAAATGCTGGTTATAAAGAATTTATCCCACCACATCTTGTAAATGAAGATTCTGCATTTGGAACAGGGCAACTACCTGATAAAGATGATCAAATGTATCATGTTAAATTAGATAATTTGTATTTAATTCCAACTGCTGAGGTTCCTATTACAAATTTATTTAGAAATCAAATAATTGATCAAAATTCACTTCCGATTAAATGTACATCCTTTACTCCTTGTTTTAGAAGGGAGGCCGGATCATATGGTAAAGACGTGAGAGGTTTAAATCGATTGCATCAATTTGATAAAGTAGAAATTGTACAACTGCAAACACCAGAAAAATCATACCAAACTTTAGATGAAATGGTTAATCATGTTTCTAATATATTAGATGAACTTGATTTGCCATATCGAATTGTAAAATTATGTGGAGGAGATCTTAGTTTTACTTCTTCGCTAACTTATGATTTTGAAGTTTATTCAGCGGCACAAAAAAGATGGCTAGAAGTTAGCTCTGTTTCAAATTTTGAAAATTATCAATCAAATAGATTGAAATTAAGATATAAAGATAAAAATGGAAAAAAATATCTGTGTCATACTTTAAATGGCAGTGCATTAGCATTACCTAGAATTTTTGCTGCAATTTTAGAAAACTATCAAACTGAAAAAGGAATAATAGTACCTAAAGTATTACAATCATATATGGATTTAACTATTATTAATTAAATGCATTATTTATTATTAATTCTATTTGTTCCTAATTTAATTTTTGCACAAGATAGCCCACAAAAACTGGCAAATAAATATTTTTTATCTCATGATTATGAGAAAGCGGTAAATATATATATTGAAATGGAAAAAAATTTTTTTTCATCTAATTATTATTCAAACTATTTTTTTGCTCTAATTAAATTAGAAAAATATAAAGAAGCTGAAAGATTAGCTAGAAAAGCATATTCGAAATATTATAAAAATTTAATATATCAATTAGATATAGGCATTGCTCAAAAAAAACAAGGAAAAGAAAAGCAAGCTGAAAGAACTTTTAAAAAGGTGTTTTCAAAAATTAATGGACAAAGATCTCAGGCAATTGTTTTAGCAAATACATTTGCGCGTTATAATATGTATCAAGAGGCTTTAAATGTTTATAATATATTTCAAGAAGTAAACCCCAAATTAAACTTTGGTTTTCAAAAAGCACAGTTATATGTTAATTTAGAGCAGCCAGAAAAAATGGTAGAAGAATATTTAAATGTAATAGGTAATAATGCTAGTCAAAAAACATATGTTATATCTCAAATACAAAAATTCCTTGATAATGATGGGATAAAAAGTGATAAAAATTATAAAATTGTTAAAAGAGCATTATTAAAGTATGTTTCTATGGAAAGTGATAATGTATATTATTCTGAATTATTAATTTGGTTTTTTATGCAAAACCAACAATACGAGATGGCTCTTAAACAAGCAATATCATTAGATAAAAGAAAAAAAAATAATGCAGATGCTGTATTTGACTTAGCGGAATCTTTTTTAGATAAAAAAAACTATTTATTAGCAATAGAGGCGTATAATTATATTCTTAAAAAAGGTAAAAACAATCCTCTTTTCATACAATCTACTATTAATAGTTTATATGCTAAAACAAAAAATATTGGCTTTGTTCAAAATAATCTAAATAATATAGATAAGGAGTATGCTGAAGCAATTAATGATTTAGGTAAAAATAGTGAAACAATTCTTTTATTATTAAATTATGCTCATTTTCAGGCTTTTTTTCTAGATAATTTAATTCTAGCAGAAAATATTTTAAAAGAAGCATTATCTATTCCTAATTTAACTGCAGGTGATTTAGCAGCATGTAAGATAGAGTATGCAGATATACAACTTTTATTAGGTGATGTTTGGCAGGCACTTTTATTTTATTCTCAAGTAGAAAAAGATTTCAAAGAAAACCCTATTGGTCATAATGCAAAATTAAAGATTGCTAAAATTTCATATTACCAAGGAGATTTTGAATGGGCACAAGCACAGCTAGATGTATTAAAAGCCTCAACTTCGAAGTTAATATCTAACGATGCAATGGATCTGTCATTGCTAATTACAGATAATTATAATATTGATACATCTGATGTGCCTATGAAGACTTTTGCATATGCAGATATGCTTTTATATCAAAAAAAATATAAAGAATCTATAATTAAATATGATTCTATTCTTATGTATTTTCCAGGCCATTCATTAACAGATGAGATTTATATGAGAAAAGCTGATATTTATTTGCATTTAGATAGTATAAATACTGCTTTAAAAATGTATAAAAAAATAGAAGAGGAGTGGTCACATGATATACTAGCTGATGAGGCATTATATATGCAAGCTAGTATCTATGATAATAAATTAAATAAACCAGAAATGGCTATGAATTTTTATGAAAAGATAGTACTAAATTATCAGGGTAGTATTTATGCCTCTGAAGCAAGAAATCGGTTTAGATTTTTAAGAGATAAAAATTAGTGTTTTATGATACTTTATAATGTTACAGTTAGTATTGACAAAGAAATAGTTACAGCTTGGTTAAAATGGATGCAAGAGGTGCATATACCAGAAGTTATGGAATGTAATATCTTTGTTAAAGCACAATTAAATCGTGTTATTTCTAAAACAAATAACGATGAATATACTTATGCTATTTCATATAAGTGTAATACGATGAAAGATATGCATATTTATCAATCAAAATATGCACCATTATTACAAGAAAAACATTATAAAAAATTTGGAGACAAAGCAATTGCATTCAGAACTTTATTAGAAGTTATAGATGAATTTTATTAATTTATAAATGGATTATTTTCTATTTCTTCTTTTATATTAGTTGTAGGTCCATGTCCACATAATATTTTTGTAGATAAAGGGAGGTTTAAGATTTTATTTTTTATACTCTTTAATAAGGTTGAGTAATTACCACCGGGAAGATCAGTTCTTCCTATACTATTTCGAAAAATAACATCACCTGATATAAGAATATTATGTTTTTTACTATAAAGACTAATATGGCCAGGAGAGTGGCCAGGAGTTAAAAAAACAGTTAACTCACTTTTACCAAATTTAATTATATCATTTTCATTTATGAATTCTGAAGGTATTTTACATGCTATATATTCATTGAATCCATAAATGTTAGCCACTTCAGCTCCACTTTTAAGTATAGGAATTTCTAGTTTATTAATATTTAATTCCAGGTTCCACTCATTAGCAACAAATTTATTTCCTAATATATGATCAATATGGCAATGTGTATTAATTAATTTTATGGGTTTTAACTTATTTATTTCAATAAATGAAGCTAATTCTTTTTTTTCTTGATCACTATAACACCCTGGATCAATAATTATACATTCTTTAGATTCGTCATATATTATATAAGTATTTTCTTGAAAAGGATTGAAAGTGAATTTTTGAATTTTCATAGAAAAAATAATTATTTGATATGCAAAGATATAAGTTCTTTATATTTGCATTAATGAGTATTACATATATTTTAATTTTAGTTTTAATTGGTTTATTTGCTGGATTGCTATCTGGAATCGTAGGTATAGGTGGAGGGTTAGTAATTATTCCGTTATTAATTATTCTATTAGGTTATTCTCAACATGAAGCACAGGGAACTTCACTTGCTGTTATGTTACCTCCTATTGGTATTCTTGCTGCTATGAATTATCACCATCAGGGTTTTGTAAAATGGCATCATGCATTAATAATTTCTTCTATGTTCATTTTAGGTGGATATATTGGGTCTCGATATGCTGTTCATTTAAGGCCAGATATACTAAGGAGAATTTTTGGTTTGATTATGTTATTTGGTGCATTAAAGATGATTTTAAGTAAATGAAGAATAAAATAAAAGAATTAGCATCTAATTTTTTTGAAGAAATTGTTCAGATTAGGAGGCACCTGCATAAATATCCCGAACTTTCGTTTAAAGAAAATGAAACATCGAAATACATTAAAAATATTTTGAATAAATGGAAAATACCATATATAGATAATATTGCAAATAATGGGATAGTAGTTGTTTTAAAAGGTTTGGATCCTCAATTTAAAACAATTGCACTTAGGGCAGATATTGATGCCCTTCCAATTATAGAGGAAACAAATTGTTCTTATTCATCAGAAAATTATGGTGTAATGCATGCGTGTGGTCATGATGCTCATACAGCATCTTTGTTAGGTGTTTTACGTATTTTGCATAAATTAAGTAATTTATGGCATGGAACAATTAAATTTATATTTCAACCTGCTGAAGAAATGTTGCCAGGAGGAGCACAGCAAATGATTAGTGAGGGAGTGTTAAAAAACCCAGAAGTTGATATGATTTTTGCTCAGCATGTCTTTCCTGATTTAGAATATGGTAAAGTAGGTTTTAAATCTGGCAAGTATATGGCTTCTACAGATGAATTATATATTAAAATTCAAGGAATTGGAGGACATGCTGCGATACCTGAAAAATATAATAATCCTATATTAGCTGCATCTGATTTAATACTAGAATTAAACAGATATTTTATTAAAAAAGTTGATAACAGAAATGTATTTGCAATTGGTTATATTAACGCAGATGGATCTACAAATGTTATTCCTGAATTTGTTAATTTAAAGGGTACTTTTCGTGCATTAAACGAAAAATTCAGATATGCTTCACATAAATATATGAAAGAGATTTCAAATATTATGTCAAAAAAACATAATGTTACTATTGATTTTAATATTAAAGTAGGTTATCCTTGTTTAGTTAATGATAAAAATTTAACAAATAGTGCAATTAAATTAGCTCAGGAATTTATAGGTAGGCATAATGTTGTTGAGTTGCCAGTAAGAATGACGGCAGAAGATTTTTCATATTATTCAGAAAAAATACCTTCTTGTTTTTATCGTTTGGGTACAGGAAATAAGCAAAAGGATATTAAACATGGTTTACACACTTCAAGATTTAATATCGATGAAAGATCATTAGAAATAGGGATGGGTTTAATGGCTTATTTAGCAATAAAAAGTTAATTTAATAATTTCCCTCCTATTCTATAAAACTCTTCTGCAAATAATTTGATTCTATTTTCTGTTTCAATAGAATTTATTTTATCTTTTTTAAAATCTTTTGTCGTTGCGTATACTATTCTTGGTAATTGTATCATTCTCCATTCATTCATACATATTTGGCTTAAATGTTGAGTGGCTAAATAACTTTTTTCACCTCCAGCAGCACATAAAATACCAAAAAATTTACCTTCAGCCTCTTCAAAACAATTATCTAGTATAATTTTTAAACTATCGTTAATTGAATAACAATGCACCCCCATACCAATAATAATATTGTCGCTATTTTTTATTTCTTGTTTTAATTTTTTCATGCCTTCGGTTGTTTCATTATGAAAAGCTCTTAACGAAATTGATCTTGCATCAAATAATTTACAGTCAACTTTTTCAGTTAATATTTTGTAAGTTTTTCTGCATAACAAATAAGATTTTGATTCAACTGACAATGAACTAGATAATATTAATGTTCTCATTAATTGGCTATTTGCGAAATAAAGTTTATTCTGAGTATTCTTATTTCTTCATCATTAAATTCATCTTCTGAAAATTCCATTCTAGCTTCATCAAATGAAAAGTTTTCTGTTTCTCTAAAAAAGTCATTTATTTCATCAATTTCTTCTTCTTCCATCATATCACTCATAATATGTTTTAAATTTAATTTAGTTCCCTTTTCAACAATTTCTTCCATTTCAGTAAGCAAATCATTTACAGAAAGTCCTTTTCCTTTAGCAATATCTTCAATAGGTAATTTTTTATCTAATGATTGAATAATATATATTTTATTATTAGATTTATTAGCGACGCTTCTAACAATAATATCTTGTGGTCTTACAATATCATTTTCTTCAACATATTTTTTTATTGTGACAATAAATTCTTTACCATATTTTTCTGCTTTTCCTTGCCCCACTCCTTGTACTTGACTCATCTCCTCCATAGTAACAGGATATTGATTTGCCATATCTATTAAAGAAGGTTCCATAAAAAGTATTGCTGGTGGTAAGCCAATTTTCTTTGCCATTTTTTTTCTGAGACTTTTTAATAATTTAAATAAAACTTGATCAGCAGCTTGTCCTTTTAGAGTGTTAATATTTTTAGAGTTATCTGCTTCATATGTATGATCCTCAGTTATTTTAATGCTATAAGGTTCTCGGAGAAATTTTTTACCTTTTTCAGTGATTTTCAAAACACCATAACTTTCAATTTCTTTAGTTATTAGTTTCTTCACGTATATTTGTCTTATGATTGAGTGCCAAAATCCTATTGGTTTTTCTTTTCCATTTCCAAAGATGCTTGCAATTTGAGACATGTGTTGTTTTATTAAAGAATTACTTTCCCCAATCATAATCTTTGCTATTTCTTTAGGCTTAAACCTTTCTTTGCATTCAATGATAGACTCTAGTATTGCTTTAATATATTTTTCCCCTTCTACTTTTTCTTTTGGATTTTTACAATTATCACACATGTTCTCACAATTCAAAGCATCAAACTCTTCTCCAAAATAATGTAATAAATATTTTCTACGACACATTGATGTTTCAGAGAATGCAATTGTTTCCATTATAAGTAATCTTCCTACTTCTTGCTCTGCAACAGGCTTTCCTTGTAAAAATTTTTCAAGTTTTTCAATATCTTTATAATCATAAAAAGTAATTAAATCACCTTTCCCCCCATCTCTTCCAGCTCTTCCAGTTTCTTGGTAATAACCTTCTAAACTTTTAGGTATATCATGATGTATAACATACCTAATATCTGGCTTATCAATTCCCATTCCAAACGCAATAGTTGCAACAATAACATTACAATCGTCCATTAAAAAAGCTTCTTGGTTTGCAACTCTTTGTTTTGCATCTAAACCTGCATGGTATGGTAAAGCTTTTATGCCGTTGATTTGTAATGTTTCAGCAATTTCCTCAACTTTTTTTCTGCTTAAACAATATACAATTCCTGATTCTTCAGATCTATTATTTATGTATTGTATAATTTGTTTTGCAACGTCTTTTTTTTGAATTATTTCATAAAATAGGTTACTTCTATTAAATGAATCTAAAAATAATTTTGCGTCATTAATTTGTAAGTTTTTCATTATATCAGCTCTAACTTTAGGTGTGGCTGTTGCTGTTAGTGCAATTATTGGTGCTTTACCAATATTATCTATAATGCTTCTTAGTTTTCTGTACTCAGGCCTAAAGTCATGCCCCCATTCAGAAATACAATGTGCTTCATCAATTGCAAACAAGGAAATTTTAGTTTTTTTCAAGAATTGTATATTTTCTTGTTTAATTAATGATTCGGGTGCTACATATACCAATTTTGTAATTCCATTTATAATATCTGATTTTACTTGATTGGTTTGAGTTTTTGTCAATGAAGAATTTAATACATGAGCAATATTATTGTTTTGATAAAACCCTCTTAGAACATCAACTTGATTTTTCATTAGTGCAATCAACGGTGAAACTATAATTGCGCAACCCTCAGATAGAAGTGCAGGTAGTTGATAGCACATTGACTTACCACCACCAGTCGGCATAATTACCATACTGTCATTATTAGCTAATAAATTTAGAATTATTTCTTCTTGTTTTCTTCTAAAAGAGGAATATCCAAAAATACTTTTTAGTTTTTTTCTTAGTACATCTTTAGAAATACTCATTGTATAATAAAATTGGTATTTTTGTTTTTAATTTGTAACGAATATACTATTTATTTTCATGAAATCTTCAACTGAAATTAAAAATATTGCTCAAGAATGTATTAAAATTGAAATTGATGCTGTGTATCAATTAATTGATAGAATTGATAATGATTTTGTAAAAATAATTCAGACTATTTTAATGTCTAATGGAAAGATTGTTGTCGCTGGTATTGGTAAAAGTGCTAATATAGCTAAAAAGATTGTCGCGACATTTAACTCAACTGGACAAAGGTCTGTTTTTCTGCATTTGGCTGAGGCAGTACATGGAGACTTAGGAAATATACAAAAAGATGATATAGTGATTTGTATTTCTAAGAGTGGAAACACAAAAGAAATAAAATCATTAATACCAATAATTAAGGAAATGGGTAATTTAATCATTGCTATGACTGGTAATTTAAATTCGTATATTTCTAAACAATCAGATTTTATTTTAGATGTTAGTGTGAAAAAAGAAGCATGCCCTAATGATTTAGCTCCAACATCATCTAGTACTGTTCAATTAGTTATGGGAGATGCTATTGCAATTTGTTTATTAACAAGTAAAGGTTTTAATAAAGAAGATTTTGCACGTTTTCACCCAGGGGGGACTCTTGGAAAAAGATTATCATTAAGATTAATAGATTTATTGCCTGATGAAAAATTTAAGCCCAAAGTACAAATTACAGATTCAATAGATAAAGTTATCATTGAAATTTCTAATAAAAGATTAGGAGCAACTGCGGTTTTAGATCATAATAATTTAATTGGAATTATTACAGATGGTGATTTAAGAAGAATGTTAGAAAATCAAAATAACATTTCTCAAATGAAAGCAAGTGATATTATGTCAAAAAAACCTATAACCATGGATTTTAATACCTTAGCATATGATGCATTGAATTATATGCAAGAAAATAGCATTTCTCAAATTGTTGTTGTCAAAAAAGATAAATATATAGGAATGGTACATTTACATGATATTGTTAAAGAAGAACTGCTTTAATGAAAAAAGATACAGACATGAAATTCTTAGATCATTTAGAAGTTTTTAGATGGCATTTAATTCGTTCGGGAGTTGCTATTATTATATGTTCAACTTTAGCTTTTGTATTTAAGGATATTGTTTTCAACCAAATTATTCTAGCTCCAAGAAATATAGATTTCCCTACTTATATAATTTTATGTAAAATATCTAATTTGATTGGACTCGGAAATACTTTATGTTTAGAAGAGCCTCCTTTTACATTAATTAACATTCATATGAGTGGTCAGTTTTCAACGCATATACTTGTTTCTATAGTTTCAGGTATAATAATATCATTTCCTTATGTTTTTTGGCAGATATGGTCTTTTGTTAAACCGGCACTTTATACTAATGAAATAAAATTAGCGAGGGGTATAGTTTTTTTTAGCTCACTGCTTTTTTTTATTGGCGTAATTTTTGGTTATTACGTTATATCTCCAATGTCTATTAATTTTTTAGGCACTTATCAAGTTAGTAGTATTGTAACTAATAATATTAGTTTGGTTTCTTTTATTAGTACTGTTACTACTATATGCTTAGCAAATGGTATAATTTTTCAGTTACCTATAGTTGTATATTTTTTAACTAAAGTAGGGTTCTTAACTCCTCACTTTATGCGTCTATATAGAAAACACGCTTTAATTATAACATTAATACTTTCTGCAGTAATTACTCCGCCAGACGTAACATCACAAATTTTAGTTTCCCTGCCGCTTTTGATTCTTTATGAATTAAGTATTAAAATTTCATCACGAGTTCTTAAAAATAAAAGACTTGATTAAATGAAATTATACATTAACAATATTATTAAAAAATATCCTTCCAAAAATACGGGTAAAATGCATCCTTTTGTTAATGAAGTATCTCTAGATTTAAATCAAGGGGAAATAGTTGGCTTGTTAGGTCCAAATGGTGCAGGAAAAACTACTACTTTTTATATAATTGTTGGTTTAATACAGGCATATAGTGGAAGTATATTTTTAGATGATATAGATATAACTAATCAGCCTATGTATAAACGAGCTAGATTAGGAATAGGTTATTTAGCACAAGAAGCATCAGTTTTTAGAAGAATGACAGTAGAGGATAATTTACTATCAGTTTTAGAAATGACAAATTTAACCAAAATTGAGCAACAGAAAAGATGTGAGGAATTACTTGATGAGTTTGGACTTTCTTCAATAAGAAAAAACCTTGGAGATTTACTTTCTGGGGGAGAGAGAAGGAGAACAGAAATCGCAAGAGCATTGGCAACGAATCCTAAATTCATTTTGTTAGATGAGCCATTTGCAGGTGTAGATCCAATAGCGGTAGAGGATATTCAAAATATAATATCAACTTTAAAGAAAAAAAACATTGGTATACTTATTACAGATCATAATGTTCATGAGACATTATCTATAACTGATAGAGCATATCTTCTTTTTGAAGGTAAGATTCTTAAATCTGGAACTTCACAAGAATTAGCAAATAACAAGCAGGTCAGAAAAGTTTATTTAGGAAAGAACTTTCAACTTAGAAAATAATTGTCTTTTTATTTTTCTTCTATTTTAAAGACAAAAGACTCCATAATCTGATTACATAGCATCTTCTCACATGCCTCTTTAACCTTTTCACTGGCAGAATTTTTATTTTCAGCTTCTATTTCAAGAGTAATATGTTTACCTATCCTCACATTTTCAATTTCAGATAATCCTATATTGCTCATGCTTGAACTCACTGCTTTTCCTTGTGGATCCAGTAAAGATTTTAATGGCATTATGTTTATTTCAGCGATATATTTCATATTCTTAACAAATTATTAATTATTGATAAAATTATATACAAAGTTATAATAAAAGGAATAGCAGCAATCTGAATTTTAAATAATAATATACAAGATGATATTAATAAGATTAATCTCAAAATATTTAATTTAGAATTTAATTTTTCATTTATATCTATTTTAAAAGAGAATAAAGGAATTTTTACAATTAATAAAATTGACATAATTAATGCAATGAAAATTAAATTTTCTTCATTAAATATGAAATTTGTATTTTTAGAATTGATGAATGGTATTGAAGCAACAAAGATTGCTAAAGCAGGTGTTGGAAGACCAATAAATGATTTTTCTTGTTTTATATCTATGTTGAAATTTGCTAGCCTTATAGCACTAAAAATTGCTACAATAAATGCTATTAAATATGGTGCGATTTTATTTAATTCAAATAAATTATTAATTATTTCTTCATTGTATTTTGATAACATTAAATTGAATAAAATAAAACTTGGAGCCACTCCAAATGTTACAATATCAGCCATTGAATCTAATTGCTTTCCTATTTCGCTGCTAACATTTAATAAACGTGCTATAGCGCCGTCTAAGAAGTCAAGTATTGCACCAATTAATATACAAATAGAAGAAATTTTTAATTGCATTTCAAATGAAAAGAAAATTGCAAGCAATCCAAATATAAGATTTAATAATGTAATTAAATTTGGTATATTTTTTTTAAAAACATTCATTTTAGCAAAAATATAACAATATTTGTAATTATTATGAGAAAATTTTATTTAGCACTTGCTAGTGGCTTGTTGTTGTCATTTTCTTGGCCATCAATTGGGTATTTCCCATTTATATTTTTTGCATTTATTCCATTATTAATTGCTGAAAGAGAATGTGTTTCAGGTAAGCAGATCTTTGCTTATTCATTTTTTTCTTTTTTTCTTTTTAATTTAATTACAACATATTGGATTTATCACGCTACATTATTTGGTGCAGTAGCTGCATTTGTTATAAATGCTTCTTTAATGTCAATAGCTTTTTTGTTATTTCATAAAGTTAGAAGAATTACTTCAGATAAAATTGGTTATATGTTTTTTGTTTTTATTTGGATTTCTATGGAATATCTTCATTTGAACTGGCAGTTGTCTTGGCCTTGGCTAACAATAGGTAATGTGTTTGCGGATTTTCATTTAATAGTTCAGTGGTATGAATATACTGGTTTTTTAGGTGGTTCATTCTGGGTTTTATTGTTGAATATTTTATTTTTTCTTATAATTCAAGGAAAGTATAACAAACATCTTATCATGGTATTGATTTCAGTTTTTATTTTACCAATTATCACTTCTATTATAATGTATTTTAATAATGAATTTATACGAAAAGACACTATTAATGTTGTGATTGTACAGCCTAATATAGACCCTTATAACGAAAAGTTTCGTGTTAATTTTGAAGATCAGCTGGATCAATTCATTTCATTAGCTAAAAATAATTTAAATGAAAGTACACAATTATTATTAGGGCCTGAGACTGCACTTTTAGAGAATATTTGGGAGGGTAAAATAAATAATTCGTATAGTATAAAAGCATTAAGAGATTTGCAATCTGATTTTCCAAATTTAAATATTTTAATAGGGGCAACTACTTATAAATTAATTACTAGTATTGATGATAGAACAGAAACCTCCCGGAAAATGTTAAATTATGATTATTTTTACGATATTTATAATTCAGCAATTTTTATACATGATAGTACTGATATAGATGTTTACCACAAGACAAAATTAGTTCCTGGAGTTGAAAAGATGCCGTTTCCAAAATTATTAGATCCTTTAGTTAAATTTGCTGTTGATTTAGGAGGTATAGCTGGATCTCTAGGCAAAGACAACCTAAATAACACTTTTTCAACTAGTAATACAGTTATTAGACCTCTTATTTGTTATGAAAGTGTTTATGGTGATTTAGGAGGTGGAAAATCTAATTTAATTTCTATTATAACAAATGATGGATGGTGGAAAAATACAGCAGGTTATAAACAACATTTTTCATATGCTAGTTTAAGAGCTATAGAAAATAGAAGATGGATTGTTCGTTCAGCAAACACAGGAATTTCAGGTGTTATAAATGAAAAAGGAGATGTTATCAGAAAAACAGATTGGAATCAAGCTGTTAGTTTTGAAGAACAAGTAAGTTTATTTAATGTAAATACTTTTTACAATATTTATGGAGATTATATTGGAAGAATAGCTGTTTTTATATCACTTTTGTTAATAGCTATTTCGTTTACAAAAAATAAAATTAGTGTTAAGTGAATTTTATTTTAAATTTTCAGGTATTAAGCAAACAGGTATTTCAATCATTTTATGTTGATTGGCTAAATTGAAATTTTTATAAATATTCAGTATTTCTTTTTCCCTTTCATCTAATTTTTTCACATCACCATTATAATTCATTGCCCATTCTAATTCTGCATAGGTTGCACCAATTTGATCTTCATCTGTTTTGCCGTCATCCCAAAGGCCATCAGTTGGTGGTGCATTCATGATATCTTGAATTATGTTAAGTTCTTCACCGATTTTATAGACTTCTGTCTTTAACAAATCTGCAATTGGACTTATATCTACACCTCCATCACCATATTTTGTGTAAAATCCAATCCCAAAATCTTCTACTTTATTTCCCGTACCTAATACTAAGTAATTGTTACTTTGAGCTAAATAGTATAGTGTAGTCATTCGTATTCTGGCTCTAGTATTTACATTTGCTAAAATATTTTTTTTCGTAAATTTATTTATTATATCATTATATGTACTAGTTAGATCAATTCTTTCTGACGATATATTTTTGTATTTTTTTTTGAGCCATTTTATATGATTTTGACTTCTTTGTAATTCTTCTTTTTTTTGTAAAATAGGCATTTCTAAACATAAAACTGGTTTATTAGTTTTGGCAGCTATTGTAGAAGTTACTGCTGAGTCAATTCCTCCGGAGATGCCTATTACAAAGCCTGTAGTATTAGATTTTAATAAGTAATCTTTTAACCAATTACTTATATGTTGTATTATTTTTTGTGTATGCATATAAATGCAAATTTAAATTAAAACTTGCTATTTTTGCAATTAAATATGAAGTATAAATATATATTTTTTTTGTTTTTTATATCATGTATAAATGATAGTAATAAAAATTTTGAGCTCAAGTATTATAGATTTGAGGAAAAGCTTTTTAACCTTAACAGTGAAAATATTAGCGAAGGTTTAGATTCTTTGAGAAAAGAAAATCTAAGTTTTTTTTCAATTTTTCAAAGAGAAATTGTAAGAAATGAAGGTTTATCTGATCAAGAATACGAAAAAGAAATATTACGTTTTATTGACCATTCTGATATGCGTGAAGCCTATGATAGCGTACATTTATATTTTAATGATTTTTCTGATATTATTAGTGAGTTAAATACAGCTTTCAGTATTTTTAACCAACATTTTCCCTCATATCCCATACCTAATATTACTACTTTCTTTGGCGGGTTTAATTACGGGGTATTTTCATATGAAGATAATATTGCTATCGGTCTTGAAAATTTTTTAGGAAAATCAAGTAAATATTACAATCTATTAGAAAATCCATATTATTTGAGATTGCAACGGCAAAGAAAATTTATTACACCAAATGTTATAGAAACTTTTTACAACTTACATTTTCTGAATTACAAAAATATAAATA